>JAUZOM010000015.1 GCA_030706465.1 Bacteroidota bacterium | reverse complement strand
TTCCTTCCTGGATATTTCGACAGGCGAATTCTTAGTGGCTGAAGGTACCTCCGAATATGTGGATAAATTACTAAACAGTTTTGGACCGAAAGAAGTGCTTTATGACCGTTCCAAACGGAAAGATTTTGAGAGCTTCTTCGGGACTAAATTCTTTACCTATGCCCTTGAAGATTGGGTATTCACGCCGGACACTGCCCAGGAAAGGCTGCTGAAACATTTTGAAACCAAAAACCTGAAAGGTTTTGGCGTTGACAACCTGCCGAATGGAGTCGTGGCTGCCGGGGCTATTTTACATTACCTGGATTTAACTCATCACCAGCAAACCGGACATATTACCCAACTTTCGCGGATTGAAGAAGAACGTTACGTGTGGCTCGACCGCTTCACGGTGAGGAACCTGGAATTGTACGGAACGATCAACGAAGGAGGACGAACCTTGCTGGACGTGATCGATAAAACCATCAGCCCCATGGGCGCGAGATTGTTGAAACGCTGGATTGCTTTTCCATTGAAAGATGTGAAGCCGATCAATGAACGGTTGAGTGTGGTGGAGTACTTTTTCAAGAGTCCGGATTTAAAGCTTCTCCTCGAACAAAATATAGCGTTGATCGGCGATTTGGAACGCATTATTTCCAAGGTGGCGGTCGGCCGTATCAATCCACGGGAAGTAGTACAGCTGAAGGTTGCACTGAAAGCCATAGAACCGATAAAGCAAGCTTGCTCGGGAACTGATAACGTCACCTTGCGTAAGATTGCCGATCAACTAAACGCTTGTGCCGTTATTTCAGAGAAAATTGAAGCTGAGATTACCAATGACCCACCCAACCTGGTTAATCGTGGAGGCATCATTAAACCCGGTATTGATGCCGAATTGGATGAATTAAGGCAACTGGCTTATTCCGGGAAAGATTTTCTACAAAAAATACAGGAACGCGAAAGTGCCGAAACGGGCATACCGAGCTTGAAGATTAGTTTTAATAATGTATTCGGCTATTATATCGAAGTGCGGAACATGCACAAGGATAAGGTACCCGAAACATGGATCCGTAAGCAAACACTGGTAAATGCCGAACGGTATATTACGCAGGAGCTGAAAGTATACGAAGAAAAGATCCTGGGGGCTGAGGAAAAAATACTTGCCATCGAGACCCGCCTGTTTAATGAACTGGTATTAAGCCTGGTTGATTATATTACGGCGATTCAGTTGGATTCGAACTTAATTGCCAAGTTAGATTGTTTGCTCTCTTTTACAAAAGTTTCGGCTGAAAACAAATATGTCCGTCCTGAAATCACCGATACCGATGTGCTTGATATCAAGCAGGGACGTCATCCGGTTATCGAAAAACAATTGCCAATCGGTGAGACTTATATTGCCAATGATGTATACCTGGACAGTGAATCCCAGCAAATTATTATTATTACCGGGCCGAACATGTCCGGTAAGTCGGCTTTGCTGCGTCAGACTGCGATTATAACCCTGATGGCACAGATCGGATGTTTCGTGCCGGTAGAGAGTGCTAAAATAGGAGTCGTGGATAAGATCTTCACCCGGGTAGGGGCAAGCGATAATATTTCACTGGGAGAATCGACTTTCATGGTGGAAATGAATGAAGCGGCCAGTATCCTGAATAATCTTTCGAGCCGCAGCCTGGTGCTATTTGATGAATTGGGACGCGGTACCAGTACCTATGACGGAATATCCATAGCTTGGGCCATTGTGGAATATATTCACGAACATGCTGCCTGTAAAGCCAAAACACTTTTTGCAACCCACTACCACGAGTTGAATGAAATGGAGAAAAGCTTTCATCGGATTAAAAACTACAATGTATCGGTGAAAGAAGTGGATAAAAAAGTGATTTTCCTGCGAAAACTTATCCGGGGGGGAAGTGAGCATAGCTTTGGTATCCACGTAGCCAAAATGGCCGGCATGCCGCAAAGCATTGTAAAACGGTCGGAACAAATCCTCCAACAACTGGAAACGGATAATCGCCAGTCGGGCATTTCGAAACCGGTAGGTGATATAGCCCAACAGCGTGAAGGGTATCAGCTCAGTTTCTTCCAACTGGATGATCCTGTCCTGGAACAGATCCGGGATGAAATAAAAAACCTGGATGTAAACAATCTGACTCCGATAGAAGCACTGAATAAACTAAATGAAGTGAAGCGAATCATTACAGGGAAATAGTTCCCTGTTTTTTTTTGCACAGTAATTTTGGGTTTGTGCATAAAAATGTATTTTTTTGAGCTACTGATGAATGGATGTGAATGATCATACCCAAAAGATTATAAAAACACATTTTTTTCAAGGTCAGGAGTAAAAAAAATAGTACTTTTGTGCTTTCTTTCCAAAAATGAAACTATCAAACAAATATAACTTAATTGAAGTATGAAGAAACATAATTTTAGTGCGGGACCTTCTATTTTACCCCGTGAAGTTGTCGAAAAAACTGCACAAGCGGTATTGGAAATTAACGGTTCCGGATTATCAGTATTGGAAATAAGCCATCGTTCAAAAGATTTTCAGGCAGTAATTGACGAAGCGGTAGCGCTTTTCAAAGAATTGTTGAATATTCCCGAAGGTTATTCCGTGCTTTTTCTTGGTGGTGGAGCAAGTATGCAGTTTTGTATGGTTCCGTTTAATTTATTTGAAAAGAAAGCCGCTTTTTTAAATACAGGTGTTTGGGCAAATAAAGCCATGAAGGAAGCCAAAGGATTTGGTGAAGTAATTGAAGTTGCCTCTTCGAAAGATGCCAACTATACGTTTGTTCCGAAAGATTATGTTATCCCGGCTGACGCTGATTATTTCCACATTACGACCAACAATACCATTTATGGGACAGAGATCCTGACAGACCTTGATTCTCCGGTGCCTTTGGTGGCTGATATGTCTTCCGATATTTTTTCCCGTCCCATGGATGTTTCGAAATATGGTATCATTTATGGTGGGGCACAAAAGAATCTGGCACCAGCTGGATTGGCTTTTGTTATTGTAAAAGATGAATTGTTGGGTAAAGTTTCACGCTACATCCCTACCATGCTTAATTATAAAACGCACATTGCCGATGGTTCTATGTTTAATACTCCTCCGGTATTGCCTATCTACAGCGCCATGGAAACCTTGCGTTGGTTGAAAGCAAACGGCGGTTTGGCTGAAATGGAAAAGAAAAACATTGCGAAAGCCGAATTGCTTTACAATGCCATTGATAACAGCAAAATTTTCGTTGGAACAGCAGCTAAGGAAGATCGTTCAAGAATGAACGTTTGCTTTGTAATGAAACCGGATTATAAGGAACTGGAAGCTGATTTCCTAAAACTGGCTACAGAACGAGGAATGGTTGGGATCAAAGGGCACCGCTCGGTAGGTGGTTTCCGTGCTTCCATATATAATGCAATGCCGATAGAAAGTGTTCAGGCACTGGTGGATTGCATGCAGGAATTTGAAAAACAACATTAAATTTATCAAAGGTCAAAAGTCTAATGCCTGTATAATAACGGCATTAGACTTTTGACCTTTGACCTTAGACATAAAAAAACATGAAAGTACTTATTGCTACTGATAAACCGTTTGCAAAAATTGCGGTAGACGGTATTCGTCAGGAAATTGAAGCTGCCGGTTTCGAACTGGCTTTACTTGAGAAATATACAGAAAAGCAACAACTGTTGGATGCTGTAGTGGATGCTGATGCCATCATTATTCGCAGCGATATTATTGATGCACAGGTACTGTCTGCTGCTAAACAATTGAAAATTGTGGTTCGCGCAGGTGCCGGTTATGATAATGTCGATCTGGAAGCTGCTACCAAAGCCGGAGTATGTGTCATGAATACGCCCGGACAAAATGCCAATGCGGTTGCCGAGTTAGTGTTTGGTTTGTTGGTTTATGCAGTTCGTAATTTTTATAACGGGACTTCAGGAACCGAATTAATGGGCAAGAAACTGGGTATTCATGCTTACGGAAACGTGGGGCGTAACGTAGCCCGCATTGCCAAAGGTTTTGGCATGGAAATTTATGCTTACGATGCATTTTGCCCCGATTCGGTTATGGAAAAGGATGCCGTAAAACCTGTTAAATCGGCAGAAGAGTTATACAGCACTTGTGATATTGTATCTCTGCACATTCCGGCAACAGCCGAAACAAAAAAATCAATTAATGCAGCCTTGCTTGGTCGGTTACCTAAAGGAGCCATATTGGTTAATACGGCCCGGAAAGAAGTGATTGACGAAGCTCAGATAATCGATTTCATGGTATCACGTCCCGATTTCAAATACGTAACGGATATTATGCCGGGTGTTGATGCTGAAATGACTGAAAAACTGGCAGGACGTTATTTCTCAACACCTAAGAAAATGGGAGCTCAAACTTCAGAAGCCAATATTAATGCAGGTATTGCTGCTGCTAAACAAATTGTCGATTTCATTAAAAACGGAAATGCCAAATTTAAAGTAAATAAATAATAATATTCTTTTTATAAACAAGACAACCTCAAAAACTTTTTTTGAGGTTGTCTTGTTTATAAAAGTTGCTGCTTCGTGTTTTTTATGTAGAATATAGATATAACGAATGCTCGTTAAATAACTGGTTGTTAGTTTACTAATGAGTTTTTACGTAAAGTTCTTCCTGAAAGATTTTAATCTATTGCACAATATGCTTATCTTTGTGCAGAAATTCGGTTGGGTTACTTAAACATTTCGATTTTTGAAATGTTTAATAACGATAAACCATTAATTAAATAAACATGGGTAACGATTTATTAAAAGGGAAAAGAGGTATTGTATTTGGAGCGTTGAACGATATGTCAATCGCTTGGAAAGTCGCTGAGCGAGTGGTGGAAGAAGGTGCAATTATCACCTTGTCAAATACTCCGATAGCAGTACGGATGGGAACTACCAATGAGTTGGCTGAAAGGCTTAATGCCAAACTTATTCCGGCTGATGCAACCAGTGTAGAAGACCTGGAACAGGTTTTTGCACAATCGATGGAAGTCTTAGGCGGAAAAATCGACTTTGTGCTGCACTCCATTGGAATGTCTCCCAATGTTCGTAAAAAACGAACCTACGATGACCTGGATTACGATATGCTGGCTACAACACTGGATATTTCGGCCATTTCATTTCATAAAATGCTTCAGGTGGCAAAGAAAATGAATGCTATCAATGAATATGGCTCTGTGGTGGCTTTGTCGTACATGGCAGCACAACGTACTGTTTTCGGGTATAACGATATGGCCGATGCTAAATCGATGCTGGAATCGATAGCCCGTAGTTTTGGTTATATTTATGGCCGGGAACATAATGTTCGTGTAAATACAATTTCTCAATCACCAACAGTTACCACTGCCGGTAGTGGCGTGAAAGGCATGGATGGCTTGCTTGATTTCTCTGAACGTATGTCACCGCTTGGTAATGCCTCTGCGTTAGATTGTGCCAATTATTGCGTTGCTATGTTCAGTGACCTGACCCGTAAGGTAACCATGCAAAACCTGTATCATGATGGCGGATTCTCCAGTATGGCTATGAGCTACCGTGCCATGGAGCAATACAACAAAAGTTTTGAGGATTTTAAAGACGAAAACGGTAAGATTATTTACGGATAATCATCCAATTAAAATAAAACAAATACGGAGTGGTTTTAAATCACTCCGTATTTGTTTTTAAGAATAAACTGTCGGAAAACCGCCGATTATCTCCCCGGACATGACGTCCAGATAAACTACATAAAAAACATCCGGAATACTCACGACCCATACAACATGCAATTCAATTTTAGCTGTTGTTTTGAGTGGATAAATCATGTTGGAAAACGCTGCCGTTTCCAGGCTTTTTGCTGTAATGGTCATTGGAATCGGCCTACCCGCAATATCCGATAGATAGACTACCTTGTTTAGAAGGATCGATTTTACCCTATCTTTATTTACATTTATTTTAGCGGGGACATAAATAGCAGGATACCAATTTCCTTCGCAGGAAGTTATTTTCCCATTTGTTAGGCTGAAGTTCAAATGCGTATCATAGACTTCCAGGGTGTCCTGTTTTTGCAGATTAGAAGAAAGATGCCACTTAACACTACCGTCGGATACAGTAAATGAATCAACTCTGGAGAATGTGACTTTTTCAGACGGTTTAACTCCTAAAAAAGAAGAATTTTGTGCAATAAATGATTGAGTCGCATTGATGGCCTCTGATCTGGTTAAATCCGGAATACGGGCAGGCCACGGTGCCGGTAAAAGATTGTCAAGAAAACCACAAAAACCAAAGTCTGTGATTGAACTGGTGAGGAATGGGTTTGCAGTGGCAAACTCTCTTCGCATTTGTATAAGTGTAGTGGCATCCTGCTTTTTGTACGTAGTCGGATAACGGGTATCGCTATTCAGGATAAGTTCATTTTGTCCGCATCCCTGGACAAATAATATAAAAAGCATAGTTACAAGACAACTACCCAGCTTCAGCAGGCTGGCTCTCTTCATCTTTCTCATAGCTTTATGTTTCAGGATCCGTTAGAATTTATCCACATTCCCCATCTTACCGGCAAAGAGGATTACTCCGGTGCTCTTTTCACGAATAACAAATAAGAATGGCTTATTTACGTTAAAGACTGGCGTCGGTGGATTTAAAACAGCGGTATCAATAACTTCTACTACAGTAACAGCTGCAGCCTCTGTCCCTACTTCGGTTACTTCTACATACGTGTCATGAAGCACTCTTGAAATCTTAAGATTAGCATTGGCTATATTCGAAAAATCTGCATAGTCTGAAAAAGCCAGATTCATCCCCATGTTTATAAGCGGATCGTTGAGCAGGAATTTGTTTTGTGTTTTAAACCGGGGCAAATACACTTTCACTTCTTTTGCGGTCAGAGTTGCAAGCCGGCTGTTCCAATTGTCGGCGGTCATATAATTCAATACGTCGGCAGTGGTTTTTCCGTCGTTCGGCAAAATAACCGTCATGCTAAAAGCATTATTTCCATAGGGCATGTCGAGGTATTGGGCATAGTCATCCGCTGCATACGCAAAAGTATCTTTTTGGTACATCATGTTTACTTTCACCGGATTCGCCAGTTCATTGGTAAAGGTCGCTTCTGTGGTGTTCTTGGTGTCAAAATGTTTCCTCCATATTCCTTTGAAATAAATGGCATTAACCAGGTACATAACAGCTCCTGAAGAAATTTGATCAAGCGGATTTTTAATCAGATTATTTGTTTTTCGGGCGCACCAGTTGTTGATGGTATCTACCGCCCAACTTTGCGAGAAGTCCAGTTCTTTAATGTAAGCATTGAAATAATCGGAATTTACTTTTAAAAAGTCTGTTTTAACAGGGAGCCCGGTTTTATACCACAATGAATTGGCGATGCTTAATTTGGTGGTCGGATCAATGGTTGGCAAGGTGGACTGCATAATCTGATAATATCCGTTCAGGTCGGCTACAGACATGCCATTCATTTTAAGTGCGGTTGCCATTTCGGTCCTGGTATCCCCGTTGGCTCCGTTCCAGGCCATTCCAAGAGCTATACTGACGCTTAATGGGGATATAAATACGTTGGTTTCCCCCGAAGAGTTGATGGTCTTTTTCAGTAAATCAAAGGCAAATTCATTATCCTGATTTACGCGGACTCCCATTCCTGCTTTTAGGACTATTTGCTTTGCAGTAGCCGGAACGGGAATCGTTGGTTCGTTTTGGGCAGTACAACCTGCCGTCAACAAAACAATGATTATAAGTTTAAAAATCGTTTTCATAGCAGCATGGTTAAATAGTTATAATAGATTTATCCTTCATCCGGTAGTTATAGTATTCAGAGCCGGCTTTAGTCAAGGACATACTTTTAAGGAAATTCAAATCATTGTACCCTGTTATTCTTTTAAGTAATGTTTAAGCCTATAGCTCTCTTTTGTGTCAAGTTTAATTGATTTATCCGATACATAGTTGGACTTTTCAATCGCGTTTTTAGGGTTTGAAAAGAAGGCAAACGGATTCTTCGATTCCTTCCACGCCTGGAATAACCCCCAACTAACCACTAATACTAAAATTACAAGCGAATGATTTACAACTTTTTTCTTCATAAAGCTTCAATGATTAAAATCTTTTTCTGTGTCCTATTCAAACTGGAATCTTACGCCGGCACTCAACCCAATTACGGCCGGATATTTTGTACGGGCACTTATCGGTTGGTCGTCGTCGAAATAATACGATACTTTTGGTTCAAAAAATATGCCCAGGTTATGCTGGATTTTATAAGTTGTACCAACAGTGCCATTAATTGACCATTGGATGCCATCAATATCGGTGATGGTTTTCGTAGTAATTGTTTGGCTACCTCCGTACTGGTTCTGTATATAAACTGATTTTAGGCCTTTCTCGACCATTCCTCCCCCCGATAAATAGATTTCCCATTTCGAACTGTTCCATAGTTGGACAACAAGGTTAAGCGGAACGCCTATATAATGCAGATGCAATTGGGCATCGTTTAGCGGCTTGACGTTGCTTCCAAAAGTCGTTAACAGATAGGTATATACCAATCCGCTTTCCAGGCCTAATCCGTTGCTCAGGTTTTTCCGGATGATCAATCCCAACGAGATTGGCGGATTATAGCTTATGTCCGTAAATCCGGTTGGCTTCACGACGCTTGCATAGCTTGCACTTTTGCCAATGGTATTTTGGCTCCCGGTCGCTAATTCATAATTATTGTTGTCTGCAGGTCCTCTCCCGTTAGAACCAACAGCAGCTGCAAGTAACCAATTATTTTTGTTTTTTGTCTTTGCAATAGGTCTGTTGAATGGCTCTTCCACCAAACTGCTGGGGATGTTTCGACCCTTTTTTGAAACAGAGTCCTTGCCGACTGATGTGTTTCGTGCAATATCATTCTCTTTTTTCTTGTCATTTTCAGCCACATTCTTATTGATCCCAACCGAATCAGTTATGTCGGCCCGGGCGGGAGGATAATCCGTCCTTCTGGTTGATTGAACCGGATCGGATGCCTGAGTCCTAATCTTAGCTTTTTTTACGGGTGCTTTGGTCGATTGGGTGGCTTTTGAAGGTTGGTTGTTCGCAATGAGTCCTATTTGAACAGAACTCTTTTTTAGGAGTTTTGGGGAAATTGAATGTCGATAATTTGCAATTGACCCTTTGGGGGCATGTACTGAGCGACTATTCGCTGATGTTGATTTTCCAATGATATCCTTCGTCTCATTCAGGGGACGGAGTATAAAAAGCAATGCTAATGCCGCTACCGCTGCACCTCCTGATAGCCAAAACCAGAAAGGTGTTATCCTTTTCCTTTTGAACTTTAAACGCACATCAATCTCGTCCCAACTGTTTGCAGTAACAGGTATTTCGTGATTTTCCAGTTTTTGTCTGAAGATCTCACTAAATGCATCCGGTTTTTTATTATTTGTATTGTCCTGCATGTGTTTGTTCCATGAGTGCTTGTACGTTTTTCTGGAGGAGCTTTCGTGCCCGCATAAATTGTGTTCTGGAAGTACTTTCGGTTATCTCCAGCATTTCGGCAATCTCGGTATGCGAATATCCTTCAATGGCATACAGATTGAATACTGTCCGGTAGCCATCCGGTAATTTTGCTACACAACCCATTAAATCATCTGCCGATAGCTTATCAAGGATGGTTAAGTCGTTTGTTTGTATTGAATCGCTGTATTCCTCGATACTGTCACTTTGTTTTAATACATCATTTTGCCTGAGGTATTCCAACGCGGTAGTAACAAAGATTCGCCTTACCCATCCTCCGAACGATCCGTCTCCTGAATAAGTGTCGATCTTTGTGTACAATTTTATGAACCCATCCTGAAGCAAATCCCTTGCCGTCTCCCGGTCGGGTACATACCTTACGCATACACTCATCATGGCCGATGCATATCGTTCAAAGATACCTTTCTGAGCCCAGGTTTTACCTGCTTTGCATCCGGCAACCAACTGTTCCTCGTCAGATATTGCAGTCGTTGATTTCATGCTCTATACGTATGATGAATAAACAAAGCGAAACGTTGCATAGGAAAAAGATTAATTGTTGTAAAAATACAAAATTAACTTATTACTTTGATGTTTTTGGAGCAAAAGAATTTTAATTTATCCGGTTGGGAGTAAAAAAAAGCTCCTGATGGATTAAAACAGGAGCTTCAATTAGTTAGAAAGTGAATGGCTTATTTCAACCATTTATCCAACCACGAAAAGAATGTACGTTGCCAGAGTATGCCGTTTTGGGGTTGCAGTACCCAATGGTTCTCATCCGGGAAGATCAACATTTCAGCCGGAACTCCCCGTAATTTAGCTGCATTGAAAGCGGCCATACCCTGGGAAGCCAAAATACGGTAATCTTTTTCACCATGGATGACTAAAATCGGGGTGTCCCACTTATCGACAAATAAATGGGGAGAATTGGCATACGAACGTTGGGCAATGGCATTGGCTTTGTCCCAGTAAGCTCCACCCAAATCCCAGTTAACAAACCACATTTCTTCCGTTTCCAGGTATTGTTGCGGCAGGTTGAACATGCCATCATGGGCAATAAATGACTTGAAGCGCTTTTCATGGTGTCCGGCCAACCAATATACCGAATAACCTCCATAGCTTGCACCTACGCATCCCAGTTTGTCTTTGTTTACAAATGGCTCTTTTGCCAGGGCATCGATAGCGGAAAAGTAATCCTTCATGTTTTGTCCGCCATAATCACCGCTGATTTGTTTCAGCCAATCCATCCCGAAACCGGGTAGGCCCCGGCGGTTCGGAGCCACAATGATATAGCCGTTGGCGGCCATCATTTGGAAGTTCCAACGGTACGACCAGAACTGGCTCACGGTAGATTGTGGCCCGCCCTCGCAGTAGAGCAAAGTAGGATATTTTTTATTTTTATCGAAATGCGGTGGATAGATCACCCAGGTCTGCATTTGTTTGTCATCGGTAGTTGTAATCCAACGTTCTTCCACTTTCCCCATCTCCAGTTGCGAAAGAATTTCTTTGTTTTCGAATGACAGTTCGGTCTCTTTTCCCGTTTTGGGATCTATCGAATAAATCTCATCCGGCTTGCTCATCGAATGCTTTACCCCGATCAGTTTGTCCTTTGCCGGAGCAACATAGGTATAATCCTGAACACCTTTGGTGATTTGCGTAAATTTCCTAGCAGCAATATCTGCACGATAGATTTGGGTCACTGCATGCCAGCAACTAACCAGGTAGATTGACTTGCTGTTAGCCGACCAGGTCAACCCATTTGAGTTCTGGTCAAAATTAGTTGAAACATCCGTCTTTTCTCCGGTTTGAAGATTCATAACAAACAACCGGCTTTTGTCCGATTCATATCCGTCATGCTCCATACTTTCCCAGGCAAGCCATTTACCATCGGGTGAAAACACCGGGTTTTGATCGTAACCCATCATACCGGATGTTTTGTTTTCTGTTTTTCCAGTCGCTAAGTCGTAAAAATAAATATCCGAATTGGTCGACAACGCGTATTCTTTGCCGGCTTTTTTACGGCAGGTGTAAGCGATTGTTTTTCCATCGGGACTCCAGGCCAGTTGTTCGATACCGCCAAATGGCTTCATTGGACTTTCGTAAGGCTCGCCGGTCATGATGTCAATTTCGTCTTCAAGTTTATTCTCCTTGAAATTTGCCACAAAAGGATGCGGAACGGTTTGTACCCATTCATCCCAATGTTTGTACATAAGGTCGTTAACGATTACACCGCTGGCTTTCGGCAGATCGGGATATTTATCCACGGTACGTTCGCCGTATTTGACGTCGGCTATAAATAACAGTTTCGTCTCATCCGGCGAGAAAATAAAATCATTGATTCCTTCTTTCCGGTCGCTGATTTGCTTCCGGTCACTACCGTCCGCTTTCATCATCCAGAGTTGCATGGTGCCTGTTTCCGAGGACAGGAAAGCGATATGTTCGCCATCTTTCATCCATTTGGCCGCTGCTTCGCGCGTAGCGGTTTTTGTGATTTGCTTTTTATCGGAACCATCGGCATTCATGACAAAAATCTCGGAGTTCCCTTTGTTCTCGGGCACACTGTAATAGGAGACGCTGTACAGCACTTTCGTACCATTCGGCGAGACTTGTGTCCCGGCTACCCGTCCAAATGACCAAAGCACTTCCGGGGTCATAATTCCGTTTTCAATTTTGGGTAGCTGTTTCCCGATAACCGTAGTTTCAGCTTTTATTCCACCTGATGCAGCAGTAACAGCTAATGTCATAATACTTATTTTAAGAAAGGTTTTCATTTTTATTGATGAAGTTTTGAGGTTGCAAAAGTTGGTTTTTGTTTGAGTGTGGTCCCTGGTGATCGGCCTGATGTCTTTTTTTGGCTTACAAATATAAGGTTTTTTGGATCAATATGCAATTTTGGTACTTGTTTCAATCCGGTCAGGCAAATTTTCATAGAAAGCGGTAAATGAGTCCTGATCAAACTATAAAATGATTATCCGATGTTTCCTCTAAGTGAAAAACGTAAGCACAACGTATAAAACCTAAACGGCCTTGAGTCCTGAGCTCTGAATTGATTTTGGCAAGAAAATGGAGGCATTCCGGTATTATTTTTCTTGTCCTGGTTTTCTTTACTTATCCTAATCCAATAGTATATCCAGTTTAGGTATAAAGTGGTATCGGAAAGAATTCAGATAAGGTTCGGATAGGGTTTGGATAGCTATACCTAACTGAACCCTAACTGAACCCTAACTGAACCCTAACTGAACCCTAACCGAACCCTATCCGAACCCTAACTAAAGTCCCTTCATAGTAAGAATGAATGGCGGAAGGAATCCGTTGAACTTCTGTTCAGGCGAAGAGGCAACCTGAATTAAAAGCAGTGTATGTTAATTTACTATAAATGAATTGTTTGCGTGTTTTCTAACCCGTAAGTAGAGTGGGTGTTTCGTTGAATGATAAAAGGCTTGAATTGCGAAAGGGTCATTAACTGTTGCCTGAAGCGTAAGAACAAAGAATTTTGAGCAACTATCGGCTAAGACGAAACATTGTTTCTCGAATTATCCAGATATTAAATGGGGCGGCAACTATATTCATTTTAATTTGTTTAAATAAAAATACATTAGTTCGTAAACTGATGAAACCTTTATTTGTTAAGATGTTAAGCAGATCGATTATGTTTCTTTTAAATAAAAAGCATCCGATAATAAACCATTTAACGCTTAATTTATCAAAGCTTGTTTAGAAACGATTAATTTTAACGTTAAACAATTCATAATAAAATATATTTTTATAAAACGTTCCACGTTAAACATAGTTAAATATACAATTAACATTTAATTTTGATGTAAATTTGTGCTGTTATGAAGCGAACAACTATCTGGATACTCATGGCTTTTATGATTTTGACCTTTGTAGGACTTATTGTCGTACAAGCAAGGTACGTGCGGGTAAATGCCGAGATGGTAGAAAACCAGTTTAATGATAATGTACAACGAAGTTTATTTCAAACGGTAAGTTTAGTTGAGGAAAATGAAGCCCTTGAATATCTTGGACAAACTTTGGAAGGAGTTGATTATTCCGGGAGTAAAAATAAACTCTTGAGCATGGATGCCCAAAATCTGCGATTGAAAAATAACATCGATAGTATGGCCGAAAATCTAAAATTAACTTCGGATCAACTCAATCGTCCCGGGATTCGCTTATCAACGCCACATGGTAAAGCAACCATTGAAGAAACCTCACGATATTTACAGGAAAAATTCAAACAAAATTTCTCCCGCTCTAAAACGATCCTAGATCAGGCCGTCTTTAGATGGATGAAGGAAATAGACGAGAAAGATATCAGTGAGCGGGTGAACTTTGAAGAACTTAACGGAATATTGGAAAAAGTGTTTACCAACAATGGCATTAAATTGCCTTTCTTCTATTCTATTGTAGATAAACAGGGGAAGATTATTTATAAATGTCATAAAGACATTCCGGTGAATGCTTCAAACATCCAAAATAACACTTACATCCAGAAACTTTTTCCGTTAGAAGAATCGAATAAGACAGCTTATCTACAAGTTATTTTTCCGACGAAGCAAAATTATATTTTAAGTTCCATGAATTTATTTTTGCCTTCTATAGCTCTTGTGGTGCTCATTTTATGTATATTTATCGGAGCTATTATTATCATATTCAGACAAAAGCAACTGAACAATATGAAAAACGATTTTGTTAATAACATGACACATGAATTAAAAACTCCGATATCAACCATTTCGTTAGCTTCACAGATGTTGCAGGATCCGGGTGTTGGAAAAACCCCCGAAACGCTTAAACATATTTCCCATGTTATTCGGGATGAAACAAAACGATTAAGTCTTCAGGTAGAGAAAGTGTTGCAAATGGCTATCTTCGAAAAAGATAAATCGATATTAAAATTAAATGAAATCAGTATCAACTCGCTTATTTCGGATATTATAAGTAACTTTTCGCTTAAAGTTACCAGTAAAGGCGGTAAGATTACCTCAAAACTCAGTGCAACCAACGACCTGGCGTTAGTCGATGAAGTCCATTTTACGAATGTAATATTTAATTTAATGGATAATGCCCTTAAATATTCGGATAAGCCCTTGTTGTTGACAATAGAAACCTGGAATGAGAAAGATAATTTGCTCATTAGTATAGAGGACAATGGCATTGGCATAAGTAAAGAGGATGTGAAACGTATCTTTGAAAAGTTTTATCGCGTATCGACCGGTAACCTACACAATGTTAAGGGTTTTGGGCTAGGACTAGCATACGTGAAAAAGATAGTTTCAGAACACAAGGGATCTATAAAAGTAGAGAGCGAAATAAATATCGGAACTAAATTCACTATTACAATACCAACTTTAAAAAATTACGAATTATGACTGACGAAAAAGTAAAAATTTTGTTATGCGAAGATGATGAAAATCTTGGCATGCTTCTCAGAGAGTATTTGCAAACTAAAGGGTACGATGCAGATTTGCAACCCGATGGCGAAGCCGGTTATAAAGCTTTTTCACGTAACAAATACGACTTGTGTGTATTTGATGTGATGATGCCTAAAAAGGACGGATTTGCTTTGGCTGCCGATGTACGTGCTTTGAATTCGGAAGTGCCTATTATATTCTTGACAGCAAAATCAATGAAAGAAGATATTTTGCAGGGTTTCAAATTAGGTGCTGACGATTATTTGTCTAAACCATTCAGCATGGAAGAATTGTTATATCGTATTGAATCTATTTTACGCCGGGTAAAAGGTAAACGCGCGAAAGACGTTGTTCTTTACCAAATTGGTGGATTTACCTTTGATGCCCAAAAACAAATGCTTACTTTTGAAGGAGAATCAAAGAAACTTACAACTAAAGAATCAGAATTGCTGAATTTACTTGCTGCAAATGCTAATAATATTTTAGAAAGAAATTTTGCCTTAAAAACAATTTGGGTTGATGACAATTATTTCAATGCTCGTAGCATGGATGTGTATATCACTAAATTGCGCAAATTACTGAAAGATGATCAAAACGTAGCTATTATCAATATCCATGGTAAAGGTTACAAATTGATTACTCCACAGGTAAAAGAAGACTAATCTATTTATGGCTAAATAAAAAAACCGCCTAATCAGGCGGTTTTTTTATTTAAATACGATTGAAAGAATTTCAGAAGGATTCTCCACCAGATATTTTGGTGAAAACTCTTCCATTTCAGAGCGTGGTCGGAACCCCCAGGTAACACCGGCAGCATCTATCCCGCTGTTCCGCGCTGTTTGCATATCAACACCAGAATCGCCAATGTAAAGGACATGTTGCTTCTCTACTTTTGCTACAGTTAAGATGTCGTGAACAATCGTTGGATCGGGTTTCGAAGGGACATTCTCACGCTGACCAAATACTGCGACGAATTTAATTTCCGGGAAAAAATGTTGAATGAGTTCTTCTGTCCCTTTTTGATATTTATTGGAAGCAACAGCAAGTTTCACCCCTTCACTCTGCAGTTTTTGTAGTAACGCAGGAATTCCCGGATAAGGAACCGTTAGCTCCGTATTGTGTGTCCCGTAGAATTCAAGAAAAAAATGTCGAATTTTTAAAATATTCTCCTGGGTTTTCTCTCCTACAGGTAATGCGCGTTCAAAAAGTTTGTTGATCCCATTTCCAACAAAGAATTTATAGGCTTCAGCTTCGTGAGTAGGGAATCCGCATAGACGCAGGGCGTAGTTTGTGCTTTCAGCCAGATCGGCAACGGTATTCAACAATGTGCCGTCGAGATCAAAAATAAGAAGGTTTTTCATTAAAAAGGGATGTTTCTTTTGCTGGTAAATAATACTATCCTGTGTTACCATGGATTTTAATATGAGACAAACAGAGTTTAGTAGTGTCCTATTATATATGTTAATGGATTGAGAACATATAAAATTCTCATTTCATAAGCCGGATTTTTTTTAATCAGGACAAGGTGCACCGTTCAAACCGGCTCAGATAAAGAAATTACTTAAAACAAGGTGTTTAATCTTATTGTCAACAGTTAGTCTATCTCAAAACCTTTTTTCCAGTTCATCTAATGAAAGAAGTGTCATAATCTTTTTCCCATCGGGTGTAAAATTATGATTGGCACAGGCAAAAAGTCGGTCAATCAGATCGGACATCTCTTCGTTGGTCAGATGCTGCCCGGCTTTCAGAGAGGCATATTCGGCCATGGAAAGTGAAATGGACTCTTTCAAGTGAGTGGTAGGATCTGCAGCTGTTTTTTTTGCATTCTCAAGAATATCAAGAATCAAATCGAGAACACTGGAAGTCCCAACTTGAGCAGAAACACCTATTACTTTTAAAGAGTTATTATTCAATATCTCAAATTCAAAACCGACGTGTTGCAGGTCAGGCATAATTTGTTCAAATAGCAGCATATCATCAACACTTAATTCCAAAATTTCGGGAAATAAAACTTGCTGGGATATACCTTTAGAATTTTCAATTTGAATTAAAAACTGATCAAATAAAACACGGGTATGTGCCCGGTGCTGGTCAATCATTAAAAGCCCGGATTTAATCCCTGTAAGAATATACCGGTTTTTATATTGGAAATTCTCAGCACGTAACTCAATATTATCAATTTCTTGTTGTTGTCCAAATGATGTGTCGACTGAGATGGTGGCAGGCGGTTCAAAATTAGTCTGTCCTGTTGCTGAAGATTCAACAGGATCGTTCTTCTTTTCAAATTCTCCATAAAGATCTTCCCAGTTTAAAGCAGGACGTTTGTAATTCGTTGTACCAAATGGATTATAATTTGGATTAAAGTTCGTTTGTGGTGGGCGTATGTTTTCAATAGGTATTCCTGTCGGCATATCTACGGCCCCTTCCTGATCAAAATCGATTGACGGGACTACATTGAATTTTCCTAATGCTTCTTTTACTGTTGCAGAAAGAATAGACCAAATAGCTTGTTCATTTTCGAACTTTATTTCTGTCTTGGTGGGATGTATGTTTATATCGATGGTTTGAGGATCGACTTCTAAATAAATAAAATAGTTAGGACTTTCAGACGCCTGGATCATTTGATTGTAGGCCAGCAATACGGCTTTGTGAAAATAGGGATGACGCATGTATCGACCATTGACAAAGAAATACTGACTACCAGATTTCTGAGCGTATTCCGGCTTGCCAACATAACCGTGAATGTTGGCGATATTTGTTGAAGTCTCTATGGTAAGCAGTTGTTGTTGCCAACGCTTTTTTACATTCTTCCCAAAGATATTCTCAATTCTAATTTTATTATTGGAGGCGGGTAGTTGAAAAATTTCCTCGTCACCATCAAAAAGGGAAAAAGCAATATTGGAGTTTACCAGGGCGACACGATAAAATTCAGTTAAAATATGACTTTTCTCTACATTATCACTTTTTAGAAAGCGACGTCGTGCCGGAACGTTAAAGAAAAGATTTTTCACTTGGAACGAAGTCCCTAAATCGCATTGAACCGTTTCCTGTTTGAACACCCTTGTACCGGCTATTTCTACCAGTATTCCCAATTCATCCTCTGAACGACGGGTCCTTAATTCCACCTGGGCAACAGCAGCAATAGAGGCCAATGCCTCTCCACGGAAACCCATTGTGCGTAGTGAAAACAAATCGTCTGCGTTTTCTATCTTCGAAGTTGCATGCCGCTCAAATGCCATCCTGGCATCAGTCTCACTCATTCCTTTCCCATTATCAACCACTTGTATCAATGTACGACCGGCATCTTTAATCACAATCTGAATAAAGGTAGCTCCCGCATCAATTGAATTCTCAACCAATTCTTTTAAAACCGATGCAGGGCGTTGAATCACTTCACCGGCCGCAATTTGATTGGCCACTGAATCGGGTAAAAGATGAATAATATCACTCATGCTTATCAGTAATCAGTTATATTTCCCATCAAATTTCACATTGACATCATTAACAAACTGACGAATGCGTTGTTCATTTTCACGTTTGCAAATGAGCAGTACATTATCCGATTCTGCAACAATATATCCCTCTAAATCTTGAATCACTGCAAGCTTGTCGGAAGGAAGGACAATAATATTCTCTTCACTTTCATAGAAGGCGGTTTTGCATTTTAAGGTTACATTTTGATGCTCATCTTTGGGCGACATTTCATATAAAGACCCCCAAGTCCCCAGATCGGTCCATCCAAAATCAGAACAGAGTACATAGACATCGGATGCTTTTTCCATGATACCGTAGTCGATAGATATGTTAGGGCAGGAGGGATACATCTCATCAATAAATTCCTGCTCTTCTTTTGTATTGAAGAATTCTTTACCAGCTTTAAACTTGTTCGATACTTCTGGTAATAAATCATTGAATGCTTTATCAATAGTCTGCAGATTCCAAAGGAAAATACCGGAGTTCCAAAAGAATTCTCCTGTTTCAAAAAAGACTTTAGCTAATTCCGCATTTGGTTTTTCGGTGAAAGTTTTAACTCTCCGAAGGTTCGTTTCACCTTCATCGATTTGAATATAGCCATACCCTGTCTCTGGACGGCTAGGTTTAATCCCTAATGTCAGAAGACAATCGTTTTTCTCAACAAAATCAAGTCCAATTTTTATAGTTTCAAGAAAATCGGTCTCTTTTAAAATTAGGTGATCAGAAGGTGCAACTATAATGTTAGCTTTATCGGTAACAGCTTTGATACGATTTATGGCATAGGCAATACAAGGTGCCGTATTTCGCCGGTTAGGTTCCAACAAAACCTGATCAGGTTTAATTTCAGGTAGTTGTTCCAGAATTAAATCTTTATAAATAATGTTTGATACGATTAGGATATTTTCTGTGGGCACTAAATGTCTGACACGATCAAAAGTCATTTGTAAAAGTGACCGACCGGTTCCAAAAAAATCAAGAAACTGTTTAGGACGGTCATTTCTACTGAATGGCCAAAAGCGGCTACCAACGCCACCTGCCATAATAATACAATAATTATGTTTCATTTTAATGAATGGTTAGAGTTTCAAAATTAGGGCTTACAAAAAATCGTACTAAGATACAGTCTTTTTTTGAGTGAACCAAAACTTAACATCACAAAAACGAGGTTGCCTTCGAAAAGAAAACAACCTCGTTGTCAATATCTGAAAAATTAGTTATTCTTCTGATTCTCGGTCTTCCATATCCAATACGTTCTTACGGGCATCAACTTTCTTGTCGTACTCATCACGTGAGTAAACCACAATTTTATCAAAGTCACGTTGTCCTGTTCCGGCTGGAATTAAATGTCCACAGATTACGTTCTCTTTCAAGCCTTCCAATCTGTCTACTTTCCCATTTATAGCCGCGTCGTTAAGTACTTTCGTTGTTTCCTGGAAAGACGCCGCAGACATAAAGCTATTGGTTTGAAGAGCAGCTCGGGTAATCCCTTGTAAAATTTGATTTGAAGTAGCTGCTATTGCATCGCGTGTCTGCACCAGGCGCATGTCACGACGTTTTAACATGCTGTTTTCGTCACGAAGTTTACGAGCCGTAATAATCTGTCCAGGTTTTAGTGTACTCGAATCCCCGGCATCCAGAATTACTTTTTTACCCCAGATACGATCATTCTCTTCCATAAATTCGTTTTTATCAACGATTTGTTTTTCGAGGAATCTTGTATCTCCTTGTTCCAGAATGTCAACTTTACGCATCATCTGACGTACAATTACTTCAAAGTGTTTATCGTTAATTTTTACACCTTGTAAGCGATAAACGTCCTGAACTTCGTTTACAATATAATCCTGAACTGCAGTAGGCCCTTTGATCAACAAAATATCCGAAGGTGTGGTAGCTCCATCCGAAAGCGGAGTTCCTGCACGAACAAAGTCATTTTCCTGAACCAATATTTGTTTTGAAAGTGGAATCATGTATTTCTTGACTTCACCTGTTTTGGAAGTAACTGCTAATTCACGATTACCACGTTTGATCTTTCCAAAGGTTACCTCACCATCAATTTCGGCAACTACTGCTGGATTCGATGGGTTACGTGCCTCGAATAATTCCGTTACACGTGGAAGACCACCGGTAATATCACCTGCTTTTCCAACAGCACGTGGAATCTTTACCAACATTTGACCGGTTTTAATCTTATCGCCGTTATCCAATACCAAGTGGGCACCCACCGGTAAGTTATATGTACGTAAGATAGAGCCATCCTTCGATAAAATATGAGCACTTGGAACCTTATTACGATCTTTCGACTCAATGATAATCTTTTCGCGTAAGCCGGTAGCATCATCTGTCTCAGTCTTGAAAGTGATATTTTCAACAACATCTTCAAATTCGATTTTACCTTCTGTCTCTGAAATAATTACAGCATTAAAAGGGTCCCATTCGCAGACAATTTGACCTTTTGTTCCCAACTCTCCATCTTTAACGTATAATTTAGATCCGTATGGGATATTTTGAGTTGTTAGAGCAATGCCCGTATTTGTATCAATGACACGCATTTCAGTCAAACGACTTACTACTACCTGATGTACATTTACGTTGTCCTCAATGGCATCAACCGTTCGAAGTTCATCAAATTCAATGCGACCATCATATCGTAAGATAATTTTATTTTCAGCACCTACATTTGATGCAACACCACCAACGTGGAAAGTACGCAATGTCAACTGAGTTCCCGGTTCACCGATTGACTGTGCTGCAATAACACCCACAGCTTCCCCTATATGAACCATTTTTCCTGTAGCAAGGTTACGTCCGTAACATTTTGCACAAACACCCTTTTTAGATTCACAGGTCAATACTGATCGAATTTCAACCCGTTCAATTGGCGAATCCTGAATCTTTTTTGCCAGTAATTCAGTAATTTGTGAACCTGACGAAACTATTAATTCCCCAGTTAAAGGATGATAAATATCATGAACCGAAACACGACCAAGAATTCGTTCGTAAAGCGAAGATATTACTTCTTCGTTGTTTTTCATTTCGGTTGCTATCAAACCTCGTAGTGTTCCACAATCGTCTTCATTGATAATAACATCTTGCGACACATCTACCAGACGACGGGTTAGATATCCAGCATCTGCAGTTTTCAAGGCAGTATCAGCCAACCCTTTTCGAGCACCGTGAGTTGAAATAAAGTATTCCAACACTGAAAGTCCCTCTTTAAAGTTAGATAGAATCGGGTTTTCAATAATCTGACCACCTTCAGCACCAGACTTTTGAGGTTTGGCCATCAATCCACGCATACCGGATAACTGACGTATCTGTTCTTTCGAACCACGGGCTCCTGAATCTAACATCATGTAGACCGAGTTGAATCCCTGATTGTCGGTTGAAAGTTGTTTCATCAAAATATTCGACAATTTAGAGTTTACGTGAGTCCATGTATCAATAATTTGATTGTACCGTTCATTGAAGGTAATGAATCCCATATTATAGTTATTCAGAATTTCATCTACCTCTGCATTTCCCTCTTTAACGAGCTCATCTTTTTCGGGTGGAATAATTACATCATTCAAATTGAACGAAAGTCCTCCTTTGAACGCCATGTAATAACCCAAATCTTTAATATCGTCAAGGAAATGTGCTGTACGGGCTACACCACATATATCAATTACATTACCAATAATATCACGTAATGATTTTTTAGATAGTAACTCGTTGATATAACCAACTTCCGTAGGTACACATTTATTAAATAATATACGTCCTACTGTGGTTTCTATTATCGTATCAACTAATTTCCCTTCAGAATCCAGGTCTTTTGTTTTTACTTTAATCCACGAGTGTAATGCAACTTTCCGTTCATTATAAGCAATTTCGGCCTCTTCCGGAGAATAGAAGATCAAACCTTCACCCAAAGCGCCCTTTCGCGGTTTTGTAATATAATACAAACCAAGTACCATGTCTTGAGATGGTACGGTGATCGGAGCTCCATTAGCCGGATTTAAAATATTATGTGAAGCCAACATCAACATCTGTGCTTCCAGAATAGCTTCGTTACCTAGAGGTAAGTGAACAGCCATCTGGTCGCCATCAAAGTCGGCATTAAAAGCCGTACATGCCAGTGGGTGAAGTTGAATGGCTTTTCCTTCAATCATTTTAGGCTGAAAAGCTTGTATCCCCAAACGGTGCAAAGTCGGTGCACGGTTTAGTAATACAGGATGACCTTTCATCACGTATTCTAAAATATCCCAGATCACTGGATCTTTGCGATCGACAATTTTCTTAGCCGATTTTACTGTTTTTACAATTCCGCGCTCAATTAATTTACGGATAACAAACGGCTTATATAACTCGGCTGCCATGTCTTTTGGTAATCCGCATTCGTGCATCTTCAATTCAGGACCCACAACAATAACTGAACGAGCTGAATAATCGACACGTTTTCCAAGTAAGTTCTGACGGAAACGACCTTGTTTCCCTTTCAAACTGTCGGAAAGTGATTTTAACGGACGGTTTGCATCGGTTTTAACAGCACTTGATTTACGTGAATTATCAAATAATGAATCAACAGCTTCCTGAAGCATACGTTTCTCATTACGAAGAATTACTTCCGGAGCTTTAATTTCGATCAATCGTTTCAACCGGTTATTACGAATAATAACACGTCTGTATAAATCGTTTAAATCGGAAGTAGCAAATCGGCCACCATCCAAAGGTACCAACGGACGTAATTCAGGAGGTATAACAGGAACGATTTTTATAATCATCCATTCTGGTTTATTCCGCAATTTAGAAGCACGAAACGATTCTACAATTTGAAGGCGTTTTAAAGCTTCGTTCTTTCGTTGTTGTGATGTGTCAGTATTTGCTTTGTGCCGCAAATCATACGATAAAACGTCCAAATCCAGACGGCTTAGCATGTCATGAATGGCATCTGCACCCATTTTCGCAATAAACTTGTTCGGATCGGTGTCTTCCAGTAATTGATTTTCACGTGGTAATGCTTCAAGTATGTCTAAATACTCATCTTCTGAAAGTAATTCTCCCTGGGCAATATTTTCACCGTTTTCGAGGATTCCACCCTGAATGATAACATATTTTTCGTAATAAATAATTGAATCAAGTTTTTTTGTAGGCATACCCAACAAATAACCTATTTTGTTCGGTAATGATCGAAAATACCAGATGTGAGCAACCGGAACTACCAATTGAATGTGTCCCATACGTTCACGACGAACTTTTTTCTCCGTTACTTCGACTCCACAACGATCACAGACAATTCCCTTGTAACGGATACGTTTGTATTTTCCGCAATGGCATTCGAAGTCCTTGGTAGGACCGAAAATACGTTCACAGAACAAACCATCTCTTTCTGGTTTGTAGGTTCGATAATTAATGGTTTCGGGTTTGAGAACCTCGCCACTCGATAATTTTAAAATTTCTTCCGGAGATGCTAAACCGATTGAGATTTTATTAAAATTACTCTTTACCTTATTATCATTTTTAAAAGCCATATCTCTGTTTTATAAAGAGTTATAAGATTTACATTTTTTGAATTCACAATTTATGATTGAAAGTTAATAAATAGAGCTTAGCTCTATTTATTTGTCTTAAGTTTTTCAATAAATTTAAGGCACTTTTAATCTAAACTGATGCTCAGACCTAATCCTCGAAGTTCGTGCAACAACACGTTGAGCGATTCCGGAATTCCAGGCGTTGGCATTGGATCACCTTTTACAATCGCCTCGTAAGTGCGGGCACGACCCATAACATCATCCGATTTTACTGTTAATATTTCTTGCAAAATATGAGCAGCACCAAATGCTTCAAGTGCCCAAACTTCCATTTCTCCGAAACGTTGTCCCCCAAATTGAGCTTTACCTCCAAGTGGTTGTTGCGTAATAAGTGAATATGGCCCAATCGAGCGTGCGTGCATTTTATCTTCAACCATGTGCCCCAGTTTCAACATATAAATCACACCAACTGTAGCTGTTTGGTCAAATCGCTCACCTGTTCCGCCATCGTATAAATATGTTTTACCATAATTTGGTACACCGGCTTTATCGGTCCAGGCATTCAAATCATCAAGACTAGCACCGTCGAAAATAGGAGTAGCAAAACGTACACCCAATTCTTTTCCGGCCCAACCTAGAACTGTTTCAAAAATCTGTCCCAAGTTCATACGGGAAGGCACACCCAGCGGATTCAGTACAATGTCGACCGGAGTTCCATCGGCAAGGAAAGGCATATCTTCCTGGCGAACAATACGGGAAACAATCCCTTTATTTCCGTGGCGTCCTGCCATCTTATCACCTACACGTATTTTTCGTTTTTTCGCAATATATACTTTGGCAATTTGTACAATTCCATTTGGAAGTTCATCCCCAATCGTGATGTTGAATTTCTGACGTTTTATCTGGGCATCCAATTCTTTGTGTTTCCTCAGATAATTCATGATAAGTCTTTTTACCAACTCATTCTTGTGTGCATCTGTAGTCCACTTGCTTAATTGAATAGCTGTATAATCTATTTCACGCAAACGTTCAATAGTGAATTTACTATTTCGTGAGATAATATCGCTACCTAAGAAATCTTTCACTCCCGCAGACGTTTTATCTCCAAGTAATATAATTAGTTTCTCAACTAATGTGTTGCGTAAGATTGTAGCTTGATTTTCGAACTCTTCATCCAGTTTCGGGAGAACAGCTTTATCTGCTAACTTTGACTTCCGGTTCTTTTGTGCTTTAGAGAACAAACGTTTACCGATCACTACACCCGAAAGCGATGGGGTTGCTTTCAAAGAAGCATCTTTCACATCTCCTGCTTTATCTCCAAAAATAGCTCGAAGCAGTTTTTCTTCCGGTGAAGGGTCTGATTCTCCTTTTGGAGTTATTTTCCCGATAATAATATCGCCGGGTTCAATACGGGCCCCAATGCGAATAATACCATTTTCGTCAAGATCTTTGGTGGCTTCTTCGCTTACGTTTGGAATATCCGAAGTGAACTCTTCAATTCCACGTTTTGTTTCGCGGACATCCAAAAGTTGTTCCACGACATGAATTGATGTGAATATATCTTCACGTACTACCCGTTCGTTAATTACAATGGCATCCTCAAAGTTATATCCTTTCCAGGGCATGAATGCGACCTTCAAATTCTTACCGATAGCCAATTCGCCATTTTGTGTTGAATATCCTTCAGTCAAAATCTGTCCGGCATGAACTTTCTCTCCTTTTACAACAATAGGACGTAGGTCAATTGTTGTATTTTGGTTTGTTTTCTGGAACTTCGGCAATTTGTATTCTTTGACAGCCGATTCGAAGCTTACAAATTCGTCTTCTTCTGTCCTTTCATAACGTATATTGATACGGGTTGCATCTACAAATTCAATGACTCCCTCTCCTTCAGCTGCTACTTGTGTCCGTGAATCACGAATCAATTGTGCCTCAATGCCTGTTCCTACAATAGGAGCTTCACAGCGCAATAAAGGCACAGCCTGGCGCATCATGTTTGATCCCATCAAAGCACGGTTAGCATCATCATGTTCCAGAAAGGGAATCAAAGCTGCTGCTATCGATGCAATCTGCGAAGGTGAGACATCCATTAAATTTACTTCCGATGGTGATATAACTGGAAAATCAGCACCTAAACGCGATTTTACCTTGGAATTTATAAACTCACCTTTATCATTTAATGGAGCATTACCTTGAGCAATAATCAGGTTTTCTTCCTCTTCCGCTGTAAAGTACTCAATTCCGGCTTCTGTTGTATCAACAACCGAATCGGTTACTTTACGATATGGAGTTTCGATAAAACCAAGCTCGTTGATTTTAGCGTATATACACAACGAAGAAATCAAACCAATGTTAGGCCCTTCAGGGGTCTCAATTGGACATAATCGGCCGTAGTGAGTATAATGAACATCTCGTACCTCAAAGCCCGCACGTTCACGCGATAAACCACCGGGCCCGAGGGCTGACATGCGTCGTTTGTGCGTAATCTCAGCCAATGGATTTTGTTGATCCATAAACTGCGAAAGTGCATTGGTACCAAAGAATGAATTGATTACCGAAGAAATGCTTTTTGCATTGATCAAATCGATAGGAGTGAATACTTCGTTATCACGAACATTCATCCGTTCACGAATGGTGCGAGCCATACGGGAAAGTCCTACGCCGAATTGATTATATAATTGTTCGCCTACTGTACGTACACGACGATTGCTCAAGTGGTCAATATCATCCACATCGGCTTTTGAGTTAATCAACTCAATCAGATATTTGATGATTTCAATGATGTCTTCTTTTGTCAACACCTTGATGTCGCTACTTGTTGTGAGGTTTAACTTCCGGTTAATCCGGAAGCGGCCTACATCGCCTAAATCGTAACGTTTTTCGGAGAAGAATAAATTATTGATTACTTCGCGGGCGGTTGAATCATCAGCCGGTACAGCATTACGTAATTGACGATAGATATAGAGTACTGCTTCTTTTTCGGAGTTACTCGGGTCTTTTTGAAGCGTGTTGTATATGATTGCATAATCATTCTGATTAGCATCTGTCTTATGAAGCAAAATAGTCGGGGTTCCAGCTTCCAGAATTTCGTCTATATGACTGTTCTCCAAAATTGTTTCACGATCAATAATGACTTCATTACGTTCGATAGTTACCACTTCGCCGGTATCTTCATCCACAAAATCCTCAACCCAGGTTTTCAAAACGCGGGCTGCTAATTTTTGACCAAGGGCCTTTTTCAAACTGGTCTTGCTTACTTTAACTTCTTCGGCAAGATTGAAAATCTCTAATATATCTTTATCGCTTTCGAACCCGATGGCACGAAGCAAGGTAGTTACGGGGAGTTTTTTCTTACGGTCGATATAAGCGTACATGACATTGTTGATGTCCGTTGCAAATTCGATCCAGGATCCGCGGAAAGGAATAATCCTTGCAGAATATAGTTTCGTTCCGTTAGCGTGTGTACTTTGACCGAAGAACACACCGGGTGAACGGTGAAGCTGCGACACAATTACACGTTCAGCACCATTTATTACAAAAGTTCCTTTTGCTGTCATATAGGGGATAGGCCCCAGATAGACATCTTGTATCACCGTATCAAAATCTTCGTGATCCGGGTCGGTGCAATATAGTTTTAGTTTGGCTTTAAGCGGCACGCTGTAAGTTAAGCCGCGTTCGACACACTCATCAATCGAATAACGTGGAGGGTCAACGTAATAATCGAGAAATTCGAGGATGAAATTATTTCGGGTATCAGCGATAGGAAAGTTTTCGGAAAAAACCTTATACAAACCTTCTGATTTTCTTTTTTCTGGAGCAGTGTCCATTTGAAAAAAGTCCTGGAAAGATTTTAATTGTACTTCCAAAAAATCAGGATATTCTAACTGATTTTTAATAGAAGCAAAATTTATTCTTTGATTTTTTGTTAATGAAGACATTTTCAAAGAGGTTATTTGGGTGCGGTGAACTCAATTATTTTATAGACAGAAAAAGGTTTAGAATCCCTCTTTCAGAGGGAATCTAAACCAAAGACCTGGTAATCAGGTTTTGTTATTTAAGTTCAACTTCAGCTCCGCCTTCGGTGAGTGATTTTTTTAAGGCTTCAGCTTCGTCTTTTGTTGCACCTTCTTTAACTACTGAAGGAGCTGCATCTACTAAATCTTTAGCTTCTTTCAAGCCAAGTCCGGTTAATTCTTTAACTAACTTAACGATAGATAATTTATTAGCTCCGGCTGCTTTTAATACAACATCAAAAGCTGTCTTTTCTTCTACTGCCTCAGCAGCAGCTGCAGGAGCACCTGCGGCAACAGCAACAGCTGCAGCAGCTGGTTCAATACCGTATACATCTTTCAAAATTTGAGCTAACTCATTTACTTCTTTAACTGTTAAGTTAACCAATTGTTCTGCAAAAGCTTTCAAATCTGCCATTTTACTTATTTTTTATGATTTTGTTTTTTTTATTTTGGGATAATTTTATCTTTCCGACAATGTCTTCAATACACCGTGGATAGTTGTTCCTCCTGTTTGGAGTGCTGAAATAACGTTCTTAGCAGGCGATTGCAACAAGGCAATAACATCGGCAATAAGTTCGTTTTTACTCTTAACATGAATTAATGCTTCTAATTGATCTTCACCAACATAGAAACTCTCTTCTACATATGCTGCTTTAAAAATTGTTTTTTTAACCTTGCTCTTGTTTGCTTTATTTAAATTCAAAATAACTTTAGCAGGAGCATTACCAACATTCGAAAGCATCAACGATGTTTCACCTGTAAGAGAACCGTAAAGTTCACCAAAGTCTACTGCTGAGTTTTCAAGTGCTTTTTGAAGCAATGTATTTTTTACAACCACAAGTTTGATACCTTGTTTGAAGCAAATTCTTCTTAATTCAGTGGTCTTCGCAGCGTTCAAGCCACCAAAATCAGCTAAATAGAAGTGAGAATACTCACTAAGAGTCGACTCAAGTTGTTTTATAATAGCGCTTTTATCTTCCTTTTTCATAAACTTTAAATTTTATTCTTCAATTGATTTGGGTTCAATCTTAATACCCATACTCATTGTGCTTGAAAGATAAATGCTCTTTACATAAGTACCTTTTGCGGCTGTGGGTCTAAGTTTCATCAAAGTAGAAACAAATTCTTTGGCATTTTCTACAAGTTGTTCAGTTGTAAAAGATACTTTCCCAACTGAAGTATGTATAATACCATATTTATCAACTTTAAAGTCGATTTTTCCTTGTTTTACTTCTTTTACTGCTTTCCCTACTTCGTTCGTAACGGTACCACTTTTCGGGTTAGGCATCAAACCACGTGGTCCTAATACACGACCCAGTGCACCCAATTTACCCATGATGGCTGGCATTGTGATAATGACATCCACATCGGTCCATCCACCCTTGATTTTTTCGATATATTCATCGAGACCTACAAAATCAGCACCGGCTTCTTTTGCCGCTGCTTCTTGGTCGGGAGTACATAATGCAAGAACCTTTACTTGTTTTCCGGTGCCGTTTGGTAACGACACTACGCCGCGTACCATTTGGTTGGCTTTCCGAGGATCAACACCTAGGCGGACATCGATATCAACAGAAGCATCAAATTTCGAATTGGTAATTTCTTTTACCAGTCCGGCTCCCTCTTTGAGAGAATAGGTTTTTCCTGCTTCAATTTTTTCTAAAGCTAACCTTTGATTTTTTGTCAGTTTACTCATTTTTAATTGAAGTTTATATTAATGTTTAACTGGAAAAGTACCTTTTACGGTAATACCCATACTTCTAGCTGTACCGGCAACCATTTTCATAGCTGCGTCTAATTCAAAACAATTCAAATCGACCATTTTGTCCACTGCAATAGCTTCTACCTGTTCCCAGGTTATTTCAGCTACTTTTTTACGGTTTGGCTCTGCCGATCCACTTTTCAGTTTAGTCACTTCCAATAATTGAATAGCAACAGGTGGAGTCTTTACAATAAAGTCGAATGATTTGTCAGTATAATAGGTGATGACTGCGGGTAAAATTTTACCCGGTTTGTCTTGGGTTCTGGCATTAAATTGTTTGCAAAACTCCATTATATTGATTCCCTTAGATCCCAATGCAGGACCTACCGGAGGAGAGGGGTTTGCCGCACCTCCTTTAATCTGTAATTTAATTTGTCCAGCAATCTCTTTAGCCATAATGTTTTAATTTTTGATGTTAAACTGGAGTGATCGATTAGTAACAGTAATCTACTACTCCTTTTCTACTTGTGTGAATGCTAATTCGAGCGGAGTTTTCCGTCCGAATATCATAACCATAACTTTGAGTTTTTTCTTCTCGGTATTTACTTCCTCTATCAACCCGCTAAATCCGGTGAAAGGACCAAAAATCACTTTCACGTTCTCACCAATATAGAAAGGCGTGAGCATTTCTTCTTCTGTCTCCTGTAGTTCGTCAACCGTACCCAATATCCGATTCACTTCCGAAGGACGAATCGGGGTTGGAACATTGTTCCGTTCTCCCAAAAAACCAATTACATTTGGTGTGTTACGCAGACGGTGAGGAATTTCACCGATTAGATTAGCTTCTATCAAGACATATCCCGGCATGCAACTACGTTCTTTGGTAATCTTTTTGCCGTTACGAATCTGGTAAACCTTCTCTGTAGGAATTAATACCTGGGCAACATATTGACCAAGATCCGAATTTTTGATTTCTGCATCAATATATTCCTTTACCTTGCTCTCTTTTCCGCTAATGGCACGCATTACATACCATTTTAAATTTGTTGACTCAGACACTTTATTGACCTCCATTGATTAAATTAAGACAGTTGTCCGTAAATAAATTTCATGATATTTTCAAAACCTAAGTCCATAAGCCAAACTATCAATGCAAGAATGATGGAAGCAATTAATACCACTACTGCACTGTTAGTCAGTTCTGCCCGTGTTGGCCAGGATACTTTCTGAACAAGTTCTAAATACGCCTCTTTGATATAGTTAATTATCTTCATATATAAATAGAATTTGCACGGGCAGAGAGGCTCGAACTCCCGACACCTGGTTTTGGAGACCAGTGCTCTACCAACTGAGCTACGCCCGTGTATTCAGTCGTTTCCATTTTACTGGAAACGACTTTATTGTATAGTTAAAATCTAATTCTTAGTCAAGAAGTTCTGTAATCTGACCTGAACCGACTGTACGTCCACCTTCACGAATAGCAAAGCGTAAACCAATGTTACAAGCTACCGGATAGATTAAGGTAACTGAGATTTCAAGGTTATCACCTGGCATGACCATCTCTGTTCCTTCCGGAAGAGTGATTTCACCGGTTACGTCCAGGGTACGGATATAAAATTGAGGACGGTAACGGTTATGGAATGGAGTGTGACGACCACCTTCTTCTTTCTTCAGGATATAAACTGCTGCTTTAAATGAAGTATGAGGTGTTACTTTTCCCGGATGGGTAATAACCATACCACGTTTAATTTCATCTTTATCTACACCGCGAAGTAATAAACCTACGTTATCACCAGCCTGACCTTCGTCCAAAATCTTACGGAACATTTCAACTCCCGTTACAACCGATTTTTTAGCTTCATGACCTAACCCAATGATTTGAACTTCTTCACCGGTTCTGATGATACCTGTTTCAATACGACCTGTAGCAACTGTACCACGACCTGTGATTGAGAATACATCTTCAACTGGCATTAAGAATGGTTTGTCGGTTGCACGTTCTGGCAATTGGATCCAACTGTCAACAGCATCCATTAATTCCATTACTTTTTCTTCCCATTGAGCTTCTCCGTTTAATGCACCAAGGGCAGAACCACGGATAATAGGAGTATTATCACCATCGAAATCATAGAATGAAAGCAATTCACGCATTTCCATTTCTACTAATTCCAACATTTCTTCATCATCAACCATATCGCATTTGTTCATGAAAACAACAATACGAGGTACGTTTACCTGACGGGCTAACAAAATGTGTTCACGGGTTTGTGGCATCGGACCATCAGTCGCTGCTACTACAATGATTGCTCCATCCATTTGAGCAGCTCCTGTAACCATGTTCTTAATATAATCGGCATGTCCCGGACAGTCTACGTGTGCATAGTGACGATTCGCTGTTTGGTATTCTACGTGAGAAGTGTTAATCGTAATACCACGTTCTTTTTCTTCAGGTGCATTATCGATCGAATCGAATGAACGCAATTCAGAAAGTCCTTTTTTTGCAAGTACCATGGTAATTGCAGCGGTCAGGGTAGTCTTACCGTGGTCAACGTGACCAATGGTTCCTACGTTTACGTGTGGTTTTGACCTGTCAAATTTTTCTTTTGCCATAACTCAAAGATTATTTTTTTGTTAGTAATTTAATATGTTTTATAAAAGCTACAAAGTTGAGCTGTTGATGAGAATTGAACTCGCGACCTCTTCCTTACCAAGGAAGTGCTCTACCACTGAGCTACAACAGCAAGAATGGAGCGGAAGACGGGACTCAAACCCGCGACCCTCAGCTTGGAAGGCTAATGCTCTATCGACTGAGCTACTTCCGCAATACAATTCCTGATTATTAATTCACCATTAATATGCATAATGCATTAATAATTAGGAATTGGTAAAGTGGGCAGTGAAGGATTCGAACCTCCGAAGTCGAAAGACAGCTGAGTTACAGTCAGCCCCAGTTGGCCACTTTGGTAACTGCCCCTTTTTTCCTATTCGATACATTAAAACAAAGATCGTTGAGCCTCTTGTCGGATTCGAACCAACGACCCCGAGATTACAAATCACGTGCTCTGGCCAACTGAGCTAAAGAGGCAAAGCGCTATTTCTTAAGGTTTTTACCGTAGAAAAAGCCGTTTAAATACTGCTATTCAAACGGCTTGCAAATGTACGAATATATTTTGGACTACAAAACATTTCCTGCATTATTTTAATTTTTACTGCTTTTTTCTTTGTATTTGCGCATTTGTTTCTCTACCGCATCGAGAGTTAGGTCGACCGCCTCTTCAAAAGAATCACATGTTTTGGAAGCAAAAAAATCAACATTTGGTATTGAAACTTTAATCTCAGCCTCTTTGTTCGTAATTGTTTCGGGTTTAACCACCTTTAAATACACTTCAAAATTCAGTATCTCATCAAAAAACTTTTCTAATTTCAACGATTTTTTATTAATGTAAGATTCCAGTGTGGTAGTTGCATCAAAATTGATGGATTGAATCCGTAGTTTCATAATTGCCTCCTTTTTTTTATTTTGCCCTTGGATGGGCTTGTTTGTATATAGTATATAATTCTTCGAAACTTGTATGGGTATATACCTGCGTTGCAGCCAGGCTACTATGACCCAGTAATTCTTTTACCGCATTAATGTCGGCTCCCCCATTTAATAAACTGGTGGCAAATGTATGTCGCAGGACATGTGGGCTTCTTTTATGTAAACTGCTTACTTCCGACATGGATGTATGTACCAGGTTGTATACCATTTTTGGATACATTTTTAATCCGTTTTTTCGTAAAAATAAGTAGGATTCAATAACCGAAACCTCCTTGTCTCTTAAACTGATATAGCGCTCTATATCACTCGAAAATGAAGTGTCAAATGGAATAACTCGTTGTTTGTTTCGTTTCCCGGTAACTCTTATACTGCCTTCTACCAGGTCCACATTGGTGTCCTTTAGATTGATAAGCTCGGAAAGCCGAATGCCTGTTATATAAAATAGTTTCAGTATTAATTGGTTTCGTACCGACTCAAAACTATTGGGTATAAAGGAATTTTCCAGTGCGTTGTTCATCTCATTCTCCTTAAAAAACGCAGGAAGCGGTTTCTTTGTTTTAGGCAAAATGATTTTTAACGTTGGATTTAGCTTCGTATATCCACGTGTAAGTAAAAAGCGCCAGAATGATTTAAGAGTTGATATTTTACGGGATAGACTTCGGGCAGAAATTTTTTCATTCATGAGGGATAACACCCATTGTTGGATTTGCTGCGAATCAACCGTTGCCGGTTCGAATTTGTCGGGAGAGATATTCAGGAAATGGCAGAACTGTAATAGATCGGTATGGTATGACAAAACAGTATGAGAAGAATAATTCTTCTCATACTGTAAATATTGCAGAAATTCGTTCATCATAACCGTATGTTCAAATCTGCAACGAAAATAGGATAAATAAATCAGGAAAACAAGCTTCCTGCCGATTATTTACTATTCTTCGCTAAGATTTTTCTTTTGAACGTAAATCGCGTGCATTTTATCGTCGCGTTTTACAATAGAAGGTTTGTCAAAACATTGACGGCGACGAAGTTCTTTGACTACGCCTGTTTTTTCAAATTTACGTTTGAATTTTTTTAATGCTCTTTCGATGTTCTCGCCTTCTTTTACTGGGACTACGATCATAATTATTAATTATTTAATGTGTTTGTTTCTGTTTTCAAAATCGGACTGCAAAGATAGATAATCATTTTGAATTATCCAATATTTTTTTCTTTTTCTTAATTGAAAAATTTATGGGTCAAGTTTAACAGGCCAAGTTGATGAATATTTTAGTATATTTTGGTGAAGTAAATGAAACGTGATACGCGGATGAACCATCCCGACCTAACGGAATAGCCTGTACTTTAAAGCCTTGATAATAAATACGAATATGGGCATAACCCGGCGGTAATCAACGTTCAAATTTTTATTTAAACGATCTCAATTCATAAACCCTGGATTAATTCCGGCAAAAGAATAAAAGTGTTCTGATCTTGTTCATTTGTTTTTGCTCATTTTACTCATTCCCAACCAACGGATCTTGCCTGACTTCTATTTTAGGTATAGAGCGGAATCGGAGCCCTCTCTGAAGTTCCTCTATACTAAAAACGAATGCCAGTGCGGAACTTGTTGAACCGTTGTTTGGGAAAACCGTAACATATAAAAATCAATTTAGGAAACACACGGTATAATTTTTTATTAAAACATGTTGAAACCGGATTTGGTTGAAAAACAAATACTAATGTTTTATAATAGTAACAAAAAGGATTGACCCCTGGTGGTTAATGCGAATTAAGATCATCTGATAACCAGTTTGGTGGTGGGCTCATAGGATAGTGTAAACGCTTTTAATAAGTAGGTGCCTGCCGGAAGTCGCACCGGTAATGTAGTGATAACTTTCGCATCAAACTGAAATTCTTGAATCAGCCGCCGGTTTGTATTATAAAGATAGATATTTCCTTTCCGGTTACTTCGATTATTCACGAAAATGATATTTTGGAAACTAAAGACAGTTAAAGAGTAAGCCCCAGCCTCAAGTAGGATTATTTTCTCATTTTCAGGAATGATCTATCCATGCGACGGATGAAAACAGCTTTTGTTGTTCAATTGGCAATTTTAATGTCAATTAATGCCTTAATATCCTTGATAACCGTTTTATCGGTTATCTCAATCCTGATGCCGCGTCCTTCTGCGTAGATCCTTGCCGAATTAAGCTCCGATTTAATGGCCTCCGAAACCTGGCTCTCCAGTATCCTGTCGGTTGCTTTTTGCCCGAAAACAAAGGCAGCCTTGAAGTACCCGTCCCTAGGCAACAGGTATATGATGGCGCGCTTTTTATCTTTTGTCCGGAAGCTCCAACCGTAGTTGGCCCCAGAATAATTCCATTCATCAACGGCAGCCGGATATTTTAAATGCACGTAATCAACGATTCGTTGCCACAAATCGCAGGTGTCGGCTAATGCGCCTGCCAGGTCATTGTGTGTGGGAATAACCTGCTTATTCATAAATATACTCTTATCCACGATCGAATGGTATTATATCGGTTATAGAACTTGTTTGATGCCTGATAAATCGAAAGTTTTGTCTCCTGTACTTTCGTTAGAAAGGGGAGGAGGCATCATGTTGTCCTTATCGGATATAGTCTATGAATTGCTTTATAGCGAGGTGTTGCAGGTTACTTATAAGTTCTTCAACAATTTCTTAAAATAAATGACAAAAGTAATGCTATTTTATAAAATAGAGTATAAAAAAACGGACATATCAGCTTTGTAATTTCGGCTGGATACTTTCTTTGTAGAGTTGTATATTATTGAAATCAGTTAAGATAATGGATTTCCTGTTTTTTAGAGAGTAAATTGAGAGAGTGGGTAATCAAAATAAGGAGTATGGATATAGGCTAAACAGGAATAAGCCGTGTGAAAAATAAAAAAAGGTGGAATTTTTATAAATCCCACCTTCAAATCTCCTTATTCGCCTTTTTAATCAGGTTTGTATAAAACCAACATGACAGAAAAGACGGAAGACTCTTTGTAAACACAGATATATCTTTCTGCTTTTGAATAAAAGCGGTACAGTCAATACAAAATTACGGATTGGATTTGTCTTGGTTTTAAATTATTCGTTTAGGTTAAATAGACAAATTATTCTAGGTTCACTACACCCCAATTGACTATACCGCTTAAAACATGTTGTTTTGGTTTAGTTATAGGTTCTGTCCTATTTTCAGGTTGATTTGAATTGCTTAATTCAAAATTAAGTATCGCTTCTCCTGATTCGGGTTACTCTCCATGCTATTTAGCGGGTGGTACTATAACGGGAGGATCATCTTTTTTAATGGGTTGTGTACCTACAACTGAATGCGTATCTGAAAAACCCAACAGGCTAACCAGTACGCTGAATTTTTGAGAGAATAAATCTTTTTTCACGACAGTATTTTTTTGAATTGTTTGTTTTGCAAATAAATATAAAATAAATTCAATATCGGTGGAAAATACTGGATTTATTTTATGGACAAGGTGAAAAATAATAAATAGTAATGTTTTGAAATATAGACATTTATTACCGGCTGAAAACAGACGTATATGGACATAGTTAAATCCGGAATAAATAATGGAAGAATATACTTAAAATTGTCGCAGGTAGTCGACCAGATTATCGGAATTTTGTAGTTGGAGCTTTAAGCGAAGGCGGTACCGGTGCTTAGTTATGGATTCAAGTTTAACATCCAGGATGGTGGCTATCATGCCCGTGTCGAAACCCGCTAAAAGCAAACAACAAATCAAGATGTCACGCTTGGAGAGTGTCGGAAACTTTTTTATTAAACGGAGTGAAATATCCGGATACTCCAGGTCCATACAAGCAATTAGTTCTTTGTGGAAAGTATTGTTTTGTGCCGGTTGCATTTCTTCAGATTCATTTTTCCAGATACCGGGTTGTTTAAAGACGTTTTTCCTGTGTTGTTCAATGTTTAAGAGCAGTATTGCTTGTAATTTCAATTGTTTCTCCAGCAAGGTGCTGTTTTCCTTTTCCTTTTCTACCTTATCTTTTTCTATTTCAACAAAAGCCTTTTCTTTTGCCAGTAATTCATTTTGTACATCAAACTGTTTCTTTTTAGTGTTTAACCTCCAAATCAAAACAGCAACCACAAGCATACTTAATACAAACAGGGTGAATAGCAGAAACAATCCTCGCTGCTTGTTATTAATTACCAGCCGTTGATTCTCCAGTTGCAAACCCTGGTATTTATATTTTTTATCCAACCCGGCAAAACTGATAGCCAGCTTCCGATCGTTTAAAGAATCTTTTACCTGGGTAATTTTAATTGAAGTATTTAACGCTTCTTTCAGGTTACCTTCCTTTTCGTAAATAGTTTGCCAAAGCTTGTAATATTGAGGAGCAAACTCATAAGTATTCTTAATCCGTTTCAGCATGATTCGTGCTGAATCCAATTTACCGGTTTGATTGTAGGCTTCTGCCATCAGGTACCATTTATTCGAATCATACATCCCAATATGGGTTAAAGGAGCCAGTCTATAATAATTCAGGGCTTCCATGTACAGGCTTTGATGATAATATGCCGATCCTAAACTTTTGTCGACTGTGGATATCAATAGTGTGTCATGAAGCATTGAAGCCAGTTTCCCAGCTGAAGTGTAATACCGGATAGCACTGTCGGGCCTGGAATCATGCAAGAAACCAACCCCGAGATTTATCAAACTGACAACGCTATTTTGGGGACTGTTCGAAAGTTGAAATGAACGAAATGACAGCTTGTTATAATGGATCATACTGTCAAACTGCTTTTGCGACTCATACATTTTAGCTTTATCGAAATAAATTAGTCCCCGTAATTTATAATTTTCTGTAAGCTGGGCAAATGCCTGGGCTTTCAACAAATTATTGGCTTGTTCATTGGCATTTCCCCGGTTCCCGGCAGTGCGTGCATGATAAAACCAGGCATAGCCGGCACGTTCAGGTTCCTTTTCGGTGTAATAATCCGTGGCGGGCGTGATGATGGAATCGGACTCTAACTTAATATCGTTTCGATCCAAAGCCTGGCTCATCAAAAGTGCATACAATGCTTTATTGGATGGAGTATATAGTTTATGGGGATTAATATGTTGTAAGATATGTAAAGCTGAGTCAGGAGCTTTCTCCATAAGTTGCTCTGCCGTTTTCAATCCGGTTGGCACTGCAGAACAACCGAGGAAGGAAATACACAGAAGGAAGTACAACCAGAAACGGGAATAAGGGCGGCTAAACATTTTACAAAATTTGTTGAACAAAAGTACAAATTTTTTCTTAAGTTGTATAATTTAAGAACGAAGTTGATGCTGTCGTTTCATTTGTCGGCTTTGCCTGACAAGTGGTGGAAGATCTGTAATTCTACCAGTAAAAGTCAATGAAATCAGATTTATGATTGCCAGCTTCCCCTTTCGGGTAAGTGCCCCATAAAGTTCATCTGTTGAACAGCCCGCAAACTCTTCTTTGTCAAGTTATCTGTAAGTCCTTTCTTTAATTCAGGTTACAGTTTCGTCTAAACAGCGGTTCAACGAATTCCTTTCTTCGCCATAATCAGGTCTTTGTATTAAGGAACTTCAGATAGGGTTCAGATAGGGTTCAGTTAGGGTTTGGTTAGGGTTCAGTTAGGGTTCGGATAGGTATACCTATCCGAACCCT
>JAUZOM010000149.1 GCA_030706465.1 Bacteroidota bacterium | reverse complement strand
AGTATTTCCCCATCCCGGGATGAACCGCCGGTACCACATTTTATTTTCAGTGTCTTAGCCAGTTCCTTCAATTCATCGTCCTTCCCCTGAAATTCGGTAACCAGGGTAGCTAGTTTGCCTTTCCGTTTATCCAGTTCTACGCGTAAAGGTTCTGCCTGACGTTTTTTAGCCGGCTTCAGTATCGTTTCAGCAGGAGTCTCTTTTATTTGAGGCACTTCGCTTTTCAGTTCTGCCAGTTTATCTCTCCAGTCATTTTTCATAATATCAAATATATTGTAGTTACTATTGTTTTCCCCTTTACAGGCTGTGTAAAAACTAACAAGCAACTATCATTATAATGTTTATTTGCCATATATTGAACTTTTGTCAATTAACAGTATTGATATTGATTTGTTAGACTTGCATAAATCTATCAAAAAGATAGCAAAAAATCTTTTTTACACAGCCTGTAAAGGAGAATTGAATTACTATTTTTTCGTATCGTTTTTTTAATAGAAGGTTGAATAGATGTAACTAACCAAACTCCCCTTTAGGGGTTGGGGGTCATCTTAAATTATATAATCATGCTGCTACTCATAAAAACCGCTTTGCGAAGCTTAATCGGCAACGGGCTGAAGACCTGGCTCAATGTATTTGTGCTTTCGTTTTCGTTTGTGTTGATTATTTTTATGCAGGGATTGCTCGAAGGCTGGAACCGCCAGGCTGTGAAAGATGCTATCAACTGGGAAATTGCCGGTGGCCAGTACTGGAGCCAGAAATACGATCCGTACGATCCGTTTTCTATCGACTCGAGTGCTGCCGTATTACCCGAAACGTTTAAGAGTGAATATAATGCCCATCAAATTGAACCTGTCCTGATAGCGCAGGGATCCATTTATCCCGGGGGGCACATGCACAGTGTTTTGCTTAAAGGTATTCGTCCGGACCAACAGTTGCTGGCTTTGCCCACCAATCGATTAAAAACGAAAGATTCCAATGATGTGCCGGTTATAATTGGAATGAACATGGCTAAACAAGCTAGTCTGAAGGTCAACGATCTGGTGACGCTTCGCTGGCGGGATGTGAACGGAACATTCGAAGCCATCGATATCCGGGTTGCCGGTATTTTTAAGACAACAGTGCCGACGGTGGATTTAGGACAAATCTGGCTATCCCTGGAACAGTTGCAGAAAATGACCTTGCAACCGAATAAGGCCACCATTTTGATAAAATCGGAGTCGGTTTCTACCCGGAAACTCACAGCCTGGCCGTTTAAGGACCAACTGGAAATGACCAAACAAACCGTTTCGCTGGTGAAAGCCAAGACAGCCGGGTTTACGATCTTCTATTTTATTTTCCTTATGCTGGCCTTAATTGCCATTTTTGATACGCAAACCCTGTCCATCTTTCGCCGTCAACGTGAAATCGGAACGTTTGTGGCATTGGGAATGACGCAACCGCAGGTAGTGGGGCTTTTCACGCTAGAAGGAACGATGAATGCCGTGTTGGCTATTCTTGCAGGGGCATGCTACGGCTTGCCGGCTTTTGTTTATTATACCATCAATGGCCTGAGCTTTGGAATGGATACAACCAGCTTCGGGATTCCCATGGGCGACAAGCTGTATCCTGTTTTTACCCCGAAACTGATTGTTGGAACCATCCTGTTTATTTTAATTATAACGGCAGTGGTAAGTTACTTGCCGGCACGTAAGATTGCCCGCATGAAACCAACCGATGCCATAAGGGGGAAAGCATTATGATAAAGTTTTTGTTTAAAGGGCTAATGCGTGATAAGAGCCGCAGCTTGTTGCCCATCATTGTAGTAGCGTTGGGTGCCATGATTACAGTGTTCCTGCAATCGTATATGAGCGGTGTGATGAGCGACAGCATTGAATCTTCCGCCAATTTTACCACCGGGCATGTGAAAGTGATGACCCGTGTCTACAGTGAAAACATCTCGCAACTGCCCAACGATATGGCGTTGATCGGGGTAGATTCATTGATGAGAAATTTGCGCAAACAATTTCCGGAAATGACCTGGACCGAACGGATTCAGTTTGGCGGGTTGCTCGATGCACCCGATAGTCGTGGACAAACCCGATCGCAGGGAAATGTTACCGGAATGGGTGTCCGGTTGTTGAAATCGAATGAAGAGATCGACCGGATGAATTTACGTACCAATCTGGTAAGTGGAAAATTCCCGGCCAGACCCGGAGAAATCTTATTGAGCGACCAGCTTTTTCATAAAATGAACCTGAGACTGGGCGATAAAGTTACCCTTATTTCGAGTGGCATGTATGGTGATATGGCGATGTACAACTTCTATGTTTCGGGTACTTTGCATTTTGGAATCAATGTCCTTGACCGCGGAATGATAATTGCCGACCTGGAGGATGTGCGAACGGCGCTGGGAATGGAAAATGCAACAGGCGAAATCCTCGGCTTCTTCACCGGGAAAAGATATGAAGATGAAACGGCTGTTGAAACATCGAATACATTCAACAAGCAGTACGCAGGGACGAAAGATAAGTTCGCACCTGTCATGTTGCCCTTGCGGGATATGAATAATATGGGATTTTTTGTGGCTTACGACAACCAGGTGCAAAAAATCATTATCCTGGTATTTATTATTGCCATGTCTATCGTATTGTGGAATGCCGGATTGATCGGCGGCTTGCGCAGGTACGGGGAATTCGGCTTGCGACTGGCCATAGGGGAGAGCAAGCATGAAATCTACCGGACACTGGTGGCCGAATCGTTGCTTACAGGAATCGTTGGCTCGGTTATTGGTGTTGCCTTTGGGTTGTTGATTTCGTATTTTATGGAGAAATACGGGATTGATACCAAGGAAATTATGAAGGATTCCACTTTTCTGCTGCCTACGGTTTTGAGGTCGCATATTACGGTAACAACCTATTATATTGGTTTTATACCCGGCGTTTTCTCTACGGTTATCGGGGCCATGCTTGCCGGAATCGGGATTTACAAACGGCAAACGGCGAATCTGTTTAAAGAGCTGGAGAGCTAAACCCCTAACCTGGACAAGCCGGAATCAAAAAGGCAGAACGCAAATGACGCAAATATACACAAATGAAGACTGACATTTCTTAGATTTTGTAGCACTATAAATAGCTGATATTTTGATATGTATTTAAATATTATGCCAAAAAATACTCCAATTTAAAACATAAGGTACTAAAAGGAAACTGAAAAAGCTTCACCTATTGAATATTAAGATTGAAAATAAATGCTAATCCCCCTTACTCCCCTCTAGGTGTTGAGGGTTGTTTTTAAAATTTATATGAATATGAATATGAATATGAATATGAATACAAACACTAAACTAACGAATTTCCCTTTAAGGAAAAAGGGGGTTCTTTTCTTTTTATTGTTATCCATGGCTACTTTTGCTCAGGGTTACCCTTCGGGAAAAACCATTCTCGATAAAGTAGACAACAATATGTCCGCTAAAACCCGTGTATTAACCGCCACAATGGAAATAGGCACCGAGCGTACCAAACGTACCATGGTGTCCAAAACCTACGGCGAAGGCGACCACAAAGCCTTTACGGAATACCTGGCTCCGGCACGGGAGAAAGGAACCAAAATGCTGAAACTGGACAATCAACTCTGGATTTATTCCCCTGCTACCGACCGTACCGTGCAAATTTCAGGGCATATGTTGCGCCAATCGGTGATGGGGAGCGATATGTCGTACGAGGACCTGATGAATGATAAACCGTTACTGGAACAATACAAAGCCGATGTAACCGGCACGGAAACAGTGGATGCCCGGAAATGCTGGGTTGTGACGCTTACGGCTATTATTCCCGATGTAAATTATTTCACCCGGAAAATATGGGTGGATACCGAACGTTATGTGCCCCTGAAAGAGGATCTGTTTGCCAGAAGCGGAAAGTTGCTGAAACGGATTACTTTTTCGAATGTTCAAAAAGTACAGGGGCGTTGGTTCCCCATGTCTTTTTTATACAAGGATATGCTCAAGGAAGGCCCGGGGACTAAAATGACGATTCAGGAAATCAACCTGGATGCCAAAATACCGGGCAATTATTTTAATTTAGGAAGCTTAAAATAGAATACTTATCTTTTTATCTTTTCCAAAGTCTCAAACTTTGGAAAAGATAAAAAGATAAAAAACATCAGGCGGTTTTCCGGTTCACCAGATAAATCCCAATCAATACCACTACCGCTCCACCTATTTCATGCAGCGTGAGCACTTCCCGTAGAACAAAGACCGAAAACACAGCCGTAAAAGCCGTTTGGCTTAGTAGCGTGACGGAGGCGACTGTTGGGCGGATATGGCCCAATGCCTGGTTGATGGCAAGCCACCCCAAGAGTTGAGGAACCAGTCCCAAAGTTCCCAATGCCAGCCAGGTAGTGGAGTTGAATCCCCACAGTGGGGTGGAGGTAAACAGGCAGATTAATCCCAGCACGACGGTACTGGTCAACATCGAAATGGTGGTAAACGAAAAAGTATCGAGGGAATTCCTTCCTTTCCGGACTGTAAACAGGTAAGTGCCATAAAACATACTGGCGAAAATAGCCAACATATTTCCAAAGTTCAGATTTGCCTGCAATACCTGATTGATGCCGATAATCATGCTGACGCCCAGCATGGAAATGAGTGTTCCGATCCAGAATAGTTTGGAAGGCTTTTCCTTCATGAAAAGTAAGGCGCCAATACCCACCCACACCGGCGCCAGGTTGCCCAACAGCGTGGAGATAGTGGCTTTCGACAGCATGATGGACGTGTTCCACAAAGCGATGTCACCGGCAAACAATGCCCCGCAGATCATGGCAACGATCACTCCTTTACGATCGGTGACAGGCTTTTTAAAATAGAGCCAGACAGGTATAATTCCAATGGTCCCGATCAGCATTCGGTAGAATCCAGAACCAAATCCGCTGATATTAGCTATCTTTACTAAAATTGCCGACCACGCGATACACACCGTGCCAAACAATAACAAGAGATAATGAACCCACGGATGGTCTTTGTGCAGTTTTATCATAAGTCAGAGTGAAGAAGTAAGAGCCAAGAGTCAAGAAGAAAGAATTAAGAATTAAGAAACAAGACAAGACAAGGATAGATATATATTCTTTGCGAGTACAAATAAAACGAATGTACACCAATAAGTTCCTGCAATATTCTATTATAAATTAAGCATTACGAATTGCCCTCACCATTCTGTTATTTCCCGATAGGTCTTTTTTTAATTCTACATCATGAAAGCCAAGTCCGCTTAGCAATTCAATACATGGTTTTCCTGCTTCACGATTGATTTCAAAATAGAGTTTTCCGTTTGGGTGTAGGTGTTGCCGGGCAAATTCGGCAATCTTCCGGTAAAAGAGCAACGGGTCATTGTTAGGAACAAACAGTGCCAGATGAGGTTCATAATCCAATACGTTGGGTAACATATCGCTCTTCTCTTTTTCGGTAACATAAGGCGGGTTGCTGATGATAATGTCCCATTTCGCAGTAAAGTCGGATGCATTCAGGATATCGACCTCTGTAAAATTTATTTTGAGCTTGTTGCGGTCAGCATTGCTTTGCGCAGTTTCAAGCGCTTTTAGAGAGATATCAAAGGCATCTACAATAGAATTTGTGAATTCGTGCTTCAACGCGATGGCTATGCAACCGCTGCCTGTCCCAATGTCCAGTATCTTCAATTCTGCACAGTTGTTGTTTTCGTTTCGTATCCAATCCACGAGTTCTTCTGTCTCGGGACGTGGTATTAAAACGGACTCATTTACATAAAACGGCAGTCCGAAAAATTCTGTTTCGCCCAGCACATACTGAATGGGGACCTGTTTTTTAAGTTTTTCAATAAAACTTTCAATGATATGTTGTTGATCAACAGAAAAAAGTGTATTTTTGTTAACGTAAATTTCAGTGCGTGAGAAGCCTGTCAGTTTTTCCAGGATAAGATAACTGAAACTTTTGATTTCCGTTTCGGGATAAAGTCCCTGCAGTTCGGATTGGATATATGATAGGGCGGTTTGCATGCTGCAAAGATATAAAAAAAGCCCCTTAACACCCAAAAGGGTAAGAAAATGAATTATGATTGAAATACAAAAAGACAATAGCCCTCAAATTTTCCATTCAGGTTTTCAGGAGCTATATATGTCCCGTTGTCTGCAACTTGCTCAGTATGGCGGAGGATATGTTGCTCCCAATCCCATGGTCGGGGCGGTGTTGACATGCGACGGTAGGATTATTGGAGAAGGGTATCATCGCCGTTTTGGAGAAGAACATGCCGAACCCAATGCCATACGTTCGGTGAAAGACCCGGAATTACTCAAACGGGCCACCCTTTATGTTAGCCTGGAACCTTGTTCGTATTACGGTAAAACTCCTCCCTGCGCCGATTTAATAGTATCAAGCCATATTCCACGAGTAGTTATCGGAACCCTTGATCCGAACCCCAAAGTATCGGGAATGGGAGTGGCAATTCTGCGTAAGGCAGGTGTTGAGGTTACCGTAGGGGTATTGGAAGATGAATGCCGGGAGTTGAATAAACGTTTTTTCATTTTTCAGGAACAAAAGCGTCCTTACGTGTTGCTTAAGTGGGCTCAGACGCAGGATGGTTTTATAGACAAGATACGGACTGATTCCAGCGAAAAACCATTACTGATTTCAAATAACATAACCAAACAGTTGACGCATAGAATGCGATCCGAAAACCAGGCGATATTGGTTGGAGCCAATACGGTTCTGTTGGATAATCCATCTTTGACAGTCCGCAACTGGTCAGGAAAATCACCCATACGAATTGCAATTGACCGGCAAGGACGTATACCACGGAATTACAATTTGCTGGATGGAAGTATACGTACTTTGATTTTCACAGAAAAAGACCAGATCAATAAATCGAATGTTGAATTTATAAAAATTAATTTTGACGCCGATCGTTTAAAAACCGTCATGCAGAAAATATATGAACGAAATATTCATTCTGTTTTGGTGGAAGGTGGTGCCAGCATATTGAACAGTTTCATTGAAGCCGGATTGTGGGACGAAGCTAATATTGAAGTCTCAACTCAACGTTTAATTGAAGGAGTTCCGGCACCTAATTTACATTTCCAACCGGTATCCCGCCAATCTTTTGAGGGCCATGAATGGTTGTTTTTTAAGAAATAAATGATATACAACGACTCGTTATGACACGATTGTTTACGATAATTATAATTGCTCTGTATGCATATACCCTCCTGAGTACTATTTCGGTGTTACTTCTTGAAAATCGTAATCCGGCAAAGTCACTTTCGTGGATGCTGGTTTTATTATTTATTCCGGTAATCGGTATGTTCTTTTATTTGTTACTGGGACAGGATTATCGTAAGAAGAAAATTATTTCAAAAAAAAGTATCCGGTCTGTTACCGACCGACCGGTTGCGTCCTTTGATATAAATAAACTGGATACAACATTGATGAATGAAAATCAGCTGAATCTGATTAAGATGTTGTATAAAAATAGTGAAGCAGCCGGTTATGCTTTCAATCGAATAGAGGTGTTATCGGATGGGGAAAGTACTTTTAATGCTGTATTTGATGCTATCCGAAATGCGAAAGATCACGTTCATATTGAATTTTTTATATTTGACGACGATAAAATTTCGAATCAATTACGCGAATTGCTTATTCAAAAAGCAACTGAAGGTGTTCGGGTAAGAATGATTTACGATTATTGGGGCAGTTTTGACCTGTCAAAGAAATACCTGAAATCACTGAAGGATGCGGGAGTTTATGTCCGTCCGTTTTTACCGTTTCGTTGGCGAATATCACGAAGCAGTAAGATTAATTATCGAAATCACCGCAAACTGATTATTGTGGATGGCAAAACAGGCTTTACGGGAGGTTTGAATGTGGCAGACCGATATATCTATGGTAATTCATTGGGTAAATGGCGGGATACTTTTGTCCGAATGGAAGGTTCAGTAGTTCATGGCCTCCAACTGTTATTTATGGTTGACTGGTATTTTGTGGATCAAAAACTCATAGATGGCACAGAGTACTTTCCTGCGCCACCAAAATTTGAACAAAATATGGTGCAGTTGGTTAATAGTGGACCGGATACCGACTGGGAAGCGATTATGCAAGGAATAGCTTTAGCCATTACCTCTGCTACAAAATATATATATATACATTCTCCTTATTTTATGCCGACAGATGTAATTGCCACCTGTATTCAAATGGCTGCATTGAGTGGAGTGGATGTGCGGTTGATGATTCCAGACAGGTCTGATTCAAGGCTTTCGGATGCCAGTACTTTTAGCTATCTGGGGCAGGCACTCGAAGCAGGTGTACGGGTGTTTCGGTATAAAAAAGGATTTTTACATAGTAAAGCCCTGGTTATTGACGATTTCATTTCCATAGTGGGTTCCTGCAATTTGGATGAACGAAGTTTCGTCCAAAATTTCGAAGCCAATGCTTTTATTTACGACCCCCAAACGGCATTGAGATTAAAAGAACTTTATCTGAATGACATGGATAATTGTGAAGAGTTAACCTTCGGAACCTGGACAAACAGAAAACGAAGACAAAAACTGAAAGAATCATTTGCCCGGCTATTCAGTCCACTAATGTAAAATTTGTAGCAAGAAAGTGCTTTTATTGATAAAAAAATCCCTTTCAAATTCTTCCCGAATAATTATTTTGATTACTTTTGTGCCACCGAAGAATGAGCGGGATGTAGCTCAGTCCGGTTTAGAGTACTGGTCTGGGGGACCAGTGGTCGCAAGTTCGAATCTTGTCATCCCGACTGTTGATAAAAAAAAGGCTGCATCTCTTTTGATACAGCCTTTTTTTTAGGTTTAAAGGTTTTTTAAAGGTTTTGAAAAGTAATTTTTTTTATTGTTGTTTATAGAGGCTGATGGCATCAAATTCACAGGCTTGCATACATTTCAGGCAACCAATGCATTCACTTGCATCGTATACAGATACCTGTTCGTGTATTAAGGTGCTGGCAATGAATAAAAAAGATTTGTCAATTACTTTGTTGGGACAGGCCTCAATGCATTCCCAACAGGCGGTACAAGCCTGGCTGTTGAATTGGACAAATGCTGTATGTGTTTTTTCGTGATTAAGAAATGTTGATTTCATTTTTTTGTAACTTATTTTTGAAGAATGCAAGAAATGGAACAGCCTATAGTATACATGAAAATTTCTGCAATAAGAATGGTTATTTAATTGTATTCTTCCAATAAACTCAGGAATCTTCTTTTTGGCTTAAAGGCCAAGCGGTCATCCAGCTTAATTGAGTTTATGTAGTGTACCAAGCTTTAAACTCTGCGACGCGGGCTTTACTGACTATGATTTTATCGGGGGTAGTTACAAAAAGATTTATTGACACTTTGCTACCAAACCAGACAGAAACATCTTTTATTGCTTTATGGGAAATGATATATTGACGGTTAGCCCTAAAGAACAGGGATGGGTCAAGTCGGGTATATAAATCTTCGAGCGAACTATCTACAGTAAAGATCTCATTATCCATTGTAATAATCTTCGCTATCTTATTTTCTGTATAGAAACAGGCTATTTTATCAACAGTCAACGGGATGAACTTATCCTTGTAGGGTATTAAAAAATTCGATTTATATACTTTTTTCATTTGCTTAAAAGCAGCAAGTACACTGGCAACCATATCGGCGTTGTCGGTATTTTTTGTCACAAGGCTCTTCAGTTTGGTGACAGCATGCTCAAGGCTTCTTTGATTAATTGGCTTGAGTAAATAATCTATGCTGTTTACTTCGAAAGCTTTTAAGGCATACTCATCGTAAGCCGTTGTAAAAATTATGGGACAAGGAATCTGTACTTTTTCAAAAATAGAGAAAGCGGAACCATCAGCCAGATGAATATCCATAAAGACCACATCAGGAGTAGCGTTCAATGAAAACCATTCAATACATTCTTCCACACTTTGTAAAACGGCAATTACCTGAATATCAGTGTCAACCTGATTAATTAATCGTTGCAGATTCTGGGTCGCAACAAGCTCGTCTTCTACTATTACTGCTTTCATGTCGGTTATTTTTGAATTTAGTGTCTTCCAGGTTTCTTATCAATGGTATTTCAACGCAGAAAACCTCTGTTTGT
>JAUZOM010000148.1 GCA_030706465.1 Bacteroidota bacterium | reverse complement strand
TCCTTTATCTATCTTACAAATCCCATTGCCTATCTTCTCGCATTTGGGGTACAATTTTTCAAAATTTTCTTCTATCTTGAAATTTGATTGTGCAGATAATCCTATTGTTATTAAAGTGAAGAACAATATGTTGATCGTTAAAAAATTAAAGTATTTCATCCGAAAATAATTTGATTAAATAGGTCGTATGGAACTCGCATTGAAGATTTTCATCGTTGTTTGTGATCTTCGATCATGCTCGTTTCATCCGTAAATAATTTGTGTTAAATAGGTCGTATAGAACTCGCATGGAGGATTTTCATCGGTGATGGTGTTTTCAAACATGCTCGTTTCATGTGTTTTGACTTTAGTCAGGAAAAATTAAAATTTGATATTGTCTATCCGCAAGCTATTCTAGATTCAATAACATCAATTGCAAAATTTATAAATAAGCTTTCAATAGAGTTATGTGTGGGTTTTGTGGTTTCAAGAAATACTATCTTATTATTCAGCATTTATCTTAATTCTTCCATTATCTTATTGAGGGGTAGTTTAATAGCATATTCCATTTGATAAATTAAAGAACAAAATAACCATAGATAAGAAATAGCTGTCCGGTAAAACACATACTACTGATCGTATTCGTTTTTTACAAAATATAAATCAGTTCATTCAATATGCTGTTTTTTCGATCCGACTTCTTTCTGTGATACCGGACAGCTTAGATTCCCTTTATTATTTTGCTAAATTTATTGACACGGGTTTAATATCTGTGTAGTTATAGCGTTTCTGCACATTATCTGCAGTCCTAGCACCCACCCTGATATAATAAGTTCTGTTTCCGGGCATCTTCTTGGATTTGATAGTTATCGGTTGACCGAGTTGCGCATTTCCTGCTGTTCCGCTGTAAGAAACCTGTACGGAATACCTTCCGTCGTAATTATTATTCCCAACATACGTATTTTCAGAAACAAAAAGATATGCATCGGTTACATTAAATTGATAAGCAGGATTGGTTGTCCCCCTTGTGAACTTAATTTGAACCGTAACAGTACTATCCGGGTTTACAACCGGATCGCTTACCCATTCAACTTTCAAAAATGGTTCAACTGTAAAATTGACTTTTGTCGAAGCTTTAATATTCAGAATTTTGCTTCTGTTGCTAATGGTATCACCAGTACTGCTAAGTTGAATAAGTGGAACAAAAGGACCATCAACAGGAGTAATTCTATACCTGCCTGCAAATATTTTGGTGTCACTAAAAGTTCCATCCTGTTTTACCCCAAAATAAGTTGGAATTGGATTGGCACTCCAACTTAACTCATCCAACTTTATTCTGATGCCATTTCCTTGTTCGGTCTGAATAGGTTTACCGGTGGTCGAATCAATAACATTTCCGGTAAGGACTTTATCAGGAGCTGCGACATCATCTATTTTAAAGCATGAATTCGCCGTAAATATGATCGCAAAAAGAGATAAATAATAAAATATTTTTTTCATGATTGAAATTTTTCAGATTAATAACCAGAGTTTTGGATCAAATTAGGATTCGTGATAAGCTCACCAGCTGGAATCGGTTCATAATACCACAAAGGGTTGAAAGTAAAAGTGGCATTGCTTTCCTGGAACCTTGCATCAAAGAAATAAGCATAAGCATTTGCAGCGTAGAAAGGATTCAATACCCTGTAGATTTTATTGTTTATTTCCGTATCAGCCACTCTCCAACGTTTAATATCCCACCAGAGCTTGTTTTCAAAGGCAAGTTCCTTTTTCCTTTCAATACGGATAGTATTAATATTCAATTGAGTCGGATCTGTCAATAAAATGGCACCGGCCCTGTCACGAATATCATTAATGCAATTAAAGGCATCTTGACGATAATCGATATCGGTCTTTCCATCCGAATAGAGTTCATAGTCTGCCTCAGCGCGGTTTAAAAGTACTTCAGCGTATCTCATTTCAATCCAGGGTTGATCAGAGTGATGAAGTGCCATGTCTGCCTGGGCTTTATTCGGATTCATATATTTACGAATAAAAAATCCAGTCCTTGTACATACTCCGCCACCGGTAAAATATCCACTCAAACCTGCAGGATTCATTGTAGTACCGTTAGGCAGGGTGTATGGCGTTTGTGCATTTGATGAAGAGGTCTTTAGATTGGTCGTGGGATAGGTTCCGGTGTAGCCATCCGGTATAAGAGAGCTTATACCATTTGTTACCTGACCCGTATAAATTCCCCTTAGAACGTCGATCACCTGTCCCCTGAATACATCACCGGGGAAAATAACGGTAGCTCGAAGCCTTGGTTCTGCATTTGCAAAAAGATCCATGCGATTCTGGTACAAAATATATTTACCGTTCGCATCTTTGGTTTTCAATGTACCATCAGCATTTTTGGGCAATCCATCAAATAATTCCACATAATTGAGGGTTGGATTGCAGTAAGAACTGTAACCAGGTCCTGTTTGTTGGAACGGAACCATGAGTGCATCATAACTGTGAACTACATCCGGATAATGGTAATACTTTACAAAAATATTTTCGGAACTGTTATCGTCAGAAAATAGATTTACATAGTTCTGGTATTTATCGGGAAGACCAGCTCTGTATAGTGAGTAATGTCCTTGCAGTATCATGGAAGCATCATAGCTTGCCTTAAAATACGTATCAGCTTTGCTGGATGGAATGCCCTGAAGACGTTTTCCGGACTGATCAAAAAGCTGAACAGAATTATATTTGGCAATAGATCCGGCAAATAGCATTGCTCTGGATTTGAGAGCAGCAGCAGCATATTTATTTGCCCTACCCTTTTGCACACTAGTTCCGCCCATGTTTTGAATCGCAAAATCCAGATCCTGACCAATGTAGTCATAGACCTCTTCTTCCGAGTTTCTGGGAACCTGCAATTGCTGTACGCTTTCTTCCGGATAATATTGAACTTTATCAATAATGGGAACACCGCCATATCTTTTGGCCAAAGCGAAATAGGTATATGCACGGATAAAATGGGCTTCTCCAAGCCATTGGTTTATCTGGGTCTGATTATTACTGAAATTAGCACTATACTTTGGCAACGTTTCTATAAAATAATCGGCCTGGCGGATAAGGGTAAAGGCAGCTCCCCAATATCCGTTATTTCCATTGGTTAATGAACTGATATTCTTGTTAACCCCTTCCCCTGAATACATATTGATGTTGGCAATAAAGTTCCAATTGTTGAATCCAAGGTTGGCGCTATATTTGAAATCTTCAACAGGCAATGAACTATATAACTTAGCCATATATGCTGTGATTCCGTTAACACTGTTGAATACGTCCTGATCTTTAATGATATTCATGGGAGGTACATCCAACTTATTGCACGACAGCACACTGAAACAGAATACTAATAAAAGATATTTGATTTTTTTCATAACCGTTCACTTTTAAATTACAAGACTTATAAATTAGAAAGAAACACTTAATCCGAAGTTGAATGACTTGTTCAACGGATAGACATAGCCGTAGAGATCCGATGGATGTTCAGGATCCACGTTTTTAATTCCGGTTAAAGTGAGAAGGTTATATCCATTTACATAAATACGGGCATTGCTAATGCCTATTTTGGAAGTTATATTATTGGGTAAGGTATAACCAAATTCAAGACTTTTCAATCTTACGTAGGAAGCGTTATGAACGCCCCGTTCCGAATTTTGATCTGCTACAGTTCCGGTATATGCATAATATCCGGATGCCCACTTGGTATTTGGATCATAAGGGTCTGCAGTAGGATCTAGCGGATGCCATCTATCCATAAACTCTGTTAAAGCACTCCCCGGATTAAAATAAAGAGGTCCGTTTAATGCTTCAGGATAAGAGGCCCATACCATTGCAGCACCCTGCAATAATGCATTCAGATCGAAATTTTTATATTTTACATTGAGCGTTAAACCGAAATTGATTAATGGACGTGAAGTGTTAGCTGCAATGGGGTGAATATCATTTCCATCTACTACACCATCCCCATTCCAGTCCTGATAGACATAATCTCCGGGGAGAGCACTTCTACTGATAAAAGTCGGGTTATTGATTATGGCATTATAGGACTGATATTGTCCGACATAACCCTGTCCCCACCATATATCGTTATTCCGGTCATTGAGATTGTTGGTCCAGTTTTGGTATGAGTTACCGGCCTTAGCCTGCAGATAGTTCAACCATCTTGTACGGGTATAGGAAAAATTACCAGAAAGAGAAAAAATGAATTTTCCTATATTACTCTTATGATTCAATTCTACTTCAAAGCCTCTGGTTTGATCGCTGTTCAGATTTTCCTGTGGTAAGCCTGCTCCCAGAGTGCTTGGCAAGCTTAATCCTTCTGTTGCAAGCAATCCGTTTCGGTTTCGGTTAAATACATCAACTGAAACGCCCAATAAACCATGCCACATGTCAAGGTCTGCACCTACATTAAGCATATTTGTCGTGAACCAGGTAATATTCGGATTGGGTAAATTCGTAAAACCAACAGCGTTTACGAAGTTGCCATCAAAAACAGCCCCACCGGCCTGGGCCTGGCTGTTACCATTCGAAGGATATGTATATCCGGAAATAAACTGATAGGAGGAGGCTCCGTCATCTCCTACCTTTCCGTAGGAGGCACGTAATTTCAGGTTATCAATAAATGAAATAGCTGCGGCATCTTTCATGAATGGTTCTTCTGAAATTCTCCAACCGGCAGAAATGGCTGGAAAGAGGCCCCACTGTTTATTGGGTGGAAATTTAGAGGAACCGTCATATCTGAAACTAAATTCAGCCAAGTATTTTGATTTGAAATCATAATTAAATTTACCAACAACCCCTTTATTAGTCAATTTGTAAAGCCCGCCAGAATTCATATAACCTACCTGGTTTAAGCTACTTCCTGCAATAAGTTGATCTACCTCCAGAGAAAGATCTCTTTGTGCATAAAAGTTATCCCCACTACGGGTGCTTTCTTCATAAAGCAGTAAAGCACTTAAATTGTGTTTTCCATTGAAAAGATGATTGTAACTAATGGATCCCTGTAAAAGAGAAGAGGGGTTTTCAGAATAATATCTGTAGATATTGTCGGGAGATTGGCTAATGGTTGGGGTATAAATGTTTGTTGATGCATTATAAGTATACAGGTTAAAAGCTTTCCGATACCGCTTTACATCAGACATGCTGAAATCATAACTAAACATACCTTTTACCTGTAAACCGGTGATACCTGGAATATCATAACTTAATGAAAAAGAATTTTGTAACCATTTGTTATTATATTGTTGATATCCTGAAACAGCCGATGAAGACATCGCCATAGGGCTTGTGCCATCAACGGTACCACCAAGATATTCTGGATTGTTATTTGCATACACAGACTGAGTTGGCATTTGCCGCCAAAGTGATTTAAAGATAGACCAGGTATCATTGAATGGTTGATTTTTCTGATCCATTGTGGCGCTGATCATTAATTTGGCCGTAAGCCTGTTTGTGATCTTAGAATTGATATTTGAACGCAGGTTATATCGATTGTAATTCAGATCTCCGCTTTTCCAAAAACCATCCTGATTTAAATAACCCAGGCTGAAAAAATAATTTATTTTGTCACTGCCACCACTGGCTGACAGATTATGCTCTGTTTGAATCGGATGCTCGTCAATGACAGGAGTGAACCAGTTCGTACTTTTCAAGGTTCCATTTCTGTATTGGTCAATATCAGCCTGTGTATATGCCAAACTACCTCCATTGACATTATGCATTTGCTTTTCATTCATTAAGGTCATCCAGTCTATCGCATCTACATTTTGGGGTAGGCCAGAGGGTGTTTGTATGCCGGTGCTGCTGGTATAGGTTAGCTTTAATGTCCCAGCTTTCCCCTCATTAGTCGTAATAAGGATTACCCCATTTGCGGCCCGTACACCGTAAACGGCAGCAGATGCATCCTTCAGTACCGAGACACTTGCAATATCATTAGGGTCAAGTTGGGCAATGTTATCCCTGGGTACTCCATCAATAACGATTAAAGGATTTCCAAACCCACGAATATCAATCGTGTTGTTGAAAGCGCCCGGTTCACTGCTTTTCTGAACGATACGAATGCCGGCAAGTTTCCCTGTCAGCATGTTTTCTATATTTTCATTTGATGTAGTGAGGATATCCTTTGAATTTACAGATGCAACTGAACCGGTTAAAGTGGCTTTTTTCTGGGTTCCATACCCCACAACCACAACTTCATTCAAATTGGATATTTCGCTCTCTAATACAATATCAATAACAGACTGGGTGCCAATTGCCACTTCTTGTCTTTTCATCCCGATATAGGAGAAAACCAGCGTCTTTTCATTGTTATTGAGCTGAATGGTATAATAACCATTTTCATTTGTTAAAACAGCATGGGTTGTACCCTTCACAAAAACACTAACACCAACAATTGGTTGTCCTTTTGTATCTGTCACCTTGCCGCTAACCCCTTTCTTCTGTTGAACATCTGGCGATAATATTATCAGGTTGTTTTCAACTGTTTTAAAGTTAATCCCTGTTTTTTGGAAAACAGAGCTTAATATTTCATCAATTGTTTTGTCGGAAGGATTTACAGAAATGACCCTATCCAAATTGATTTGATCATTTCTATATAGGAATCTGTAATCAGAATTTTTCTCAATGGTGTTTAATGCTTCGCCGACTGTGAAATTCTTATGCGAGAAATCAATTTTTAAATCCTGGGAATACACAAAGGCATTGGCTGTGACGATGCCTAGCAGTAAAAAAACCAAGGTGAGTTTCATAATAATCAGGCTTTTTTTTAAATGGGAGTAATAGTACTCACTAAAGTGTCGGAGTCCTTTTTTTTTCATAACTTTGTTATTGTTAAGTTAAACCATTATTGATATGCATTGCTTGTGCAGATTATTTAACGATGGTGATCTTTTCATGGTACTTAAGTGCTGCTAACATTTATAGTACCGGATCGCGGGAGGCTTACCTGGTAATCCTCCCGTATTTTTGATCTTTATTTGATTTCTGTTATTCCTCCTTCTTTTAAAATCCTCTTACTTTTTATACCGAATATTAATTTCATTTACTTTCATATCATATTCAAATGGGGTTAGCATTTGCAAGTACTTGAGCACCTGATTGATGTTTTCCTTTTCAAATTGCCCAGTGAATTTAATTCCCTGTACTTCAGAGTCTTCAAAATGAATTTTGACATCATACCATTGTTCGAGTCTGTAAGCCAGATCTGAAAAATTTTCATTTTTGAAACAGAGTTTACCGTCTTTCCAGGCTACAATAGGGGTTACATCTACTTTTTCTGCAATCTGAATTATGGGTTCATCTCTTTTTGCAGTTTTATCGTTTATTGCAGTTTCACGGGAACCTGATTTGTTATAAGCTATATTATTCTTGAAGTATTTGAAGGTTTCATTAGGATGTATAATGATTTCGTCGTTCTTTTTCCCTGCGATATGAATACCCTGGATACATATTTTGCCCTTAACAAGGGTTGCTTCTGAGACATCGGCATCCTTGTAAGCCTTTACGTTAAAAGAGGTTCCATAGACTTTGATATTAAACGAGGAGGTTTTTACTGTAAACGGATGGAGGCTATCGTGTTTTACCTCAAAGAAAGCTTCACCGTCAATATATACATTACGTTGTATTTCACTAAATGAAGAAGAATATTTCAATGTTGTCCTTGCATTGAGCCAAACTGTAGATTTATCCGGTAATATAACTTTTGTTTTTTGTCCACCAGGTGAATAAATTGTGGTAAATGAACTATTCGCACCCTTCTTAACAAATCCTTTCGAAATAAAGAATCCACCTATTCCTCCTGCCAGTATAAGCGGGATCATTATTGCCGCTGCCATTCGATATAGTTTTTTGATCGGTATGTTTACATAGCGTGGAATAGCCCATTTCCTTTTTAGTTCATTCCATGTTTCCACCGTGTTGGCATTAAAATGACCCGGAAAGGCAAGCCCGGCTTTCATATCTGACTCAATTTCCTGAAAAATGAGCACATGTTCTTCTGATTCTGCAATCCAACTTTCAAGCAACTGATGTTCAGATTTAGTAATCTGACTTTTAAAATATTTATCGAGAAGTTCCCAGGGTAAGCGTTCCATTGTTTAAAAGTTTGTATTAATGATACCTTTATCCCCCTCACCACCACAAAAAATTAAATTATTTGTATAATTTTTTCATTGTTTCCTTTTATTGGAATAATGAACCGCCAATCTGAAAGATAAGCAGGTCGTCAGTGGATGAACAAGGACAATATGATCTATTCCGGAATAGAACATTATGATTCGGGGGAAATGAGGAAGGAAAAAAGCAAAAGTGTTTTGCTTTCAGCAGGATTAAGGTTTTTTACAATAAAAAACCAGCTATATAAATATTGGTATAATAGTTATTGATATGTCTTTTGACCTTTTTGATGGCAATATTGACTTGGTTCTCTACAGCACTTACCGAAATTCCCAACTGGGTCGCAATTTCATGATATGATAGGCCTCTGGTACGGCTAAGTCTGAAAATCAACTGGCAACGAGCAGGAAGCAGGTCTATGGATTCATTGATAATCCTGTTCAATTCCTTTATTTCCATCTCAGTAGAGGCATCAAACGATTCTACATATTCATTTTTAATGTCTTCATGACATTTTTCATGCCTGTTTTTGTTGCGCAAATAAATCAACGCATTAAAACGGCATGCTTGATATAAATAGGATTCCAGAGATTTTTTAAAGTCGATTCTTTCGCGATGCTCCCAAAGGTGCATAAACAAATCCTGCACAATATTCTTGGCAGCATTTTCATCTTTTAAGAAAACAATCAGGTAACGACAAAGATCGTTATAGTAACGATGAAAAAGCAATTCCAAGGCAGTACCATCTCCGGCATGCAACCTGTTTTGGATTTCCATCTCTTCTACCCTTATCATTTCTCATGGTTTATTTTCATGGCATGCAAATTAATCGCTTTTTTTTATCGAATCAAAACTATTTATGGTTCTTATGAAATCATCATGGAATCAGTGTTTTGAAGAATCAGGACGGATAGTTAAAGTTACAAGATGACCTGTATCCGGAAAGATTCAACGGATGAGATGATAACCTTTTCCTACCTTTGCTCTGCTATGGTAACAGAAAACACCATCATTCTTGCCCCACTTCACGGGTATACCGAATGTGCATTCAGAAATGCACTTGCAGGCTGTTTTTATGGTTATGATGAGGCGATAGCTCCTTTTATATCGCTCTCTCCGGCAGAACACGTCAACCCCAGAAGGCTTCATGATTTGGTGCCCTCCCGGAATTCAAGGCTTACGGTCGTCCCTCAAATCTTAGGTAATGAACCCCAGCAGTTTATTGCGATGGCAAATGCCCTTGCAGATTTGGGTTATGACCGGTTGAACTGGAACATGGGTTGTCCAAAGAAATCCATTGCCTCCAAACAAAGGGGGTCGGGGCTTCTGCCTCATCCGGAACTGATCGATGGCATCCTTTCCGCCGTTGTTCCGAAAATACCACAACGGCTGAGCGTAAAACTCAGACTTGGGCGAAGCCATCCCGAAGAGATCTATCCGGTCATCGGGGTATTGAACCGGTTTCCGCTTGAGACGGTTATCCTGCATCCGAGGATCGGGATCGAGAAATATGAAGTCAGAGCCGATGTCGACCGTTTCGAAGAAGTACTGCCGCTGTTCAAACATCCTGTGATATACAACGGGGATATTTTCTCTTTGGCTGACTATAATCGTATCTCCGATCGATTTCGTTCAGTGAAGGCTTTTATGATCGGCAGGGGGGTGTTTGCAAATCCATTTTTGGCCGAACAGATAAAAGGGCTCCCGCTTGCCTCGGCAGAAGAGCAACGCAACCGGTTCATTCATTTTATATCTGTTTTGATGGATGAGCTTAAAAAGGATTCAAAGTCATCCCATTTTCTGTTTAGCCGGATGAAAGATTATTGGGGATTCTTTTCCTACCTCTTTTACGACAGCGAAAAGATCTACAAAGAATTGGTCCGTATCCCGGATGAAGAAAGGTTTTACCAGCGGCAGGGAAAGATCCTGAACGAAGCAATATGGCGCGACCTTAACTCCTCTCAAACCGACTTCACGGGTTCAAAAGCAGACAAAAAACAACTCGAAGGCTAGCTTTTCCAGTTGCCTTGTTCGTTAACCTTCTCCGCATTCCGTTTTAACAGATGCAGACAAGGACTAATAATATCTTATTCTTTTTTAATGGATCGATTGAAGCTTGGTTTTAGGTTCTTTGATCACAGTTAATACCTTGGGACCAAGCAGCAGTTTAAACTGTTTTGCGTTGTCCTCAGCTCCTTCGTAAATACCATAATGAATGGGGATCGCAACTTTGGCTTT
>JAUZOM010000147.1 GCA_030706465.1 Bacteroidota bacterium | reverse complement strand
TGGATAGCTGGCCGTAATCTCAGTTGTTCCACCTTCTAAGAATTTAAAGAAGCGTTTTGCATGTTCTTTTTCCTGATTGGATGTTTCCATAAAGATGGCTGCAATTTGTTCATAGCCTTCTTTTTTTGCCACACTGGCAAAGAATTCATAACGATTTCTTGCTTGTGATTCACCTGCAAACGATTTTAGCAGGTTTTGCTCGGTCTTTGTTCCTTTTAAAGATTTTGTCATAATTCTGTTTTTTATGATTGTTGAATTTCTATAAAGTCTGATTTATCCGTGCCACATACCGGACAGATCCAGTCATCCGGGAGATCATCGAATTTTATACTTTCTGTGGCTTCGTCGTACACATAACCGCAGGAAGAACATTTGTATTTTTTTGATAAAGGATTCACGGTTTTCTTTTCAAGCTTGGATTGGTCGATATAGGTAGGCGCATTTTTGGGAGACAATCCTTTTCTAACTTGCCGGTAATATTGATAAGTCAACGGGTCCTTACTGTCATCGATGATCTCTGCATTTATCAATTCCCCGATAAACATTAAATGAGTTCCTACATCGACCGTCCGTACCAACCTGAATTCGAGATAAGCGATGCTGTCGTTTAATACAATGGGTACACCGGTATCGCCATACTGAACCTGCATCCCCGCCATCTTATCCAGTTCCCTGCCGCTTTTATAGCCGAATTTTCCAACCGTTTCAGCAGATGAATTCTCTTCCAATACCGATATGGAGAATGCTCCGGTTTTTGAAATCAGTTCAGCCGTATAATTGTTTTTGTTACAACACGCAGCAAACCAAACAGGCTCTGAGCTTACCTGAAATACGGTATTTGAAATGAAGCCATTGCCTTTGTTCTTATCTCCGGAGCAAACGATATATAAACCGTACGTAATTTTAAACAGAGTCTCGAAATTGATCATGTATCCGCTTTTTTAATTTGTCGTTCTTATATAGCGCAAACCTGTACTTGCCCTGTCAAAACAATGATAATTTAGCTCTTAGGTAGATCTGTCCAGATTGAATTTATGATATCCTTTTGCCTCCCTGAATTTTGATTAGCAGAAAGATTAAAGGAGCTTAATGAATTTACAAATATAATGATTATTTCTTTTAATTAGGAAACAAATTTCTTGTTTTGATACAGAACTTGTGAATAAAGAAATGGATTAACCTGAAACCACTTTTTAATTGTCGAAAAAAGAAGTTTTCTTTTTCGGATTACCCTGTTAAATTGAAAATACTGTTTAAGTAGTGTAATATTTAATATTGAATTGATCGATTTCTCACAGTAACTTTTATCTTTGCACCCGATTATGAAACGCTTGATAAAAAATATTACCTGCCAGTGTTTAATTTTCTTTCTTATTGTTCAGACCCTGAATCTGAGCATAAATTCTGTTGACTTTTATTCCCCTTCCCAAATAACGAACTCTGTTGATGACCAGGATTACGTCGATTCGATGATTGAATTCCTGGTTGAAAATGTGCTTGGCTATTCAAAAAGCACCTTCCATGATAAAGCTTACGCTGATAATAATTCAAAACAGCAGCAAAACAGTGTTCATATAGATTTAAAATGTTTTCCGGATTCATTGGTTATTTTCGATCTCGAAGCAATTCAAAAGGAAATAGCTCATATTGTTCCTCAAAATGACCGGATTATTATTCTTTTTAGCAAGGAAGTCCGTCCCAATCCGCCCCAACTCCTGTCTGTTTAATTACAGATCACCAATTTACTTTGTTTTAGAATCTTAAGGATACGCTGCCTTTGATAGATGTGTGTCGTAAATATTTGTTGGAACTTATAGAGAATTTCCGGCAATAAATGTTCAGGCTAGTATATCAGCTTGAACTTATTTACATGCCGCAACAGAATATCCTGAAAGTCCCGGGAAAGTCCTTTTTTGATCATTTCTTATCTTATGAATCCACTCCGAAAAGTGATTTTGTACGCAAAGAAGACGCTAAAATTATGCAACTTAAAAACAGCAGGTTGTGTCATGGAGTCTTAGCGTACTTTTTGATAATTAGACTTATCGGAGAAGACTCATCTTATACAACTCATTCTAACCAAACACTTTATTTATAATGCGAAAACTAATAAAATTTGCAATTATTGCCCTGTGTCTGTATCCGGCATTAGAAGCAAAATCACAGATTGATATCGGCATAAGGCCTGATACCTTATCCCTGAAATTAGACAGTGTTGAAAATATCTTTCTTCAAAAAAACCTTTTGTTATTGGCACAGCGCTATAATATTGATGCCCAGAAAGCTTTAATTTCCCAGGCAAAGTTATTTCCTAACCCAACCTTAAATCTTGGGACAACAATTTACCAGACAGCCACGAAACAATTTTTCCCAGTGGGTAGGAACGGCGAATTATCAGTCGGGGTGTCGCAGGTTATTTTGTTGGCGGGTAAACACAATAAACAGGTAAAAATAGCCCAGACAAATGCAACCTTATCCGAGTACCAATTTTACGACTTGTTGCGAACGTTGAAACATACCTTACGTACTGATTTCTTCAATATTCATTTCCTATTGCAATCCGCTAAAGTGTACGATACAGAAATCGCCGCCTTACAAAAAGTGACTGATGCATTTGCACAACAGAAAGGAAAGGGATATATCTCCGAGAAAGAGGTAATCCGTGTAAAAGCACAGTTATACAGCCTGCAAGGTGAATATAACGAATTAAAAAACCAGCTGAATGATGTCCAGAGTGAATTGCGATTACTGATGCAATCAAAAAATGTAGTTGTGATTCCGGTAGTCAACGAAGAGGCGATAACAAATTTGAATCCTGAGAAATATCCGCTGCGGGTAATTATCGATTCAGCGTATAATACCCGGCCGGATTTGAAAATTGCCAGACTGAATACCGACCTGAGTACACAAAATTATAATCTGCAAAAAGCCCTGGCAGTTCCCGATTTAACCGTTCAATTAGGTTATGACCAACAAGGAAGTTATATCAATAACCTGACAACTCTTGGGTTTGGTATAGACCTGCCTTTTCTGAATCGTAATCAGGGGAATATCAAATCGGCCAGGACCATGATAAAATTAAACCAGGCAGCGTTCGATGCTACCCGTGCAAGTGTTGATGAGCAGGTTTTCAGTACCTTAAAAAGAGCAATAGAGCATGATAAATTATTGAAAAGCCGGGATGCTTCCTTTGAAAAAGACTTTAGCCGCTTACTGAACGAAGTGCTGAAAAATTATCAGGTACGCAATATAAGCCTGCTCGATTTTCTCGATTTCTATGACTCCTACAAACAAAACACATTGCAAATCAACTCCATTCAATTCAACCGTGTCAGTGCTTTCGAAGACTTAAACTTTTACACCGGTATTGATTACTTAAAAAACTAAAACTTCAATTTATGAAACGAATAAACAGATTTCAAATAAATTTTATTGCAATTATCCTTGCAACGGCTCTTTTTACCCAGTCTTGTAAAAAAGCAAATGCTGCCCCGGAAACCGATAGCTCAAAATATGTGCTGGCCGATTCATTGGTTCGAACGTTGAAATTCGACAGTATTCAGAATTGTCAAATGACGAATACCATTACGTTAACCGGGAAGGTTTCATTTAATGACGATCACGTAGTTAAAATCTATCCAATGGTCAGTGGGGTTATCCAAAACATAAAGGTACTGTTGGGGGACTATGTTCATAAGGGACAGGTATTGGCTGTTATAAAAAGCTCGGAGATGGCCGGGTATGGCAACGACCTGGTGACTGCCGAAAGTAACTTGCGCGTTGCGAAGAAAAACCTTGACGCCACCCGGGATATGTTTAAAAGCGGATTAGCTTCTCAAAAAGAGTTGTTGTCGGCCGAAGCCGCGAGCGAACAGGCCCAATCGGAGCTAAGCCGTGTGAAAAGGGTGTTGCACATAAACGGAGGAAATACCAATGGCGACTACATTGTACGTTCCCCGATCAATGGATTTGTGGTCGAAAAAATGGCTACCAACGATATGTCTATCCGGACCGACAACAGTACCAATCTATTCACTATTTCCGATTTGAAAAATGTCTGGATAATTGCTAACGTGTATGAATCGAATATCAGCATGGTACATTTGAACGACGTGGTGGATGTAACTACCCTTTCCTATCCCGGCAAAGTATTTAAGGGAAAGGTGGATAAGATGATGAACGTACTTGACCCGACGAATAAAGTCATGAAAGTGCGGATTGTGTTGCCAAATCCCGGTTATGTACTAAAGCCGGAAATGTTTGCCAACGTAAAGGTAACTAACGAAGAAAATCATAACGCCCTGTGTGTGTCTTCTTCAGCCGTTATTTTTGATCACAGCCAGAATTATATCCTTGTTTATCATTCGAAAGCCGATATAAAGATCATTCCAGTAGAGGTAATTAACACCGTCGGTGACAGGACGTATATTTCGGGAAATATTCATACGGGTGATAAGGTCATTGCTTCACAGGCAATCCTGATTTATGATACTTTAAACAATTAATCAGTTGGTTAATAATGAGATCTTAATTATTACTTTAGTTAAGTCGATTTTTATTAATACATAAATTAAACTACTCATGAATAAAATATTAAGTAACATAATTGCATTCTCTCTGAAAAATTATTATTTCATTTACTTTGTCACCGGGTTGTTACTGGTTGCCGGGATTATAACATTCAAGAATATGCCCATTGAGGCTTTTCCGGATGTCACCAATACAGAAATCAGTATCATAACCCAATGGCCGGGACGAAGTGCAGAAGAAGTGGAAAAATTTGTTACCACTCCGATTGAAATAGCCATGAATCCGGTGCAGAAGAAAGTAAGCCTTCGTTCAACCAGCATTTTTGGCCTATCCTATATTAAGCTGGTTTTTGAAGATGGGGTAACAGACCGTGATGCACGTTCGCAGGTGACCAATTTACTGGCAAATGCCGATTTACCGGAGAGTGTTCAGCCCTCCATACAACCTCCAACCGGGCCTACCGGCGAGATATTCCGTTATACTTTAAAAAGTACTTTCCGCAACCCGCGTGATTTAAAGACCATGCAGGATTGGGTGATTGACCGTCAGTTACGGGCTGTCCCCGGTGTTGCTGATGTGGTGAGTTTCGGTGGAATGGTGAAAACCTATGAGATAAAGGTCGATCCCGGAAAACTGGCAACGTTGGGCATTACTCCGTTGGACTTGTATACGGCTATAAGCAAAAGTAATGTAAACATTGGTGGCGATATTATCAATAAGAATAATCAGGCCTATGTAGTGCGTGGCATCGGCTTGTTGAACAATATCAATGAAATCAAAAACGTAGTGGTTCAGAATATCAATGGTATTCCGGTTTTGGTAAAGGATGTTGCAGAAGTGGAGGTGTCCAACATGCCCCGGTTGGGCCTGGTTGGGCGTTCTGATGCGTTGTTTGATGATAAAGGGAATCGTAGTATAACCAATGAAGATGATGTGGTAGAAGCGATTGTGGTGATGCGTAAAGGCGAAAATCCTTCCCAGGTAATCCGGGCTGTGAAAGAGAAGATTGATGACCTGAATAAACGGACATTACCCCATGATACAAAGATTGTTCCTTATTACAACCGCGAAAACCTGATCAGTTTTGCTACAGATACTGTTTTGCATAATTTATTTGAAGGTATCTTACTGGTCACCCTGTTGGTGTCCTTGTTTATGTTTAACTGGCGGACGACACTGATTGTCTCCCTGATCATTCCCTTATCCTTGCTGTTCGCTTTCATTTGCCTGAACCTGATGGGAATGAGTGCCAACCTGCTGTCGCTTGGTGCTGTCGATTTCGGGATTATTATCGATGGGGCGGTGGTTATGGTGGAAGGATTGTTTGTCATACTCGACCAGAAAGCCAAGGATGTAGGCATGGAACGTTTTAATAAAATGACGAAGAGGGGGTTGATTAAAAAGGATGGAACGCGTTTAGCAAAAGCAATCTTCTTTTCAAAACTTATTATTATTACCGGCTTGCTGCCTATTTTTGCTTTTCAAAAGGTAGAAGGTAAAATGTTCTCTCCGTTGGCTTATACCCTGGGGTTTGCCTTATTGGGTGCCCTAATCACCACTTTGACGTTGGTGCCGGTTCTTATCCGCTTGCTGTTAAACAAGAATGTAAAGGAAAAACATAACCCGGTGGTTGAGTTCATTACCGAACGATTCATGCGCGGATTTGATTTTACCTACGGGCATAAGCGGGCAACGCTGGCTACAGCATTTGTCATTATTATTATCGGGCTTTTCTCTTTTAATTTTTTAGGCTCTGAATTCTTACCGGAGATTAATGAAGGTGCTATCTGGTTGAGAGCCCAATTGCCTTATTCAGTTTCGCTGGACAAGTCCATTGAAGTGTCCAACCAAATCCGGTCAACCATTATTAAATTCCCGCAGGTACAAAATGTTGTCTCCCAAACAGGAAGGCCAGATGATGGTACTGATGTGGCCGGATTTTATAACAATGAATTTGATATTAAGCTGCTGCCTGAGTCGGAATGGAAACCAAGGATGAGCAAGGAAGAGCTGATCGAACAAATGAATAAGAAGCTCTCGGTCATTCCAGGGGTGGATTTCAATTTTTCGCAACCTATTACCGACAATATTGAAGAAGCGGTTTCGGGGGTGAAAGGCTCTATCTGTGTAAAGATATTTGGTGACTCGCTGGACTATATGGAGAGCAAATCAACAGAAATCTGCAATATCCTCCGGAAAATCCGTGGAATATCCGATCTGGGGGTTATTAAAAATATCGGACAACCTGAATTGGACATTGATTTGAATCAGCAAAATATGGCTCTTTACGGAGTATCAACGGCTGATGCCAATGCCGTGATTGAAATGGCCATTGGAGGGAAAGTAGCCACCAAACTGTACGAAGGGATTCAGAAATTTGATATCCGTATTCGTTTCCCGGAACAATACCGGAACACGGTGGATAATATCGGTAATCTGATGGTACCTACTTCAAGCGGGTCGAAAGTACCCATTAAGGAAATTGCAGACATTACCATGAAAACAGGTCCTTGTTTAATATTCAGGGATGATAATCGCAGGTATTCTGCTGTTAAGTTTTCTGTTCGTGACCGGGATATGGGAAGTGCCGTTCAGGAAGCGCGTGACAAAGTCAGCCGTACCGTGAAGTTGAAGAACGGGTACGATATGGTCTGGCAGGGCGATTTTGAGAATCAGCAACGTGCTGTAAAACGACTTGCTCAAGTAGTTCCGGTGAGCTTGATCCTGATTTATTTGCTTTTGTTCATCATGTTTGGAAATGTCAAGGATGCCGGGTTGGTCTTTCTCAATGTCCCCTTTGCCATTGTGGGGGGAATTGCCGTGTTGTTATTAACGGGGACTAATTTCAGTATCTCGGCCGGAATCGGGTTTATCTGTTTATTTGGTATTTGTATCCTGAGCGGGGTCTTGTTAATAAGTGCCTTTAAAGATAATATCGATAAACTGAAAGGTCAAAAAAACCATTTGCAGTTATCCATCCGGTTGGGTGTTAAGACCATGATTCGTCCGGTTATGATGACAGCACTGATGGCTGCTGTCGGTTTATTTCCGGCGGCCATTTCACACGGTATCGGTTCGGAAAGTGCCCAGCCGTTGGCCCGGGTCGTAATCGGAGGTATTTTGTGTGCCATGGTTTTCTCCTTGCTGGTCTTCCCGCTTATTTTTGCCTGGGCATACAGGAATGTTGGAAGCATACATGAAAATAAAACGTTGGATAAACTATAATGTAAAAAGACCATAGCCTTTGGAATCCGCCGAAGGCTGTGTGCCCTTACAAAAAAAGCAAACCTTACCGTTCAAAGAACGGTAAGGTTTGCTTTTTTATCTACTTCAGGCAGGATTACTTCTTTAAGCAACTGAAAAATGGCATGCGAATTCAACTGTAAAATTGGCGATAATCCGCGTTGTTTTTATCTGTTCCCTCGGCATTCAAATTCTCAGTTAAACAACAGGGATACTTCCGGCATTAGAATCCAATGTCTTTACGGCTTTGTATATTTCCTTTTCCGAATGACCTGGTAAGAGATCCCGAAAATGAATAAGATACTGATAGGAACCAGTACATTGACCAGCTGCCAGGTAATCCTATCCTCCTGGCTGATTTTTTTATTCAATAACCGTAATTTCAGGGTACGGGAGCGTAATTGCATCCATCCGTCATCATCGGCCAGATAAAGGACTGCATTCTGGATAAATTCTTTATTCCCAAATTGTTGGTTCATGTAGCGGTCGAATCCCAGCGGAATTGTTGTACTGTCTTTGGCTGTTGTTTCATTCCGGATAAGATCCCCATCGGCCACCACAATCTGCCGCGTCCGTAAACTCTGCCTCCGGATAGGCAACGTATTGGTCAGTCCTTTTGGGGTCATCCTGTTCGCAAAATCCGATTCAAAGTTGCCTTCCATAGCTACTGCCACCGGCACATAAGCCAGGTTGAAATACGCTTTGTCATTGGGCTTTATTTTTTGGCTTAAATCGATGGTGGTGGGGGCTCCGACAATGTGTGTATTATCCGATGTTGCCAAAAGGAGGTCACTTTTTACCTGTTTATTATCACCCACCAGGTCAATCCCGGAACAGAATTCAGAACGTACCTCGGTAATATTCCGGGTAACCGGATGTTCCGGGGATGCCAGCAGCAAGGGTGCAAAATACCACGGGGAGGGTTCAAACTGGGGCGTTGTACCGGCAGGAGCAATATTAACCGGGACCGACGCACATTGAACATCCTGCAACAAAACAGGATTAATACGGATGCCATACCGGAAAAGCTGGTCATTCAGGTTTAAATCCAGCTCCAACGCCGGGGAAAGCCCGATCGTTGACAAATTCTCGTTGGAAATACGGACACCATCGAGTAACCACAGTACCCGGCCTCCATTCATAATGTATTGGTCGATAATGTATTTGTCCGATTCACTGAAAGGTTTCGTAGGCTTGGCAATAATGACTACTTTATAGTTATCCAGCACGGATGCATTGTTGGCCAGTATGCCCCGGTCAATCTGGAAATAGCGGCTTAATGATTTGCAAATATCATACGTTTCCGGTTCCGAAAGTTCGCCATGGCCCTCTAAAAAAGCGATTTTAGTCACATCGGTATTTACCAGGCGGCGGATGCCATCGGTGATTTCAAATTCCAGGTTTTCGATCGAGATATTTAGGTTCTCTTCACCCGAATTTCCGAGGATATTCTTCAGGAGGCAAACCTGAACCTTCTTCCCGTTGTAAGTCATCTCGATCCAGGGGAAAATAATCTTCTGGATGGATTTACCCTCTTTATCCCGCTCATAAACAGCAGTTGGCATTAATCCGCGTGATTGAAGTCCGGCATATTTTTTCTCCCGTTGATCGGGGGTATCCGCCAGGGAAGGATTCTCGTACCGGATGTCAATGCTGTTACCGGAATAAACGGAAAGCTCATCCAGCAATTCGGCCGTCGATTTTTTTAACCGCAGAAATCCGGGATTTAAATCTCCATCAAGATAGACGACCACTTTCAGGGGAGCATCCAGTCTTTCCATCAACATCTTCGTCTGTCCGGCAACGCTGTACCGTTTGTCGGAAGTTAAATCAATGCGGAAAAAGTAAAAAAATGAAATTATGGCAAGTATAATAAGTCCTGTAAAAAAAAGTAAATGCTGATGATTTCGGATTTTCATGTCTAATATTTAAACCTTTAAAATTGAAATTGTTGAAAAAGAACGAGTTGGTTGGATAGGTCCTTTTTTATTTCCCGGATGCAAAGATAATCATTTTTGCAACGATTTAAATTTAATGTTCTTCAAAACTTAAAAAGAGAATTCAGGCTATACCGTGCAAAATGGAAGTATACGGAATCGTTGATTTATATACAACTAAGTAACACGAAGATTAAATTCATACTGGGGGACACGCGATTTCCATATCGCGTTCTTTATCCAATAAGTAACAAGAATATTAAATTCATACTTGGGACATGCGATTTCCATATTGCGTTCTTTATCCAATAAGTAACATGAAGATTAAGTTCATACTTAATCTGACTTGATAATTTGTAAAATATTAATTTACAGTATATTTTATCCAAACTTTTGGCTATGGCCTCTTGCGTTCTTTTCTTAATTCGGGTTATTTCTCTGCACTTTTTGAACAGCTTCCCAGTCTGGACGCAGTCTGTGCTCAGTCTTATTCCAGTTTAGGTATAGATAGGGTTCAGATAGGGTTTCCTTAGGGTTCAGATAGGGTTCGGATAGGGTTCGGATAGGTAGACCTATATGAACCCTATCCGAACCCTATCTGAAATCTTTCCGATTCCTCTTCATACCTAAAATAGAAGCCTGTTAGGATGCGGCAGAGAATAG
>JAUZOM010000146.1 GCA_030706465.1 Bacteroidota bacterium | reverse complement strand
CTCAAGGATGTGGCATAAGGAATAATCATAATGGCCAGGATCAGGCCGGAAGTGAAGATCCCATATCCCTGCGGACTTAAGCCAAGGGAGACAATAAAGGGGCGTAATATGTAGAAACCCCATAAGCCGTAAATAATGGAAGGAATGCCTGCCAATAAATCGACCAACGTGCTTACGACCGATGCCATACGGGTGTTTCGGAAATACTCGCCAATAAACAAGGAAGTAGAAAAGGCCATCGGGATGGCAATGATTAAGGCAAGCACCGAGGTAAACAAAGTTCCTGCAATAAACAACAAAGCACCATACTGCTCTTTACCTTGTGTCGGGTCCCATTTGGTAGAAACGAAAAATTTCCATCCAAACTGGTGAAATGAAGTCATGGAGCCCTGAATCAACGAGAATACCATGGCCCCTGAAATCAACAGTATCAGTAACGATGCTGTGAATAAAGTATACTTTAAAATCTTATCACTATTCACTTGAATCTGTATTAGTTAAAATCAATTTAGTCCTTCCCGTTGCTTCATGGCACCAGGAAGGACCTTTTGAGAAATAATAAACAACACTCTTATTTTAGAACCGGTTTCCCGTTATACGTCACCGAGCGTAAAATAGCTTTCGCTTTCGCAACAACAGCAGCAGGAAGCGGTGCATAATTCACCTTGGCGGCAACCGATTGGGCAGCCGGGCTGATCATATATTCCATTAATTTGAGAGTCGCTTTTGCCTGGGCTAACGAACGTTTATTATAATCCTGTTCTTTGTAAAGAATCAACCAGGTAAACCCTGCGATAGGATAAGCATTAACAGCAGCAGAATTCGTCAACATAATGCGTGTATCGGCAGGTATAACGCTTTTCCCGGCAGCACTTACCGAAGCAATGCTTGCCTTGATAAATTTACCGGCCTGATTTTGCAAGGCAACTGAAGCTATCTTTTCGGCAAAAGCATATTCTGAACCTACATATCCGATAGCTCCGACAGTTTGATGAACTGTCCCGGCAACACCCGGGTTACCCTTTGCCCCGATACCAACAGGCCATTTCACTGATTTGCCAGATCCTACTTTATCCTTCCATTCTTTACTTACTTTAGTCAAATAGTCGGTAAACATGTTGGTTGTACCACTACCATCCGAGCGGTAAACAACCGTGATTGCCAGGTTAGGGAACTTAACGGCTGGGTTGAGCTTCTTCAGGGAAGCATCATTCCAGTTTTTAATTTCGCCCATTAAAATCTTAACCAACAGATTCGGGGTCAGTTTGATTTCTTGAATTCCGGGAAGATTAAACGCTACCACTACAGCACCGCTACAAGTAGGAATATGAACGATCGGTGCCGGCATCGCCTTTAATTCAGCATCGCTAAGAAAAGCATCAGTAGCTCCAAAATCAACTACCTTATCCGTTAAACTTTTTATACCTGCTCCGGAACCAATCCCTCCGTAAGATACTTTCTCTCCGGTTGTCTTGGAATAATTTTCAAAGGACATATTGTAGAATGGAAGTGGAAACGTAGCTCCGGCTCCCGATAAGGAGATTCCAGCCTGGCAAAAAGCCGCTGCAGAGACAAGAACGAAAGCTAAAAATAAACTAATCTTTTTCATAATGAGTGAGTTCTATTATTATTTTTAATAAACTTATTATTGTTTCTTTTAAATGATAAACAATTAGAAATTGATACCAACATTTACGTTAAGAGTCGATACTGATTTAGCTCCTGCTTTTGAAGCATCGGACGAAGGATCTGCATACCGGAAGTTGGGTGCTATCTGAATCCCTTTTACCGGTACATATTCTACACCTACAATATAAACAGACCCATCTGTTCCTGTCTTTACAGAGTTCCAACCGGTAGTAGCTGAAGCAAGTTTGTCTGACGATAATTCATCAAAACGGGCAAATGCGGAGAAGCTTTTCACGATAGGAAGTGCACCATATAGTGATATACCTGACCAATTCTTACCTTTTACATTTCCTTTTCCACTCTGCGTGTTGTATTCGGCAGCCAGTGTTCCTTGTTCGCTCTTATATCCTACAAATGCGTTGAATGAGCTTTGTGTTACGGCAGCAGACTGGTATGATTGGTTAGCCTTTGTGTCGTAATAAACACGGGCATAAAGGTTCTTAATCGGTTGAACGGTCAAACCTACTGCAAATTGAATGGTACTGTCTGATTTGATTCCCACGTTCTTGTAACCTTCGCCATTATAGGCTGCCAGGTCCAATGCTATTTCCGGAGTGAATTGAAGTTTAACTTTAGCTCCAAGGTCAGCACTGCTTCCAAAGCCATATTGATCCTGAAGTGATTTGTATAAATAGCGTTTTCCCCAAACTGATTCCTGAAGATCGAACATGTTTTCACCTACCATACCAAAATCGGCTTTCACGATTCCATGGTTATACTCAGCATAGGCATTTTTCAAGAAAGCAGAGAAAGCCGATGGAGTCAAACCTCCTGAGTTTGCAACATCAAATACTACTTTTCCTGAAAAGTCTTTGCTAAAATTGTAACCATAACCAAAGTAAGCACGGCTAACTTCAAATGCGTTATCTGTTTTGCTGTTGGTGTTGACATTTGTAAAGTCTGTGAATATAGTCACAATAGCTTTACCGCTTGGTTTAAATGTATCATCGGCACCCTGAGTTGTTTGCGCTGAAAGGAAAGAACCCATTCCAAAAAGTACCATTAAACTTAAATAGATTTTCTTCATCTTGAATTTGTTTTTAAATTACTTTTGATTTAAAATTTGTGTTTTATAACTTTGATAAATAATTTCGGAAGCAAAAGTATAGGCATTTCATTACGGCGTTGTTACAGGTATGTTACAATCGTATTAAAATAGAATATATCCTGAAAGTGGAATTGAAATACCGGATACCGGACAACAGAAATAATTACAAATAAACTGAAAAACAACTATTTATGTATTTGTAATGATTTTGTAACATACTATTCGTTTCTATTTAATAGAAATTCCATTTCTTTGTATTGTTTTCGAAAGATATAGAACCAGAAATGTTCCAATCTTGTTTTGCACAAATACATATTTATACCACAAACTATTATGAGACTTATAGAACAAGAATTATCAACCCTCCGGCAAGACCTGATCAACATGTGGCGGTTAGTGATTTCCCAGGTGTCGAATGCCGGTGAAGCCATTCTTATCTTTGATAAGGACCTGGCATCAAAAGTAAACATGCGGGAGAAAAGAGTAGATGCTTACGAACTGAAGATTGATGGCTTTTGTGAAAGTATCATTGCGCTCTATCAACCGGTTGCGGTGGATCTTCGCTTTGTATTGGCGGTATTCAAAATCAACTCCAACCTGGAACGGATTGCCGATTTTGCTAACGGCATTTCACACATATTGGTCAACAATCCCTCTGTAATACTGGATGCCGAAGTGATCATGGATACTCATTTGCAGGATATGATCGATCAGGTAAATAAAATGCTGGCCCAAGGATTGGAAGCCTTTGAAAATGAGAAATCGAATTTTGCAGCAGCCATCTTCAACGAAGATTCCCGGGTCGATGAGATCAATGAGAAAGCCGTTCATGTAATTGCTTCTTACATTCAGAAGAATCCCGACCGGGCATTCGAATGCCTCGAGTTGATTGGTATCTTTCGAAAACTCGAACGAATTGGAGACCATTGCGCTAACATCGCCGAAGAAATTTTCTTCTACATCGATGCCAAAGTACTCAAACATGCACCAAAGGATACGGAATAAAGAGCCTGGATTTTATCAGAACTAAGAGCAAAGACAAAAGAACCAAGAGCAACGAGCCGGGACGGGAAACTATTACACCAGACCTCTACTAAATTAAAAATACCGGATTAATAATTAATGGTAAGTATATAATATTGCGCCCATTCATTTCCATTTTAGTTATCCTGAATGGTACTTAGAGAAGAATATCGGTGCCAGTTCATCTTTTCCCAGGGACTGATATTCTTACAGAAGAGAATGAAGAATGAGGAACAAGTATCGTACTGAAACCTGTTTACAAAAAAAATAAAATTTAGGATAATACATGCAATCGGTATGTGCAGCCTTTCTTTTTCCCGTTTTCCCTTATTTCCTTCCCCTTTCTTTCTCCACCTATTTTAGGTTAATTCGTATAAATTCCCTATACAACCCGTTTATAATCCCTATCTGTATAAATACGGATTATATAGGGTTTATATAGGAGATATCTCCGAATCGATAGCGAATAGGAGGCCAATGAAAGGTGAACAACCTGATCCGGAATCAGTCCGATCAATTTATTGAAGGCAGAAAATCAATTTAGGAAGAATCACCGGAATCAATCCGGTAAACGATGAAGGTGTATATGATTTCGTATTTATATGCATAAAAAATCGATCAATCATACATAAAGATTCAATTAATCGGATAAATCTACGTTAAAACAGCATAAATATGATATTATATTTTGAGATATACAAAAAATGTTGTACTTTTGCGAGAAATATAAATAATTATACATTTATGAAGAATAAACGTAACCGGTTACAGATTATTTCAGAAATTCTTCGATCGACCGTAGTAGGCAGCCAGGAAGAATTGCTTAAAATGCTGAGTGAACGACAGTGCGAAGTGACGCAGGCAACCTTATCGCGTGACTTGAAATTACTGAAAGTAGCGAAAACACCGTTATCGAATGGAGCATATAAGTATATTTTGCCTTCCTATAACAAACCGTTGCCCACTACCGGCAACAGCAACACCTTAATAGCACATGGGGCTGTATTAAGCCTTGAATTTTCGGGGCAGCTTGGTGTAGTAAAGACGAAACCGGGATATGCCAGTGCCATTGCCTGGGATATTGACAATAAAGCGACCGATCATGTATTGGGCACTATTGCGGGCGATGATACCATCTTAGTCATTCCGAGGGAGGGAATTACCCGGGAAGATATACTCGAGATGATGAATCTTACTTTTTCCGAGAAGGAATAATCTGAAAATTAGTTGCTGACTATTTACATTTTCTATATCTTTGTTGCCTTTTTTGAAAAAATTATTACGTATGGTAATAATTTGATTCGGGGGCTTCGGGTTAAGGAACGAATATTGTAAATAATAGTAAGGGAGTTGCTTTCAAACTTATAAAGAACTCATTCAAATTGAATATGGACAAAGAAATTACCGTTGAAGAGATAACGGTACAAATAGCTGATGAGCGTTTTTTAGGATATGTTGATACGATTTTGACCACTATCGCTGATGCGGCCAAAGTACGCGGAACCGGAATTGCCAGACGCTCGCCCGAATATATCGAGCAAAAAATGAAAGAAGGAAAAGCAATTATTGCTTTAGCAGGAGAGGAATTTGCCGGGTTTTGCTATATTGAGACTTGGGGGAATAAAAAATTTGTTGCTAATTCAGGATTGATCGTAGTGGATAAGTTTCGTGGGCATGGACTGGCCAAACGGATAAAGCGCAAGGCATTCGAACTTTCACGCCAACGCTACCCCGAAGCGAAGATATTCGGATTAACTACCGGATTGGCGGTTATGAAGATTAACTCCGAACTGGGTTATAAGCCGGTTACTTTTTCGGAACTGACCTCTGATGATGCCTTCTGGAAAGGCTGCCAAAGCTGTGTGAATTATGACATCCTGCAGCGTACGGGGCGGAAACACTGCCTGTGTACAGGCATGCTCTATGATCCGGCAACAGAGGAAAAGCCCTCTAAATCCCCAGAAGAGGGGCTTTAGTTGAGTTACTATGACGTTAATAAGAGAAAAATATATAAATCAGAACTATTAAGAATTCCCCTTTGGGGGAAATAAGTGGGCTATATGAAGGAAAAAGTTGTTTTAGCATTTAGCGGAGGATTGGATACCTCGTTTTGCGCAAAATATTTATCGGAAGAAAAGGGGTATGACGTGTATACGGCTGTGGCAAATACCGGAGGATTCAGTGATGAGGAGCTGAAAGTTATTGAAGACAAAGCCTACCGGCTGGGAGCTGTCAACCATGTGGCATTGGATGTCACCCAGGAGTATTACGAAAAGAGTATCAAATATATGGTTTTCGGGAATGTACTTCGTAACGGTACCTATCCGATTTCCGTGAGTTCCGAACGGATCTTTCAGGCAATTGCCATTATCAATTATGCCAAAGAGATCGGGGCGGATTATGTGGCCCATGGAAGCACGGGGGCGGGGAATGACCAGGTACGTTTCGACCTGACATTTGATGTGTTGGCTCCGGAAATAAAGATCCTGACTCCAACCCGGGATATGGTGCTGACTCGTGATTATGAGATCAACTACCTGAAATTGCATGGTTTTGAAGCTGATTTTAAGAAAATGGAATACTCCATCAACAAAGGGTTGTGGGGAACCAGTATCGGGGGAAAGGAAACCCTGAAATCGAACCAGACCCTGCCGGAAGAGGCTTACCCAAGCCATGTGGAAAAACAGGGGGAAGAAACGATCACCCTGGAATTCGAACAAGGTGAAATCTGTGGCGTGAATGGTTATAAGAGTTCAAATAAGGTTTCCTTAATCAATAAGCTGGAAGCAATTGCAGGCAAGTTCGGCATTGGACGCGATATGCACATCGGCGATACCATTATTGGTATAAAAGGACGTGTGGGCTTTGAAGCTGCGGCTCCCCTGTTGATTATCAATGCGCATAAGATGCTTGAAAAACATACCCTCACCAAATGGCAGCAATACTGGAAAGACCAACTGGGAAACTGGTACGGCATGTTCCTGCATGAGGCGCAATACCTCGAGCCGGTTATGCGGGACATTGAACAATTCCTGCAAAGCTCGCAACAAAACGTTACAGGAACCGTTATCGTGAAATTACGTCCATACAGCTATACGCTGGTTGGGGTTGAAAGTACTTTTGACCTCATGAAAACAGATTTCGGGGAATATGGGGAAGTAAATCGTGCGTGGAGCGCTGATGATGTCAAAGGGTTTACTAAAATATTGGGTAATCAAATGAAGATTTTCTATAACGTACAAAAACGAAACGATAAATAAAACGAAACAATAAAACTAGAAAAGCATGAAAAAGCCTCTGCCGAAAGCAGAGGCTTTTTCATAACTATTTGTCCGATAGTTTATTTTGATAATCAAAATTTATATTGTACTTTTGCACCCGAAATTAAATGAATCAAAGTGAATTACATATAGTTGAGTATTTAATTGATGTAACCCGTTTTTCCGAACTACTAATTGTAAATTTCTTAAATCGTAAATTATTATATGGCTACTACAGCAGATATTAAAAATGGAATGTGCCTCGATATTGATGGCCAGTATTATTTCATAACTGAATTCCTTCACGTTAAACCAGGGAAAGGACCTGCCTTTGTCCGCACCAAAATGAAGAATGTTATCACCGGCAGGACTTTTGATAAAACGTTTAACTCCGGGGTTCGGATTGAAGAAGTGCGAATTGAACGTCGTGAATATCAGTATCTCTATCAGGATGATATGGGTTATAACTTTATGAACAACGAAACCTACGAACAGGTTTCTGTGAATAAAGAAATTATAAACGGTGTTGACTTCCTGAAAGAAGGCATGATGTGTGAAGTGGTTATTCATGCACAATCCGAAACCATTTTATATGTTGATCTACCAGTGCAGGTTGCCTTGTTGATTACCTATACCGAACCGGGATTAAAAGGCGATACAGCAACGAATGCCACAAAACCGGCGACTGTTGAAACCGGTGCAACTGTCCGGGTGCCTTTGTTTATCAACGAAGGGGAAACGATCCGGGTAGATACCCGCAATGGTTCCTATGTGGAACGCGTGAAGGCTTAACTTCACTAAAAATAAATTCAGATATTGAAAATCCTGCAAACAATGTGTTGCAGGATTTTTTTATACCAATAAAGTCTTTATTTGCTTTTTTTTTGCGTTATTTGCGTTGCGATTTACTTCAACATAAAATTATGAAAAAAAGAATACTGAGTTTCAGGTATGCCTTTCGAGGAATCTGCCATGTATTTGGAACTGAAGCGAACATGAAAATCCATTTAGTTGTAGCGGCTCTGGTTATCGTGTGCGGGGTGGCGTTTACTATCAGTTTGACAGAATGGATGTTTTGTTTGCTTTGCATCGGATTGGTAGTGGGAGCGGAGATGTTCAATACGGCCATTGAAAATGTTGTTGACCTGGCCTCTCCCGAACTGCATCCGTTGGCAGGGAAAGCGAAAGACATCGCAGCGGGTGCCGTGCTGATTTGTGCTATCATCTCCGTTATTATCGGATTATTCATTTTTGTTCCGAAAGGATGGAACTTAATCGTTGCTTAATTCTCCCGGGGAAGATCCATGAGAATGCCAATTATGGTATTATGATCATCTATACTGGAAATAAGCTATTGTTCAGGATTTAATAAAACCAAACTATTCAAAACTCCCCGTTGGAGAATTTAGGAGGCTTTTATATGAAATTCAGTCCGTTTGTCGATTTTATTAATTTGATGTTTCCTGATTTATGTGTGGTATGTGGTTGTGTACTGCAGAAAAATGAACATCAACTGTGCCTTTCCTGTCTTCATGATATTCCCAAAACAAATTACCATTTGATGGTGGATAATCCGATCGAGAAACGGTTTTGGGGTAAAATACCTGTTTACAGGGCAACCTCTTATTTCTTCTTCCAAAAGGGTTCTTCTTTCCAAAAGTTATTGCATATCCTCAAATATCAGGGAAATAAAGAAATTGGTGAATTGATGGGCCGGTATGCTGCGATTGATTTGCTGGATTCCCCGGATTTCACTTCCATTGATTTGATTATACCTGTTCCGCTTCATCCCAAAAAATACAAATCACGCGGGTATAACCAAAGCGAGTGGATTGGCAAAGGAATGTGTACCATACTGAATAAACCATTGGATACCAGTACGCTGATTCGTATACGTGAGAATGCGACCCAAACAAAAAAATCGGTATTCGAGCGGTATGAAAATACGGAAGGCATCTTTGCAATCAACGATAAAATGATATTGGAAGGAAAACATATCCTGTTGGTTGACGATGTGCTTACCACCGGCTCCACGCTGGAAGCATGTGCACGGGCCTTACTCGAAACACCCGGAATAAGAATCAGCATTTTTACCCTTGCGGTCGCCTGATAACCCACTGCAATTTACTACCGGGGGAATTTGCTGCTTTACCGGTTGTGTGTGCAGCAGATGCGGAAAGGAAATAAATAAACAAATAAGCCAGGTTGTATAACTTTATGGATTTGGTATCTGCTTATTCCATCAAATTTGGGAATTTTACCCGGGCTCTTATGCTTCCCAAACCAGCTATCGTGCAACCATTCATTGACTTTTGAGTTATTTTTTAAATATTCAGAAAATGAGTATATTTGCAAACTTAAACTAAAACATCCGTTTCATCCTGAAACCGGTTTTGTATTCATTCATCATTTAACACGAACCTCTTTTAATTAAATTATCGATCATGAGTTTATTAAATGATACCGGCATGTATATCTTGCTGATGAAACGGGTTCTCGTACAGCCCGATCGGTGGAGAATGTTCTTCCGCCAGTTCCCGAAAGAGCTTGAGAAATTAGGCTTGCAATCCCTGCCTATTGTTATTATTATATCCGGGTTTATCGGAGCCATCATGACTATTCAAACCAAGTTGAATACCTCCAATCCACTGCTTCCGACCTATACTACCGGATTAGTAACGCGTGATACGTTGTTGCTGGAATTCTCGTCGACCATTATGTGTCTGATCCTTGCAGGGAAGGTAGGTTCCAATATTGCGTCGGAAATCGGTACTATGCGGATAACCGAACAAATTGATGCGCTCGAAATAATGGGTGTAAATTCGGCAAATTATCTGATATTACCCAAAATTACAGCTTTTGTCGTTATGATGCCTTTCCTGGTGATCTTCAGTATGGGGATAGGGTTGGTTGGCGGCTACTTTGTAAGTGTTTTTACGAATGTCATTTCAACGGCTGATTATTTAACAGGAATTCAGTATGCCTTTATTCCTTATTACGTGTTTTATTCTGTGATTAAATCTCTTATTTTTGCCTTTCTCATTACTTCCGTTGCTGCGTATTATGGATATTATGCCCGTGGAGGGGCACTCGATGTAGGAAAGGCAAGTACCAATGCTGTCGTAAATTCAAGTATTTTAATACTGTTTTTTAATTTGTTGGTAACCAGTTTGATGTTAGGCTAATTTGTTGGTGATGATTTTTTAGAAAAGAGAATGTAAAAACAGCTAAGGGAAGGGAAAAATGATAGAAGTAAAAAACGTTGATAAATCTTTCGATGGAAATCAGGTACTGAAAAATGTTTCGGCAGTATTCGAGACAGGAAAGACCAATATGATTATCGGTCAGAGTGGATCCG
>JAUZOM010000145.1 GCA_030706465.1 Bacteroidota bacterium | reverse complement strand
CACAGGGAAAAACTGAACCACCGTTATAATCAGTATGTTCTCCGATAAGGTTTACACGCCCGGGTGCAAAATAAACAGCTTCAGCTTCACGCCCATAAGCAGTTTTAAAAGAAGATTTTAATTCTTGTACAGTCATAATTATTTTATTAAATATTTTATTATAAATCATTTATTCAAGGAAAAGCTATTAAAATACAGACAGAAGAGTTGATTAAGCAGTTTCGTTAAAGTTGAAAACAGTTCTGTCTCAAAAATTCATTTCATATTCAATCATTTTTTATAGCATCAAAATGAAACTCAATACGTTGGTCAAAGATTTCATCCTCCCGTAACAAACAAGAAGGGAAATGAGCGTGATTAGGAGAATCGGGGTAAAACTGGGCTTCCAGACAAATGCCGTCATTCGGTTGATAATTCAGTCCTGATTTCCCGGGTAGTTTTGACTTTAAAAAGCCGGCTGAATAAACCAGCACGGAAGGCAAGGTTGTGAACAATTGAAGGCGGCGCCCCGATTCGGGGTCAAATAAAGTTGCTGCAGGCTGGAATTGTCTTTGCTCCGGTGTTTGATCGATGGGATAACAATGGTTATATCCCCTGTTCCAAATCAATTGCTTATTATCTTTATCCATCTTTTCATCAAGGGTCCTCATTTGGGTAAAGTCGAAAACGGTTTCTTGAACACGTATCAATCGGCCGGTAGGGATAAAGCATTCCGTTGTTTCCAGGATTTGAGTGGAAGGAATCTGCAGTTGATGATTTAAAATGCTGCCTGTGCCGGCAAGATTGAAATAAGAATGATTGGTAAGATTCAGGTACGTGTCTTTATCAGTTGTAGCCTGGAATTTAATGATGACCTTAAAATCATCTGAAAATGAATAACAGACTTTAAGATTAACATTCCCCGGAAACCCTCCGTTACCTTCCGGACTCTCCAACAAAAATACGACACCATCGTCGGTAAGCTCATAATCAAACACCTGCGAATTAACACCCGAAAAACCTCCATGATTGGTATTTTCACCATCATTCTTATCCAGATAATATAATTGCTTGCCCAGGGTGAAACGTGCCTGATTGATCCGGTTTGCGAATCGTCCAACAGTACTTCCGATATAATTTGTATCGGTTAGGTATCCCTCCAGGTTATTATAGCCCAAAACTACATCTGCAAATTCGCCATGCTTATCGGGGAACATAGCTGACACCCATGTCGCTCCATAATTGGAGAGTTTGATGGTTGCCCCCGAATCATGACTAAGGGTAAATAAACAAACTTCTTTTTCTTGAATGAATCCGAAGGTCTGTTGCTCTATTTTCATAAGACATTTTTGTTAGCCGGTTAATCAGGTTATCTTTTTTCAAACATGGATGTAAAAGTACCACCGGAAGAAGAAGTTGCTGAAATGAGATAGATCCCGGATTTCAGATTATCGAATGTAATAAAATCAGAAGGTTCAGCAAATTGCCGAACCTTTACTCCTACCATAGAATAAATTGATATATTCTTTATCCTCTCTCCGTTGGGCAGTTTCACCTCCAGCTTATCGAAACAGGGATTAGGATAAACAGTAAATTTAGGATTAGAAGGTTCCTGTTGAGAAGCCGTGTCGATTTTCGAATAAATCTTATAAAGAAGCACATCTTTTAAAGGGATAGCTGCTGTCCAGGATTTCGATTGTTGCGTACTTGTATTACGCCAAAGTTCTTTAACAACATAGGTTGTCCCCTCCTTTAAACCGATACGGTTAAAATCGATTGATATTATTTTTGTAGCGGTTGAATAATTAAAAGCAGCTACATAAGTCGTATCGGCGTACGAAGTGATGAACAGGTTGGCGGCAGTGGTACCGGTTCCGGATTCAACAGGCTTAAATGCTTTACAGAATCTGGCAATCCGGTTAATTTCAGGTTTTACCAAATATGTTTCAGCCCGGTCTTTTATCAGTTGAGAACCTGTAGAACTAAAATTATCCCCTATTATAAAAATTCCGGTAATAACAGAAGAAGTTATGCGGGCACGGTTTTCACCCTCAGACGCTCCGTTCAACACCACGTTATCCGCATCATTGTAGCTGTAGACGTGATCCAACCACCAGCCATACGTCAGGGAGTTAAGCGTATATTCAGTATCGGAAATTGAACTGTAAGCATCGCAGGCAATACGTCGTCCATGAGCATAATTTGCCGGGAAAAGCGGAGAAATGGAGAGATTCAGGTACATTGAGTTTCCCAGGTAATCTACAATATGTTGCAAGCCCTGATTGTAAGCCTGAATTCCTGTGAATACATTCGGATCATAATGTTTGTCACCTTCTAAGGAGCCATGCGTCATAAAATCCAGTTTCAAATACTGAAATCCTTCAACCTTGAATTGTTTTAAATATTTCTCTACACGAAGTTTGGTTGCCGGGTGAGTCGGATCCAGGGCATAGGCTCCGGCAATTGTCTGTGGTTGACCGTTTGCATAAAGATATATATCCTTATAATAATAACCGGGAGCCCCTTCAACGGCCCGGTTCGGATCTTTACCCCAATCAACAAACGGAGCCCAGTAAATTCCTGCCTTTTGCCCTCTTGCCTTACAATAGCTGACAAAAGAAATCAGGTTCGAAGTAGTCAGATTATCCCAGTAGGAATCCAGGCCAATATACACGGTACTGTCATTGGAAAAGTTATTGGGTTCGAGTTTTGTTGAAATATAATCGGAAACTTCCGTTGCATTCTGATAAGTAAGGTTTGTTTGTATAGCACCCCAACTGTTCCAGCCAAACGGTTTCCCACTATCCCAGGTTAAGCGGGGAGCAACAAGGGCATTCACGTCCGCGTAAGTTTCCAGCCCGGATCTCCAATCGGTAAAATAGCCAATTAGTATTTTAGGCGATTTTACGATAAGTCCCTTTACCATACCATGTGGTAAAACATCACGCGTTTGCGTGGAAGTTATTCCGCCATAAACTTCTAGGCTTTGAATCGAGTTCGATGAATTGGTGGCTGTATTAATCCCTGTTTTCCAAAGAGTATGTTCAATCGATCCAATAATCAGACCCTGGCGTGTATCGTTGTTGTAAACAGCTCCTACTTCATAACTGGTAGTGGGAATGCCAAAAATATTTGAACTGTATCGCACCCATTGGTCATTATCGAAAGGTACGGAAAGCGTCCTGTTATTCGTGCCGGGCAGGAAAGAAGAGGCTGTAGTCGTGTTCACCGGCGACATGTAATTTGTGGCTATTGATTGGGCCGACCCTACTGTAAAATCAGTAAGAATATAATCTTTATCTACATAAAGATAATAGTTATGGGTAATCGTAAGACTTCCGTTCGAACCATTCGATATAATTTGAACAAGTTTTCCTGTCCCAAACCCATCGCTTAAATCCGTTTGGGTTATCGATTGAACTGACAACTGTTCCTGAAGATATTTGGTTGTTCCTATTTTAAATGCACATCGCGAATTGGGAATCAGAAGCACATCCGATTGATAGACAGTTGCCTTTCCGGTAGCATCATCAACATCCAATCGCCATTTTCCTACCACGACTTCCAGGGCCATGGAAGAAATTGATACTGAGAAAAGGGAAATTAAAAGTAAAAATTTGAATAACGTTTTTTTCATAATAAAAAGATTTTAGAACCTTCAATAATTAATCCATCATTCCGGTTTGTAAAGATATATCGAAAAAAAAAGAAACAATTCTTTTCGGATATAATTGTATTTAAAGAATTATAAATTTAATACTTTAACTTTATAAACAGATGATCCGCCATATAAGCCAACCGGATTTTTCTTTAGTAAAACTTTGTGGAGCGATAAATAGACTCCGATACCAAAAGCTACGGTCAGCCGGTTCTATCTGTTTATTAATAGATAGTAAATGTTTGTCATGAGATAAGAAAACCTGCAAAGAAAAAATCTTTCATTTTACAAAGGAAAAAATAAAAGAGTCTCAATGCAATAGCCTGTTTTACTATTAATATGGACTATTCTACTACCGTTTAATAATTCTACTTCACTAAATTAAAACAAATAATCCAAACCACAATAGTCACAATAGAAAACAAAATAAAAAAGAATACAAAGAAAAAATACCGATCGGTACTATAAGATTAAGAACATAGGAAAATGGCTGATCAAATTATTTCTATTGTAACCAGTGTGTGTATTGTGGCTAATATATCTGCTGCTTATTTAGTTATTTATTTACTTTGATTATAAGGATATTACATCCGGTTATCTGGTAGTATTAGAAATCATGGATTACCCTCGTTTTATTAAATGATTCACCTGAGCAGGATCAGAAACCTGAAACAGAAAACCTGAACGGCCTGGATTCAGTATGGCGTATTTTCATATTGCGAAAACGGTCTTCATTCCTTCTTTGGTAAGCCCAAATTATTCGTCTGTTATGAAATACTTTAAAAACGATAATAAACTAGAACCATTGCAGATTGACAAGTTTTGAATAAGATCATGCCATTCTTCTATATTTTTACCCGTTCCCCTGTCAGCTTATCTCATCTTCTTTAAACTCTATGCGCAACTGGGTATCTCCCGTCCAACCGGCATCCTCTTCTATATTTTTAATGCCAACCCCGATCAATCGTACTTTGTGTGACAGGTCCACCTGCTTTAATAATTCCGATCCGGCTTTATATAGAGCTTCATAGTCTGTAACCGGTGCCGGAAAGGTTTTGCTCCTGGAGATAACTTTAAAATCGGCATATTTTATTTTCAGGTTGACCGTACGGCCTTTAAAATTTTTCTTGTGGATGTACTCGATGACCTCCCGGGATACTTTTCCCAATTCCGGCAATAAATCATCATAAGTGTCAATATCACTTTCGAAGGTTGTTTCTGAGCTCACCGATTTCCGTATCCGCCGCCATTCCACCGGCCGGTCATCAATCGCCCGCGCATTTTGATAATAGATATGCCCGGCCTTGCCGAAATTAGACACCAGTCCCTGTTCCGACCATTGTTTTAAATCAGCGCCGGTCTTAATGCCTAACCGGTGCATTCGCTCCGCAGTCACTTTACCTACACCGTAAAACTGCTCAACAACGAGTGTCTCTACAAATCGTTCGGCATCCTCTGGCTTAACCACAAACAGGCCGTTGGGCTTTTTATAATCGGAGGCGATCTTGGCCAGAAATTTATTGAACGAAACACCGGCTGAAGCAGTAAGCCCGACAGTGTCCAGGATCTTCTGTTTAATCTCCCGGGCTATCTGGGTGGCTGAAGCTATCTGCTTATGATTCTCCGTTACATCCAGGAAAGCCTCATCCAGCGACAGCGGTTCTACCAAATCGGTATACTCGTGAAAGATCTCCATAATCTGCCGGGATACCGACTTGTAAACATCAAAACGGGGCTGAACGAATATCAGGTGCGGACACTTGCGTAAGGCTATCTTGGAGGCCATAGCCGACCTCACACCATACACCCGGGCTTCATAACTGGCAGCCGCAACCACCCCGCGGGCTCCCGGATAACCGACCGCCAAAGGCTTGCCTCTATAGTCTGCATGATCCCGTTGCTCAATAGAAGCAAAAAAAGCATCCATGTCAATGTGAATGATCTTGCGCATAGTCCGGCATGATAATGGTAACCAAAAGCCACAAGACCAACAGATCTCGGGATCAGCCTCACGTTACTTGAATCGGGAATTGGTCTATTTCTTATAGTATTGCATGGCTTCCGGCAATAATTCTTTGAGCTTCGCAATTCGATTGGCATCCGAAGGATGCGTGCTCATAAATTCGATGGGAGCCCCTGCCGATTTTGCAGACATGCGTTCCCAGAAAGTAATGGCTTCATTGGGATTATAACCGGCCATGGCAAGGAATATCAACCCCAGACGATCGGCTTCATATTCGTGTTTTCGGGAATAGGGCAACATCACTCCGTATTGCGATCCGATTCCGTAAAGGGTACTAATGGTGGAACGTGTTGCAGCAGATTTATTGGCCAGCAACACATCCGTAAGGGAAGAACCATATTGCACTATCATTTGCTGGCTCATCCGTTCGTTGCTATGTTTGGCTACAGCGTGTGCAATTTCATGGCCTAACACCACGGCCAACCCAACTTCATTTTGCGTAACGGGTAATATGCCTTCAAACACAACCACCTTTCCACCGGGCATGCAAAATGCATTCATGGTGGTATCTTTTACCAAATTAAACTCCCAGGCATACGTGGCAACATCAGCCGACATTCCATTCGCATTCAAATAAGCTTCAACAACAGTTGAAATCTTTTTACCAACATTTTTCACTAACGCGGTATTTACTTTGTCTTTCGAAGCCGGGACAGAATCAATGAATTGTTTGTAGCTTTGAAAACTTGAAGACAAAACTTCCGAATCGGAAACTAATAATAACTGCTTGCGCCCGGTAAGTAAAACGGTAGAACAAGACACTAAAAAACCTGTAAACACTAAAAAAAGGACGATTTTTTTCATAAACTGTTGTTTTTTGTTGTAAAGCTTAAAATTATACGTTAAAAAAATATACATTTACAAAGATAAAAAAAATACTATTTTTTAAACGAATAAGAGCATCCCTTTGTTTAATTTTTTTCAATTATTCCGGGCTTCCTTGTTAAATAACTTAACATTAAAATATACAACTGCTGTTATTTTGAGCACACTTGCACATGCAGGAGCTGATATGCCTTTATTATTTATAGAGCCATTTTTTTATCAATTTTGTATAATAAGGCATCACGAAATAAACCATAAGCAGTACGATAGTTCCTGAAATAAACAATGAATCTATAAGATGATACGAAGGAATACCTAATTTTCTTAATATCGGTAATATGATTAATGGAATAAAGGCTGACAAAGGAAATATAGCCGACCATGTTGTGAGATATTGCTTCCAACGTGCAGGGACTTTAGTATTCGTTTCCAAAGGGGTAAATAAAAAATCCAATCCACTTCTTATGAAATAGTTATCACCTTGATCTAATAACGGTCCTACTTTTTCGATCAAGCGGTGTCTCTCGTTAGAATTTATCCAGCCTTTCAGATGCTCAATTGAATCAAAACGGATAATTATAGTATAGGTTGATGTTAGAGTTGGAATTGGACGGATTATTTGCCAATCTAAGTGACCTGTGGCGTTCCTGCACAAAGGTCCTATTTCATCCAACCAGTTTTCATATTCACTTTGCTTTCCATCAATAATTTGATGGGTGATTACAATAGATGCTCCTTCTTTTTCCATATTCTTTAACGCAAAAAATTATCAATAGCTGTTTTATAAATTAAATCTAATTAATCACTAAAATCACAAAGTATTCAGTATTAATTAATCTTGGCAAGTGGTCACAGACATGAGACAGCGAGAGACTTTGAAAGCTTGAAGACAAGACTTCTGAATCGGAAACTAATAACAACTGCTTGTGTCCGGAAAATAAAACGGTAGAACACGATGCAAAATACTTGTAAACACTAAAAGAGAACGTTTCTTTCAGAAACTGCAGTCTTATGTTGTGAAGCTTAAAAATCATATATTAAAAAAAGAATCCCTCAGGAGTTTAATTATTCCATCTGAATCACTTTTATTCTTCATTTTGCGTTTACAGCACTGAAAAACATGCAGTTCTCAATCGAAAAAAATACACAATTATAAATTGTAAATACCATTTTAGTATTGTTCTTGTTTTCGGTATTGTTCATGCTTTGCTCAAAACGGCACCATTCAGAGACACATACAATTCTTATTTTTCTTCAATTTTATTATAATACCACTTTAAAGGTCTTTGTTGCTGTTTTTACTAAATAGACAGCATGTTGTTGAACTGTCAAGACCAGGTCTTCACCCGGCGCCTGGACAGCTTGGATTTCTTTCCCATATATATTGTAAAGCCTTACCATTTCGCCTTTGTCAGTACCTTCAATTATTATCTTGGAATTATTGGTTGTATAAACTTTTAGTTGATTCCCTGACACGCCTGTTATCTCTGTAGTGGAGTTCACAAAATTAACAATAAGCAATCCATCACCCGTAATTGCAGGCAAGGTATAAACGTTTCCAACTAAATTAGCCGTTACATTTTTAGTATTATAAATAACAGATTGTATTTTAGACCCAGTCGATGGCGTAAAGTCAAAATACGGCGTAGCACCATATTCATAGTATAAATTCATTGCTCCCGAGCTACCTGTCTGAACAGTGATTTTATATAAAACTTTTTTAAATGTTACACGTAAGGTGGCATTCGCATTAATAGCTGGTGTTGTGTATTGATTGTTGATGATTTGTGATGTTATGTCGGTGCCGTTATAGAATAAAGTCGCAATTTCGTAACCGGTACTGGGAATAATTGTAAAAGTTTTTGTAGTCCCTTTTGTTGCACTTAGTGTTGATCCGGTGCCTAAAGCAACATTATTTTCCTTCAACCCGCCATTCAATCCAATTTGTAGGGAAATTGTGTAGAAATCAGACGCTAAGTTGCTTGAAAAATCAACTATACCATAATTAATATCATCGTAATAATCATAAATCTTCGCTGCAATCACAGCTGCATCGGTTGTGCCCCACCAGTTGTTTTTTGCAGAGATATTACTGGCCGAAAGGTTTTGGATAGTATAAATCGAATTATTTTCGAAACTCGTCGAGTCAATACTTAGAGTAGTATTGTTATCTATTTTAACAGCAGTACTGTTATTCTTAATGCTCGAATTATGAATTGTATTTTTTCCGCCATATAATTCAATGCCTGTGCCTGATGTATTTCCGGTAATCTCCGTTGAAGTCATTGTCAGGTTTTTACATATTAAAACATAGGTTCCTGTATTACAGGATAAAACACTATTAGATATTCTAAAGCCATAATCAGACTGAGGTAAGTTTATAGGAGAATTTGTTATCTTACTGTCTTTAATTGTTACCTGATAATAATTATTATAGGCTGAGAAAGTAGAATTATCTACCGTTGATTTTAAAATGCTGAAATTAGCCCCACAACAACCTAACGTAAAATCAGAACTGTTGACAGCTGAATTTTCAACTATAATTCCGGCGTTATAGGAGTCTGAGTTAATAGTTGAATGAGAAATGGTGCTATTTTTTAGTGTAATTGATTCACTGAGTGGATAGACTCCTTTTATAAGTGTTGATGATATGGTGGCGCTGTCCAGGACTAAAGAAGCAGTCGTTGCATATCCCTTTGTCTGAATCGCAGTATTTGTTAGTATGATATTTTTCACAGTTAAAACTCCTGATAATTTTTTAGGACTCTGATTAAATTCTGATTCATCTTCGAGTTGTAATGCATATTTAGGCCCGGTAAATTTCAGGTTTGACATTTGGGAAATGGACAAGTTCGTACTTCTAAACAGAATCATCGCTTTTCCTGTAGTTGTTCCACTAGATAAAACGATGGGCAAGGCATTAGTTCCATTGGCCATTAAATAACCTTTCACTAATATCTGATAATCTCCACTGAAGTTTATTTGAACTCCCGGTTCTATCGATAGGGTAACTCCTGCCGGCACTTGAACATCGCCTGTTACTGTGTATGGGCTACCGGCTTTCGACCAGTTTGTGTTCGAAAAGTAAGCTCCACTTACATTGGTTTGAGCAAAACCAAACACTGAAATTAATAGAAATACCAGAACTAAATTCTTTTTCATGTTATATCTTCTTATATTATTCCTGTTATCATGTTATATCTATTGCTGGCGCGGGTCTGAGACTACGAGTGAGAAGCCATAACTTAAGCTGAAAACCTATACAGTTTCCAACTGACTATAAAACTTATGCTCAACCCGGGAATAGGTTATATTCGGTCCAAAAGTACGAACTCTTTTTTAACCTTCAAACAGATTATGCACTTATTTGAAATAAATACAAAATATATTGATTTTATAAAATAAAAACCATCCAGATACTCGTACCCAGACGGTTTTCAATACAGTAGGAGCATATCCTGCCAACAGAACGGAACCTGGTAACTTCCTCACCTGGTAACAAAGCAGGAAAAGGCGTGAAACAACCCATACTTGCGGTAAGCGTTTTTCCGTGTTTAACGCCGGCAGGTCTTAGACGGCGTCCAATGATAGAAATGCCCGCTGTTTGTTTTGTTTTAATGATCATCCGCGAAGTGTCCTCTTATAACTGATAAAACAAGAGGGACGCAACGCTACCCCCAGTCATTAGAATCACTGCCAGCCGACCCTTTTTCTCCCGGGGGCATCCTCCCTCGAAAGCCTTTTGTCCGGGATTGATTCTATGCATGTCCTTAGTTGGCTTTAGGTTCAAGGAGGGATCAGGGAGGGTTCGACGAGGGTTTGTGGACTTATAAAGTACAACTATCATGTAAATCTCACCCTATATTCACGCTTATATAACGCATGTATTTAAATATGTTATATACGCGTGGTATATGCGTGATATATACGTGATATATGCATGATATATATCCGGTAATCTTCTCTGAACCCTCGTCGAACTATGGTCGAACCTAAAGCAAACCTAGAACTGACATAGAAT
>JAUZOM010000144.1 GCA_030706465.1 Bacteroidota bacterium | reverse complement strand
ACCCGGGTGTAGGTCACGATAGCTGGACGCCGGCATTTGCAGAACCTGACTTTCTAAAATGGTTATTTTCAAAGAAAAAATAAATCGAAAAGTTTCAACATTCAGGAATAAAATGAGGCTTTTTTAGTTTTTGGATATACAAAAAACTAAAAAAGCGATTTTCAAGATCTGTCATTAGGTAATTTTTTGTTACTTTTGTGTGGCAATTCTAAATCATAATAAAAAATGGCAAAAATAAAAGGAGCAGTTGTAGTAAATATAGAGCGTTGCAAAGGCTGCAATTTATGTGTAGTAGCTTGTCCGTCTGATGTATTGGAACTTTCAATTGAAGCAAATTCTAAAGGATACAATTATGCTACCATGGTCATTCCCGATTCATGTGTAGGTTGTGCTGCATGTGCATTAGTTTGTCCGGACGCATGTATTACCGTTTATAAAGTTAAGCTCTAAAGGTAAAGAGTATCTTTCAATTTAAAATAGTAACAATAAAATGAACGATTCAAAGAAACAAGACATAAAAGAAGTAAAGCTCATGAAGGGTAATGAAGCCATTGCTCATGCGGCTATCCGTTGTGGTTGCGATGGTTATTTCGGTTATCCGATCACTCCGCAGTCGGAGATTATGGAAACCCTTATGGAACTAGAGCCCTGGAATACGACCGGAATGGTGGTTTTGCAGGCAGAGAGTGAAACTTCTTCCATCAACATGGTTTATGGAGGAGCCGGTTGCGGTAAGAAGACGATGACCAGTTCGTCCAGCCCCGGTGTGAGTTTGATGCAGGAAGGAATGTCGTATATTGCCTGTGCCGAATTACCCTGTGTTGTTGTCAATGTAATGCGAGGTGGTCCGGGCTTAGGAACTATCCAGCCCAGCCAGGCCGATTATTTCCAATCCGTCAAAGGGGGTGGCCATGGCGATTATAAATTAATCACCCTTGCCCCTGCTTCTGTTCAGGAAATGGCCGACTATACCGTAAAGGCTTTCGAGTTGGCATTCAAGTACCTTACCCCGGTTTTACTGCTGGCAGATGGAATTATCGGACAAATGATGGAAAAAGTGGTACTTCCGCCTTTCCAGCCACGAATGACAGAAGCAGAAATCCGCGAAAAATATCCCTGGGCAACATTAGGAAAACCGGCTAACCGGAAACCGAATGTGATTACATCGTTAGCCCTTGAAGCGGAAGAAATGGAAGCAACCAATCTCCGGTTGCAACGCAAATACCGGGAAATCGAAAAAAACGAAGTTTTGTTTGAAGAATTTTCGTGCGAGGATGCCGAGTATCTGATAGTAGCATTTGGAATTACGGCCCGTATATGTCAAAAAACAGTTGAGATGGCACGTTCGCAAGGCATTAAAGCCGGATTGTTACGTCCTATCACACTTTTCCCTTTCCCGACAGAACAAATCAGCCGGTACGCAGATAAGACGAAAGGAATGCTTTCGGTCGAGTTGAGTGCCGGTCAGATGGTTGAAGATGTTCGTTTAGCCGTAAATGGTCGCGTACAGGTTGAGTTTTACGGGCGCATGGGAGGAATTGTTCCATCACCCGACGAAGTATTAAAAGCTCTAAAGGATAAAGTAGTTAAATAGTTATTTACCTCCGGCGGCATTAGGGGGTAGTTGCCTGCGTTAAAAGAACACCTTGCAGTACTGAATGATTGCCGTCCGGTGAATTGTAAATGATTAATTTTTAAATTATAATTATTATGACAACAAACGATATAATTAGCCCCGAAAACTTAGTTTATACCAAAACAAAGGTCATGAACGATGTTCCCATGCATTATTGCCCGGGATGCAGTCATGGCGTGGTGCATAAACTGATTGCTGAAATCATTGAAGAAATGGATTTTCAGGAAAAGACCATCGGAATTGCTCCGGTTGGTTGTGCTGTATTTGCCTATAAATACCTGGATATAGATTGGCAACAAGCTGCCCATGGTCGTGCCCCAGCATTGGCAACCGCTATTAAACGCTTACTTCCGAACCGTCTTGTATTCACCTATCAGGGTGATGGAGACTTAGCAGCCATTGGTACTGCCGAAACGATTCATGCTGCTAACCGCGGAGAAAATATCACCATTATTTTTATCAATAACGGAATCTATGGTATGACCGGCGGTCAAATGGCACCCACGACATTAATCGGGATGAAATCTTCGACATCACCCAACGGAAGAACAGTGGAATTGAATGGAAATCCATTGGATATAACGAAATTGCTGGCTCAACTGGAAGGAACTTGCTACGTAACCCGCCAAAGCGTACACAACGTTGGTGCCGTTCGTAAAACAAAAAAGGCTATTCAAAAAGCATTTGAAAACTCGATGGCACGTAAGGGAACTTCGGTTGTTGAAATTGTTTCAACCTGTAATTCCGGGTGGAAGTTATCACCGGCCAAGTCCAATGACTGGATGGTGGAAAATATGTTTCCAGCCTATCCACTTGGTGATTTGAAAAACATTTAATAATTTGCCAATATGACAATGTCCCAATTAATTGATGATTAATGATAATTGGGAATTAATTAATTGAATAACATGAAAGAAGAAATAATAATAGCCGGATTTGGAGGACAGGGAGTTCTCTCCATGGGAAAGATTTTAGCCTATTCAGGATTGATGCAAGGTCAGGAAGTAAGTTGGCTGCCATCCTACGGACCTGAACAACGGGGCGGTACAGCAAACGTTACGGTTATCCTGAGTGACGAGCGCATCAGTTCACCGGTGCTGAATTCATACGACACGGCGATCGTTTTAAATCAGCCTTCCCTGGACCGGTTTGAGAGTAAGGTAAAACCAGGAGGAACCCTGATTTTTGACGGACATGGATTTAAGAAACTTCCAACCCGCACTGATATTAATATTTATCGTATCGATGCCACTGATTATGCCCACGCCAATAATGAATCGAAAACAATGAATATGATTATTTTGGGCGGTTTATTGAAAGTCAGGCCGATTGTTCTTGTTGAAAATGTTCTCAAAGGATTAAAAAAATCCCTTCCCGAACGCCATCATCATTTAATCCCGACTAATGAAAAAGCCATTCAAACCGGCATGAAGCTTATACAAAAAGTTAATTAGTTAACTAGTTAATTGGTTAATTGATAACAGATTTCGCAAAATAAGATCATAAAAAAATGCTGTAAACAGATTCGTTTACAGCATTTTTTATTTGTATAATAACGTATTCGTGATAAATCAATTCTTTACTGTTTTTACAGCCACCCAATTATTCTTTTCATGATAATCGATCAGCTTCAGTCCATTCCTGTTTGCTTCCGCTTCAATCAGCGGAATATCCTGGACATAAAATCCACTCATATAGAGTTCACCCCCACTCGATAAACAGGATGCATACTGTTCCATGTCCGCCAGCAAAATATTGCGGTTAATATTGGCCAGAATGATATCAAAATGTAAACCGGCAAGCAATTCGGCACCTCCCAACTGAACATTAATGCCTGAAACCTTATTCTTTTCAATGTTTTCAATGGAATTTTCCGTGCACCAGGTATCAATATCGATTGCAACAATATCCCCGGCGCCTTTCATAGCCGCCAATATTGCCAGGACTGCCGTACCACATCCCATATCCAGTACTGTCTTTCCTTTCAGGTCCATTTGCAGCAATCGTCCGATAACCAGACTGGTTGTTTCATGATGTCCCGTTCCAAAGGCCATTTTGGGATCAATTACGATATCATATTTTAATTTTGGAACATTTTTATGAAAGGAACTATGAATCACACATTCATTTCCGATAACTATCGGCTCGAAATAATGCTTTTCCCACTCTTCGTTCCAGTTTTTTGATTCAATTTGTGTAACTTTGTAGTCGATAGTAGCCTCAAAAGGAAAATCATTCAATAAGTTTTTAAGTTTGACTTCATCGAAGGCTGTTTCAAGAGCATACGCATCCAATCCAACTTCGGTTGGAACAAAACTGTCGAACCCGATTTCACCTAATTCCGAAGCTAATACATCGGAGATGTATTCTTCAAATGGTTCAATATAAAAATTTATCTCAAAATAATTCATAAGTAAGTAATATTGAATGATTAATTAATTATACATTTTTTTTATTAAAGGCGTTTGAGATTCTTTATTAAACTTTTTGAATCCTAAATTGTCTATTAATTAAATGGCATACAAAAGTAAGTATTTTTTGAGATAAATCAGCAAATCGGATAAAAGCAAAGTATTGATCGCAGGATGCTTTTTAAGCAGGGATTCAATGGCACGATTCTTGTTGAATTATAAATATAAGATTAAACAGCGAGCAGGACTAAACAATAGGAGATATTATTATGAAACGATCTACTTTAATTACCATTCTTTCTTTACTTATACCCTTATTGGGCATGAGCCAAACGAAAGCTGCATATGTCGACGACATTTATCTGAAGCCGGGAGATGCAAAAGCGCAAATGTCAGTACAAAATCAAGATACTAAAGAAAAAACGCCCCAGTATAAAAACGGAGCGAAAGAAATTGTGTATATTGAGCGTGATAGTCCCAATAACAAAGTGGTTCATGATACAGTTTATGTTGTTGGCCAGGCAAATGAAGTTCGTCAGAATACCAGTTCCAACGTGATTAACGGGATTGTACACGATACGATTTACGTTGTTGGCCAGGCGAATGACAGTACCGAAAACAATCGGGAACAAGGCTATTATTTAAATGGATTTAAAGGTACTGAAAGCGATATGGAGTATGCCGAGCGTATCCGACGTTTCCACAACCCCAGATATGAAATTTTTATAGCCGATCCTCGCTATAATGATATTTACTTTTTGAATGATTATGATTGGAATGTTTATGTTGATGGCTCTTATGCCTATGTAACTCCAACGTGGACAAATCCAGCGTGGTGGAATTATAATTTCAGTCCTTACAGCTATGGCGGATATGGTTGGTATTCCCCATGGGGTTATAATAATTTCTACGGGGGCTTCGGCTTTGGAGGTTATTTCGGTGACTACTTCGGGTATGGAGGTTATTATGGATACGGCTATCCTTATTATGGGTATGGGTATGGATATGGAAATTGGGGGTATGGTTATGACGGTTATTGGGGTGGCGGTAAACGTCACGAAGATGCAGACCAACGATTACGTAACGGAATTAGTTCCCGGGAAGGTGGATACGGCTATAATTCTTCAAGGACGGTAGCCAGTTCGCGCGAAACATCAAATCCATATACAGTCATCAGAGGTAGTAATGCGTCACGTACAAAAAATTTAAATACTACTTCTTCCCGGCCTGTTCCAAATGGTATAGGATCAATTCGAAGCCAATTTAGCAGCAGGAGTTTAAACAGGGGATTAACCGGATCCAGTTACACCACAACTACGAGATCGAGCATTCCTACTATCAATACCCGTCCGCGAACAACTAATTACAATTCGAACAACATAAGTAATTATTCATCCCGCTCAGTAAACAGTAATTCAAGTCCTTCGCCAGTTCGAAGTACAATTACTTCGAGAAGTACTTATTCAACAGGAAATAATTCATCTTATTACCGATCGAACAACTCTGTGAGCAGCCGTAGCAGTAGTTCCTCCTATAGTAGCGGTTCATCAGGCAGTTCAGGTGGTTCGTATTCCGGTGGTGGAAGCAGCAGTGGTTCCAGAAGTTCCGGAGGTGGAGGCGGACGTCGATAAATGTGAGTTATCCTAGTTTTAATTACAAATCAATACAAAAACAAGATAGATATGAAAAAGTATTTGTTAATAATTGTTGCAATTTTAGGTTATTCAACAATATATTCTCAAACAGTGTTTGATGCAAACACAATTGGTAGTTCTGACATAAAGGGTACGGCTCGTTATATGAGTATGGGAGGTGCTTTCGGCGCATTGGGCGGAGATGCTTCTGCTATTGTTGACAATCCGGCGGGACTTGGTATTTACCGTAAATCGGAACTATCAACGACCCTGAATATGCAGCTGCAAAATTCCTCAGCGACGTGGTATGGTGAAAATGCCAGTAACAACAAATTCAGCACTAAGTTTAATAATTTTACATACGTGATCGCTTTACCAACGTGGAGATCGCAACAAGATGACTCAAAGGGATTATTAAGTTCAAACTGGTCTTTCTCCTATAATCAAGTTAAAAATTATGATCGCAATGTGACGATTAAGGGTGGCAGCACGTTATCGTCGATGACTGATTATATGAATTATTTTACGACAGCAAACAAAACCGACCCGTATTATCTATCATCAAATAGCGACTATAATAGTCCGTACGATAATACGAATGTTTCATGGCTTTCAGTTTTAGCTTGGAACACTTATCTGGTTGATACAATTAATGGTAACTATAAGAGTTTTTTAAGCGATGGAGAAAGGGTGTCCCCTAATTATCAGTTGACTGAACGAGGACATATCAATAAATACTCATTTGCCTGGTCAGGTAATTTCAGCAATAAATTTTACTTAGGTACTTCTATTGATTACACCGTCATTGATCACACTACTACGAGCATTTATGATGAAACATTTCAATTGGGTGGTGATATGAGTATGATGAGTAATTTTTCAACCAAAGGTGCCGGTGTGGGGCTGAATATCGGAGCTATTTATAAACCGACTTACAATTTGCGACTTGGTTTTGCTTTTCATTCACCGACAATATATAGTTTAACCGATCATTCTTATTCGGATCTGTACAGTGATTTTAATAGTCATCATAATTATTCTTCGACTCCGAATGATTCTTACTATGACAATTCTTATTTACTTCAAAGTCCTTTACAATTGAATGCCAGTGTAGCGTATGTATTCAACAAAGGAATTTTAAGTGCCGAATATGTCTATAATAATACCACAGCCATGAAACTCATGGATTCGAATGGTAGCAGTGCCAGTTATGACAAGTATGAGAATAACGATATAAATACGATGTTGAAAGACGTCCACACCCTTAAACTGGGTGCAGAATATCGTATTACAGACAATTTTTCGGTACGGGCAGGATATGCTTTCAAAACCGCTTCTGCCGATAATAATGCCGTTAAGTACCTTAATTTGAATTCTATAAGAACCGATACCGAGTTTTTCATCAACAATTCCAATACAAACTATTTTAGTTGTGGTTTTGGATATCATGAAAATTCATGGTTCTTAGATTTTGCATACCAACGGGTAAATTACAGTGAAGATTTCTATCCTTATGATTATAATGCGACTGAATTCATTTACAATAACACAAAAGCGGCTTCAGTATCGACTTCGACAAATAATCTGGTAGCTACCTTGGGATTAAAATTTTGAAAGGACTCATCAAAACAACAAGTTTTTAATATAATTTTCAAACAGGTCAGTTAGTAGCTGACCTGTTTTGATTTTAAGAAGAATTTCAAATTATATCGTTTGCACAAATAATAGAGTCCAATTTCGACTTCGTCTCATTTGACTATTCAGTTGTCCCGCAACGGTATTAAGTACTGTCCGATCATAATACAGTCCAAGCTGTATTATAGTTGGACAGATGGCATTATACCAATTGTTAGAATTCCAAATTATTCTACACAGCTAAGCAGAGAGTTGTGCAAGTCCTTTTGTTATTTGCTTCAAAAAGCGTACCTTTGCACCCTCAAATTTATTTCCAATATCAACATTGAATCATGAGCTTACAATCCGAAATACTTCGTCGAAGAACTTTTGCCATTATCAGTCATCCCGATGCCGGGAAAACCACATTAACTGAAAAATTATTACTTTTTGGAGGTGCGATTCATGTAGCAGGAGCCGTAAAATCGAATAAAATTAAAAAGACGGCTACATCGGACTGGATGGAGATCGAAAAACAACGTGGTATATCGGTTGCAACTTCCGTTATGGGGTTTGAGTACCGTAATTTTAAAATCAATATTCTCGATACACCCGGCCACCAGGACTTTGCCGAAGACACCTACCGTACACTTACTGCAGTGGACAGCGTAATTATAGTAGTGGATACAGCTAAAGGTGTGGAAGCGCAGACCCGGAAATTAATGAATGTTTGCCGCATGCGAAAAACGCCTGTTATGATTTTCGTCAACAAAATGGACCGAGAAGGCAAAGATCCGTTTGATTTATTGGATGAATTGGAATCGGAACTCGGTATAAATGTGCGTCCACTCAGTTGGCCAATTAATCAGGGGTTTTCGTTCAAAGGCGTTTATAATATCCACAAAGAAAACCTTGAACTTTTTACACCGAATAAACAATCTATCAGTGAATCAGTAGCTTTTTCGGATATTAACAACCCAGAGTTGGAAAACTATGTCGGGGTTCATGATGCCAATAAATTGCGTGAAGACATGGAATTGATCAACGGTGTGTATTCGGAGTTTGATACAAATAAATACCTTGCCGGTGAACTGGCACCTGTTTTCTTTGGCAGCGCTTTGAATAATTTTGGAGTGAAAGAGCTGTTAGATTGTTTCGTTGAAATAGCCCCTTCTCCCCGACCGATTCAAACACAGGAGCGCGAAATAAATCCCTTTGAAGAAACATTTTCGGGTTTTGTGTTTAAAATTCATGCCAACATGGATCCGAACCACCGCAGTTGCATTGCTTTCATAAAGATTTGTTCCGGTAAATTTGAACGTAATGTGAACTACAAGCACATCCGTCACGGCAAGATGATGAGATTCTCCAGCCCCACTGCTTTCATGGCTCAGAAAAAGGAAACGGTAGATGAAGCCTATGCCGGTGATATCGTCGGATTACCCGATACCGGAAATTTTAAAATTGGTGATACACTTACTGGCGGTGAAGAACTGCACTTCAAGGGTATTCCAAGTTTCTCTCCCGAGATGTTTAAATACATCGAAAATGCCGATCCAATGAAATCCAAACAGTTGGACAAAGGTATAAATCAACTAATGGATGAGGGTGTTGCCCAGTTATTTGTAAATCAGTATAATGGACGAAAAATTATAGGAACCGTAGGACAATTGCAGTTTGAGGTAATCCAATACCGGCTGCTGCATGAGTATAATGCCCAATGCCGCTGGGATCCGATTTCATTGTACAAAGCCTGTTGGATCAAGAGTGATGATGCCGTTGAACTTGACAATTTCAAGAAGCGCAAAGCCCAATATATGGCAAAAGACAAAGAAGGAAGAGATGTCTTTTTGGCTGATTCCGGCTATGTATTACAAATGGCACAAAATGATTTCAAAAAAATTAATTTCCATTTTACATCTGAGTTCTAACATACTAATTCTCACAAATTAGTACGAATTGATAATGGGCAGTTTGCTGATAGCAGGCTGCCCATTGTTTTTGTAAAATCAATTCAACGTAAAAACTTTTTAAGTTATATTAAAACAGTAGAAATTGACTCATTGAAAGTTTTCAAAGGGAAAGCCCATTATAAAATTGGGATGTCATTACCAGGGGAAGAAAAGGCAAGCGAACAAATGAAATAATTATATTTATTCCCTTTTAACTCATTTATTGACAAAGTGATATCAGTTCATGAAAAATCTCTTAAATAAAAGAAGAATTCTGGCTTTTAAGGTTGCAGGAAACAAGAAAAAGCAGTACTTTTGCACAAATTTGGACAATTGAGTCGGAAAGACAATTCAATCAAAACACGATATATGCAAAAGTACAAACCTCTCCATTTAGTTTTGGAAGATGGAACAGTTTTTAAAGGAAAATCCTTTGGCTATGAGAAACCGGTAGCTGGTGAAGTTGTTTTTAATACCGCTATGGTCGGGTATCCCGAAAGTTTGACCGATCCATCCTATGCAGGTCAGTTATTAGCCATTACTTTTCCGTTAGTTGGAAATTACGGTGTTCCGAATGACACCCTGCAAAACGGACTTTCTACTTATTTTGAATCGGAAAAAATACAGGCTACGGGCTTGATTATTTCCGATTTTTCTTTTGAATACAGTCACTGGAATGCCGGAAAAGGATTGAGTGAATGGCTTATTGAAAACGAGATACCCGGAATTTTTGGAGTAGATACCCGCGAGTTAACCAAGTTGGTCCGTGAAAAAGGAACTATGAAGGGAAAGTTCGTTTTTCCAGAAGGCGAGGATATTGAATTTATCAATCCGGACGATGAAAATCAGGTGGCAAAGGTAAGTTGCAACGAAGTAATTACGTACGGTAACGGTAAACACCGGGTCCTATTAGTAGACTGTGGGGTAAAGCATAATATAATTCGTTGCCTGTTGAAACGTGATACCACGGTAATTCGCGTGCCTTGGGATTATGATTTCAATCATATTGAATTCGATGGTTTATTTATTTCAAATGGTCCGGGTGATCCTGAATACTGCCAGACAACTGTAAAGAACATACAAAAAGCCATGCTGTCCGAAAAACCTATTTTCGGTATTTGTATGGGAAACCAGTTACTGTCAGTAGCCGGTGGAGCTAAAACATACAAACTTAAATACGGCCACCGCAGTCATAACCAACCGGTGCAATTGATTGGAACCAACCGGGCCTTTATCACTTCACAAAATCATGGTTTTGCTGTTGACAATAAAACATTGGGGGCAGATTGGGAACCATT
>JAUZOM010000143.1 GCA_030706465.1 Bacteroidota bacterium | reverse complement strand
CAAAAGTTTACGGCATATCTTGAACAACATCCGGGTTCAAAAATGATTGACGGCGGGTTTGCCTTCGAACTGTATGACACCTATGGATTCCCCATTGACCTGACACAACTCATGGCCCGTGAACAAGGATGGCAGGTAGATATGGATGGATTTTCAACGGGACTTGAAAAGCAAAAGGCGCGTTCACGACAGGATGCAGCCGTTGAAGCAGACGACTGGGTTGCGGTGAAAGAGGATATGCAGACCAGGTTTGTCGGATACGATACTCTGGAGTGTGACGTGGTGATTTTGCGTTATCGAAAAGTTGTAACAAAAGGCAAGACTTTATATTATCTGGTGTTTGACCAAACTCCCTTCTATGCCGAAAGCGGCGGACAGGTTGGCGATAAGGGGAAGATCGAGTCGGAAGGAGAAGTTATATCAATTATTGATACCCGAAAAGAAAATAACCTTCCAATCCATATCACTGACCAGCTCCCTTCGAGAATTAATTCACCCTTCAGGGCAAAAGTTGATCCGGTGAAGAGGACTCTTACGGCCAATAACCACAGTGCGACACACTTGTTGCATCAGGCGTTGCGGGCAATCGTAGGCACGCATGTTGAACAGAAAGGATCTCTGGTAAATGACGAACGTTTGCGATTTGATTTTTCTCATTTTCAAAAGGTGTCGGAGGATGAAATCGTCCGGATTGAAAAGATGGTCAATGACCTCATCCGTCAAAATATCATTTTGGATGAGCATCGTGCAATTCCTATTGAAGAAGCAAAATCGCTTGGTGCGATCGCACTTTTTGGTGAGAAATATGGAGATACCGTTCGGGTTATTCGTTTCGGTAATTCAATGGAACTATGCGGCGGAACTCATGTGAAAGCAACCGGCCAGATCGGATTGTTTAAAATCGTTTCAGAGGGAGCCATTGCTGCAGGCATCCGGCGTATTGAGGCTGTTACCGCCGTCGGTGCCGAAGAATATGTTCTGGATCAGGAGAGGTTGTTAAATGACATAAAGGCTTTGGTGAAGCCCTCGTTTGACCCCATAAAGGCTATCCAGCAATTAATCGATCAAAATAAAGCTTATCAAAGAGAGATCGAGAAAATGAATTCTGAAAAAGCGGATATGATTGCCCAAGGTCTTATTAACGACATTCACCGTATCGGAGATATCAATTTCATAACGGTGGAAGTTGATTTGGACGTGGCCACCATAAAAGAACTTGCTTTTAAACTCAAGGGAACAGTTCAAAACCTATTTGCGGTATTGGCAAATCGTTCAGAAGGGAAAGCAAATCTATCCGTTATCCTTTCGGACAACCTCATAACAGAGAAGAAATTAAATGCCTCGGTCATCGTCAGGGAACTGGCCAAAGAAATCCAGGGGGGGGGCGGAGGACAACCCACGTTTGCAACGGCAGGAGGTAAAAATCCGGAAGGAATCACAGCCGCACTGCTAAAGGCCCGTTCTTTTTTGAGTTAAAAAATCAACCTATTTTCATTTCAAAAAGTCACCCTGTATGTCGGGTGACTTTTTGATTCTATATCGTTTTTATTATTCAAGACCAAAGAGAATTAAACCACGAAATATAAAAAGCGCCCATAAAAAAATAAAACTTTTCATACTATCAATTGTTCTATGCACAACAAAGCAAAAAACAGGTGGTATGATTACATATTCTATCAAAGATGTTGAAAAACTAACTGGAATAAAGGCTCATACTATTCGAATTTGGGAAAAGCGGTATAATATAGTCTGTCCTAGTAGAACCAATACCAATATCCGATTTTATAACGATGGCGATTTAAAACGGTTATTGAATATTTCGATTTTGAATCGAAACGGATATAAAATTTCCAATATTGTCCGCCTGAGTGGGGAAGAGATCAATAATAATATTCTGGAGGCTTCGACAGGACCTGCCAATTTTGAGAGCCAGATTGAGAATCTGATTGTTGCTATGATTGATTTGGATGAAAATAAATTTGAGAAATCAATATCCAATAGCATCCTTCGTCTCGGGTTTGAAGAAGCCGTTGCCGATGTCATTTTTCCTTTCATGGAAAAGATTGGCCTACTATGGCAAATAGGGACCATATGTCCTGCCCATGAACATTTTATCACTAATCTTATCCGACAGAAATTTATCATTGCACTGGATGCTGAAAACAGGTCCCCTCTGCCCCATTGCAAAACGTTTTTACTTTTCCTTCCCGAAGGTGAGATGCATGAATTAAGTCTTCTCTTTTATTCCTTTTTAATTAAAAAAAGAGGACATCATGTGATCTATCTTGGACAAAATCTTCCGGTCGAATATCTGCAGCAGGCTATCCTGATCTCGCATCCCGACTTTTTGGTCACCACCCTTACTTCAGCCATAACCAATTATGAATTGGTTGCTTTCATCAAAGCGTTATCCGAGCAATTTCCATATCAGACCATCATCATCGGTGGTCACCAGGTAACAGCTCTAACTGATCTTCATTTAAAAAATGTTTTCGCAATGAAGCGAAAATCGGATCTCGAAAATATTCTTTTAAATATTGATTAGTTGCTTATTCTATCCTTAATTTCCATTCCCGTTTATTAACCTCCATGTAGTAATCATGTTGGGCTGCCGGATTCTCGTCGGTGGTTTCGGCCCTATTCTCATCCCGATTACTTCAGGTTTGCTTTATTTCAAAAAAGCTCATCGATCCTCACTTCTAGCTCGTTTTGCATACAGCTTTTTGTTTAACTAAAATTAAACAAAGATGATAACTCCCTGGATGTGTTTAGAATGAAGGGGAAAGGCTAAATCAAGCCCCATAAACCCTATTTTATAATAATCTCACTATCAGTATTAATCATTTTATTTATAAATTTATATCTTTATTTAGTCTTATTTTAAATAATATTATGTATATTTGTTCCGAATTGCATGCTTTTTGTTAAACATAATAAGAGAAACCTTAAACCAAAGTAGCCATGACAGCAATCGAATTTAACTCCAGGTTAATGAACCTTCATAGCAACTTACAGTACTTTGCTAACTCCTTGACAAACGACAGAGAAGAAGCTAAAGATCTGATCCAGGATACTTATTTAAAGGCATTGGTAAACAGGGATAAGTTTGCAGATGATACAAACCTGAAAGCCTGGACTTTTACGATAATGAAAAACACCTTTATCAACAATTATCGTAGAAATCAGAAAGCCAACACAATAGTAGATAATACGGAGGATTTGTTCTTCTTAAATATACCCCGGAAATCGGATTTTCCGGCACCCGACAGCGATTATCATTTTAAAGAAATACAGAAAAAAATATCCTACCTTGACGAGGTGCAGCGCATGCCCTTTGAGATGCACAATGCCGGTTTCAAATACAAGGAAATCGCTGATAAACTGAACATTTCAATTGGAACGGTCAAGAGCCGAATATTTTTTACCCGGAAAAAGCTGATGGAAACCTTGAAAGATTTCCAGTCTTAAATGCATTGAAAAGAGAGACCGCTATTCCTCATGGTTGGTTGTGGTGGCTGTTTATGATCGGAGTAGCGGCCCTCTTTTCTAATTCCTATCATACTTTTAAGCCCCAGTTTGACATTTAACATCCTGTAATACAGTGATCATTGATTTTTAAAATGATTTTTGTATTACAGGAATTTTTTTTGTGCCACGCCAGCGTAAAAGTGTCAAAATGAAAAACGACCGCATTGAATACCCTCTATTTTCCCAAAATGAAAGAAAAAGGGGGATCATAAGCCCTTTGCTTTGATAAATTGACCATTCAGGCTTAAACCAAAGCAATCCGATTCCGCTTTTGATAAACCAATCGAATTAACTTTCTTACAACAAAGGAGAAAACAAATAAACGACCACTTTCAGACCCGCATTTCCTACATGACTACCATTCAGATAATTATAGAACTATTACATTCAGTTCCCTTTGCTTTTCTTTTTTTTTCCGCATCGGGAAAAAAAAATTCAGCTGAGTTTCATATTGTGAAAGCCAATTTATACAAGATAAAGGAACTATAACTTAGACGATTACAAAAACAACAGGGAAAGTCTCAACAATATTTCCCAATTTGAAACTCAAAAAATTCTTATTTTCTCAAATTGGGAAATTTGTACTAGTCCACACTGGGCCGAATACTTAATTTTATGATTGCAATTAAAAGAATTATTGCACTTATCCATTGAACCGGTGTCAATACTTTTCCGTTAAAAAGATAGTCAAACAAAATGGCCGATAAGGGAAACAGCAGTTCACAAATGGTCGCGACCATCGCTTTCACTTTTCGCAAGCCGTAATAAAACAGGAACAAGGCCCCCGATCCGGTAGTAAATCCTATCAGGACCAATATCGCCCAATTCTGCGCTGTCGTAGTGTGGAATTGAGTATAAGTACCGGCCATAATCATTATCAACAACATGATAACGGTGGTAAATCCGTAACGAAAAAAGGTCACTGAAATAAAATCAACTTTATTTATAATTTTCTTGCCGAAAACAGTGGCGCTTCCAAATGAAAAAGCCGCCATGAGTGAGAACAGTGCGGCAAGTGCCGTACGGGATCCGGTATTAAAATCAGGCAAATGCAATCCAAATGCGAGAAAATAACTTGCCACGATTGCAACCGAAGCCCAAACCACAAATCCCTTATGCACCTTTTCTTTTAAAAGAACCGAAGCCAACAAGATAGCAAATACCGGCTGAAGTTTTTGCAATAAGACAACCACCGTCAAACTTTGAAAGTTCACCAGGAAAAGCGCCTTGACCATAGCCAATGTGCCAAGTGCCCCTCCGAATAATGCGATCAGAAAGAAATACATTAAATCTATCCCTGTAAAGGTTCTTAACTCCTTATAAGACTTATAGCAAAAGAGATTTAAGATCACAAACGGAATACAGTGTACCATAAAAACCACGTACGAAATGCTGAGGTTATAGAGACGTGGCGTGAGTACTATTCCATCAAAGCCCCATAAAATAGCAGCAAAACTAATAGCAAGGGCACCTGTCAGTATATTGGAATTCAATTTCATACAAAAATAAATTGATTAAATAGGTCGTATGGAACTCGCATTGATAATTTTCATCGTTGTTTGTAATCTTCGATCATGCTCGTTTCATACGAAAATAATTTGTATTAAAATGGTCGTATTGAACCTGCCCGAAAGAAGACCCTTGGCGTTTGCCTATTCAAACATACCCGTTTCAATATAATGTACCTTTAAATAATAAACAGGATGATCCAAAGCAACAATATGGTTCGCAAAACACTGGAAAAAAACCGGACCCAGTTAAAAAGCCGTATTTTAGACACTAATTTTTTATCGAATGAAAACCGTAATTTTTGAATCATGGGTACCTGAAACAGAAAAGTATTTATGGCAACCAACGCCAAAAGAAGATAGGTGATCAGGACCGGAAGTTGTAATTTTGAATGCAACGGCAAAAAAGCCAACCAAAATGCGAATAAAATTTCAAGTATCATTACCGGATAGATAATCCATGAAATTCTGGTAACATATTTTTTAAAGTAGCAGCCAAAATCAAAAGAGGAAACGTGATTCAACAAAGGATATTGAATCAATTGAATAAAAGACACAATACTGGTCATTAATACAGAAGTACAGAGATTTCCGAGTAGGGCAACAAACACCAAAAAAGAAATGGATAAATTCATGCGTAAATAATTTGTATTAAATATGTCGTATGGAACTTGCATGGACGACTTTTATTGGTGTTTGTGTTTTTAAAACATGCTCGTTTCATTGATGGAATTATAATCAGGTTTAAATTCCAAAATTATCATTAATTATTAAACCAGCGTCTGCTTAATATGAGGTTCGTTTACACTTTTCACTCAAACAGTCAGCGACTTTTCTGTTTGATGTTCATTTTTTATGAGCGGAGATATACGAATAATTTGAAGGAACCAACTCCCGGGGTGTAATCCATTTTCCATGCATATCTTTTTCCGGAATTGGCGTTCCCAATAAATCACACGACCTTCCAAGGGTATCTTTGCATATGATGCGCATACTTCCATTCGCAATGGCTTTAAGCACGGAATCAACTACCGATTGTTCATTTTTTCCTTTAAGTGAAACGCCAATACCCGAACCCACCACATTATTGAAGAGGTCCATATTCGTTGCGGCTTTATCGGGGATATCGCCTTCTTCAAACCTGTTCCGCTTGAAATTACGAAAGTCTCCCCGTTCATGGGCTCGGCCAAGCGAAAGTGACTTTCGAACGCCGATCTTTTCGGTGAGCGTGGCCATCCAAAATGAATGCCGGAATGCATCCAGCTTGCCACCCGACGGATCCCGGTCAGGATTGCCAACTCTTCCAAGGCTGTCGGTTACGAACCTGCATCTTACCGTTAATTTCCAGGCTCTCATTGCAACAAACGGATGAACTATCGCCCATTTTTTCTCGGCACAAGAAAGCCGGAGGAAAGAATGGAACGCCTTTTCCTGTGATACCGCATAAAAGGGGATAACAAGCAATAAAAGGATAATCAGTTTTCGCATAGATTAAAACAATCGTGCCGCCTCACTCCTGATTAAAAACAGTGCCTGTTCAGCAGGATTATTGGTCTGCTCAAGTACATTTTGCATAAACCGGGCAGCAAAAGTCCCTTCGTCAGCATTGCTATCCAAACCAGCAGCTGTGACATTCACCTGTTGGATGGTCTGTTCTACTGCAGATCTGACCATGGACCAGCAATTACCTGAAACATATATTTGCTGAGAAAGGTTGTGTTCAAACTCTTCATGAATACTTTGAATCAAATTCTGTTGCAATTTAGACAAGCCTATCCCCGGTTTTGCCACTCTTAAAACAAGTGGTGCAGGAGATATCCGCTCCATTAACAAAGCCAACCGTTCATAAGCTTGTAACCTCACTGGCATAGTGATCTTGCGGGCTTCGACCAATAACTGCTTTTCAGACCTGCCGATTTCCAGTTTCCAGAAATGCCGTTGCATCAGGTAAACTGCTGCCAGAACCAGCAATCCCGGCAATATCAACTCTACAATTTCAAGAAGAATATTCATAGTTAAAAATTTAACATTTTTATATTAATCGTGTTACTTGCAAATATCGGAATAATAAAACGAATGAAGCACAACTTTCGATTAAAACAGTTTGAGTTAAAAATGATAACTTTGCAGTGAAATTCACATAAAACTATTATACGATGCAACAAGTCCTGTCAAACAGAATCATAACATTGTCGGAATCAGAAACCCGAGCGATGAGCAAGAAGAGTCGTGAGCTGGAAAGCCAGGGTAAGAATGTTATCAACTTGAGTATTGGCCAACCTGACTTCTTTACACCCGATTATATTAAAGAGGCAGGGAAGAAAGCAATTGATGAAAATTATTCATCCTACCCACCTGTTTCAGGATATGCTGATTTAAGGGCGGCAATATGCCGTAAACTCAAACGGGATAATGGCGTAGACTACAAGCCTGCACAAATAGTAGTGTCGACGGGTGCCAAACAATCATTGTCAAATGTCATTTATGCTTTAATCAATCCGGGCGACGAAGTTATCGTACCTTCACCTTATTGGGTCTCTTATAAGGAAATGATCAAACTTGCTGAAGGTAACGCAAAGTTTATTGAAACAACGATCGATTCGCGTTTTAAGATCACTCCCGAACAACTTGAAGCTGCCATCACACCTAAGACCAAGTTATTTCTTTTCTCAAGTCCTTCAAATCCAACCGGTACGATCTATTCCAAAGAAGAACTGCGTGCACTGGCCGATGTCTTTGCCCGTCACCCGAACATCTATATCCTTTCGGATGAGATATATGAACTGATCAACTTCAACGGAAAACATGAAAGCATCTCACAGTTTGAAGACATCCGGGATCGGGTAATCATCGTTAACGGAGTTTCCAAAGGTTTTGCAATGACCGGATGGCGTTTAGGTTATATTGCCGCTCCCCAGTTTATTGCAGAAGCCTGTGATAAACTACAGGGACAAATCACTTCCGCAACCTGTAGTATTTCGCAACGTGCATCACTGGCTGCAATTGAGGCCGATCCCAATACCAGTGAAGATTTGAAAAAGATGAATGTGGCCTTCCTGAAAAGACGTGATCTTGTCTATAAACTTCTCCAGGAAGTACCCGGTTTTAAATCCTATTTACCCGACGGGGCCTTTTACTTCTTCCCCGATATTTCCGAGCTCATTGGAAGATCCAACGGTAAGGTCACGATTACGGGAGCTTCAATGTTGTGCGACTACATCCTCGATAATGTCTATGTTGCCCTTGTTGCCGGAGAGGGTTTTGGAAATCCCAAATGCATCCGCCTTTCGTATGCCACATCGGAAGAAAAACTGATCGAAGGAATAAATCGTATTAAAACCTTACTGGCAGATTTCAAATAATCTGTAAACTTGTAATATAAATCATCTCAGCATAATGACTATGCCCTCGTCCTATACAGTCACTGGTCTATTTAATGCTTTTAAAAATTTAAAAGTACTCATTCTTGGTGATGTAATGGTTGATTCCTATCTCTTCGGAAAAGTCGAACGGATTTCTCCTGAAGCACCGGTACCAATTGTTGCAGTTAATAAACGTAAAAATTTACTTGGTGGAGCTGCAAATGTTTCATTGAATGTCATGGCATTGGGTGCGACTCCATTAATGTGTTCGGTAATTGGAAACGACAGCCAGGGGGATGTATTCCTGAATCTCCTGGCCGAACAGGGGCTGCGTCAGGATGGCATTTGCAGAAGCGATGACCGGCCGACAACTACTAAAGTTAGAATCGTAGGCAATAAGATGCAGATGTTGCGTATCGATGATGAGACGGAAACCGATCTGAATGAAAAAGAGACCAGACTGTATCTGGATAAAATCGAAACTCTGATATCGACCGAAAATGTGGATGTCATTATTTTCGAAGATTATAATAAAGGAGTGCTTACAGCCGAAGTCATCTCCCAGGTGATTGCACTTGCAAACAAACACGGTATTCCGACAAGTGTCGATCCGAAAAAGAAAAACTTCGATAAATACTGCAATGTAACACTCTTTAAACCGAATCTCAAGGAACTGCGTGAAGGCCTCAAGCTTGATGTCAATCCTGAAGACAAGGATTCCCTTTCTTCAGCCCTTGCCACATTGCAGCAAAAGCAAAATGTAAAAATAGCCATGGCCACACTTTCCGAATATGGTGTCTTTATTCGATCCGACAATCACAACGATTCTATTGATTGTCATCATATTTCCGCTCACTTGCGTTCCATCACAGATGTCTCGGGTGCCGGCGACACGGTAATCAGCGTAGCTTCTCTTTGTCTGGCGCTTAAGCAGGACAGCGATGTGATTGCTGCATTATCCAACCTTGCCGGAGGATTGGTATGCGAGCATGTCGGAGTAGTTCCCGTTGATCGCGAACGTTTGATCAAAGAATCCAAGCTATTGCTGAAAGATCAGTTTATTCATTAATCCTTTATATCCATCATGGCTGAAGGCAAAAAAGAACAAGTAAGATCGATGTTTAATAAAATAGCTTGGCGGTATGATTTATTAAACCATCTGCTATCATTAAACATTGACAAAATCTGGCGCAAGAAGCTTGTTAAAATGCTTTCGGCCAAACGACCGGACTCGATTTTGGATGTCGCAACCGGCACAGGCGATTTAGCCATAACGGCTTCCAAAATCAAGCCCAGGGAAATCATCGGGATTGATATTGCAGAAGAAATGCTGGAGATCGGCCGAAAAAAAATTGCAGACAAAGGCCTTCAAAACATAATCACCTTACAGACTGCAGATTCAGAAAACCTCCCCTTCCCTGCCGAACGCTTTGAAGCAACCATGGTGGCTTTCGGCGTACGGAATTTTGAGAATCTTGAATTAGGCCTTACGGAGATGCACCGGGTTTTGAAAAAAAAAGGGACTCTTTATGTTCTTGAGTTTTCAATTCCAACGAACAAATTGTTTCGTCCTTTGTATTTCTTCTATTTCAAAAATATCTTACCTTTAATTGGTAAAATTGTATCACAGGATACGGCAGCCTATACTTACCTTCCTGATTCGGTGAGCGCCTTTCCTTCTGGTCCATCTTTTATCGAACGACTTGAAAAGTCTGGTTTTACAAAATGTACTCAACGACCGCTTACCTTTGGTATTGCAACGATTTACACGGGTGAAAAATAAACTGGAAATATGAATCGGATTAAGGTTATCGTTTTTTTAGCAATTTTCATCAACGCCGGAACTGTATTTGCTCAACGGGGATTACAGAACCTGCAGGAACTCGATTATGAGCCCTATCACTTCGGGTTTCTGCTTGGATATAACCAGATGGGTTTCTCAATCAGGCAGGATAAAGACAGCTTGAATCACACCTATTCTGCCAATCAATTCGGGGGGCAGAAAGGTCAAACAGCACTGTTAAAATCAGCCGAACCGAATTCAGCCACAGGCTTTACAATCGGCATTGTCGGAAACCTGCGACTTGCAGAGCATTTCGATTTGCGCTTTATCCCGTCCCTTTCTTTTGGCGAAAGAGACTTAACCTATAACTATATTCTACAGGAGCCTTCGACAAAGATTGATACCGTATCATTAACCAAGAGCATTAAAAGCACCCTGCTCGAATTTCCGCTTGATCTCAAATACAAAGGAAAGCGGATAAACAATGCTCGCCCTTACATCCTTGGAGGGATAAAATACGTACTCGATCTTTCATCGGATGCTAAAAAGAACACTTCAAGCCAGCCCGACGATCAATTCACCGTAAAATTAAGACAAACGGATCTTTACGGAGAATTGGGAGCCGGTTTT
>JAUZOM010000142.1 GCA_030706465.1 Bacteroidota bacterium | reverse complement strand
ATGCCTCTGCTACAGCTGTATTTGGTGTGAAAGGTGCAAATGGGGTTATCCTGATTACCACCAAACGTGGTTCTGAAGGGAAAGCAAACATTAAGATCGGAGCCAATATGACTGCAAAGGTGGCTTCAAAACTTCCTGAAAAGTATGATTCTTATGATGCATTTATGATTAAAAACACAGCTATTGAACGGGAACTTCCAATTGCATCGGGTGGTTGGGCTTCCTATACTCCAAAAGAAATTATTAATAAATATAGATATCCGGCTAATAGTGCGGAATGGGATCGTTACCCCAATGTGGACTGGGAAAAAGAATTGTTCAAAAATCATGCGATGTCTTATAATGTAAATGCAAATGTTTCCGGAGGTTCAAAAATTGTAAGATATTTTGCCTCTGTCGACTACCAGCATGAAGGAGATCTTTTCAAAACGTTCCAGAATGGAAGAGGGTATCATTCGGGTTATGGTTACGATCGAATCAATGTGCGAAGTAACTTAGACTTCAATCTTACTAAAACCACCAAATTTTCTACAAATTTATTTGGCTCCAATGGCGTTCGTAAATTACCGTGGGGAGCAGGAGATGGAGATGCTGGTTATTGGACCTCAGCATATCGTACAGCTCCAGACGCAATGCGTCCTGTTTATTCCAACGGTATGTGGGGTTTCTATTCACCGAGAAACGCAGATGTGCCTAATTCTGTTTATAATTTAGCTTTATCCGGGGTGGAGAAGAGAACGAATACACAGATTAATACAGATTTTATTGTAAATCAGCAGTTGGATATGATTACAAAAGGTTTGGATATTAAAGCCAATCTTTCTTTAGACAACACATTCAGGGAAACCGGTCTGGGGATTAACGATTTATATAATTCTAGTCAGCAAATGTGGGTAAATCCTGCATCTGGGGCGATCGTTTATGCTCAGCCAATTAATTCTGGTACGCAATTGGATTATAACGATGGCGTTCGATGGACAAGTCAGGGAGGATCAGTGGATGAAGGTTCAACCTATCGCAAACAGTATTATTCTGTTCAATTAAACTATGCCCGTGATTTCGGTAAGCATGATATAACTGCAATGGGACTTTTTAGCCGCGATAAATTAGCCACCGGTTCAGAGTTTTACCATTATCGCGAAGACTGGGTGTTCCGTACTACTTATAACTATGCAACGAAATACTTTGCAGAAATCAATGGAGCTTATAATGGCTCCGAGAAGTTTGGCCCGAATAATCGTTTCGCATTCTTCCCTTCTGTTTCAGGAGGATGGATGTTAAGTAATGAAGCCTTTATGAAACCTGTCAGGTTTCTTGATATGTTGAAACTGCGTGCTTCTTGGGGCAGGATTGGTGATGATAATGTAGGAGGACGCTGGCTCTATGAGGATCAGTGGTCTTATGGAGGCAATACGCTCATGGGCAGTATTCCTGCCAATACACCATATACTTATTACCGTATGGCTTCTTTAGGAAATTCCAATATTAGCTGGGAGACAGTAGAAAAACGCAACTTTGGCATAGACTATTCTTTCTTTCATGGAGATATTTCCGGTACTGTAGATTTTTTTAATGATCAACGTTCGAATATTTTGATCAGTGGCGGTTCTCGTTCTGTTCCTTCTTATTTTGGTGTGACACCTCCTACGGCTAATCTTGGTAAGGTTAATAGTCATGGGTATGAATTGGAATTGAAACTGAACCATGATTTTGCTAATGGTCTCCGTATTTGGGCTAATGCTGATATGACACATGCCGTAAACAAGGTGATTTTTCGTGACGATCCGGAATTAACACCAGCATACCAGAAACAGGCAGGTTACTGCATTGGTCAGACTAAGGCATACATTAACAGTGGATTCCTCCAAACATGGGATGATGTATATGGAAGTTCAGCAAGGTCTACCAATAATGCGAATAAACTTGTTGGAGATTACAATATCATAGACTTCAATGGGGACGGGGTTATAGATAGTTATGATCAGGCTCCATACAAATACTCAGGTATCCCGCAAAATACATATAGTTTCTCCTTGGGATTTGAATGGAAAGGTTTCAGTGCTTTTGTCCAGTTCTATGGGGTTAACAATGTAACACGAGAAGTTACATTCCCGACTTTCCAATCAACTTCCGACATTGTTTATAAAGAGGGTTCATATTGGACAAAGGAAAATGAAGAGGGGGTCCCTTATCCGCGTTGGTCAACTTTAGTTGGTGGTGATGCGGCAGGTACCCGTTATCTGTTCGATGGCTCCTATTTGCGTCTGAAAAATGCGGAGATTGCTTATACTTTAAAAGATAATTGGGTAAAGAAAGCCGGTATGCAATCTTGCCGAATTTATTTGAATGGAGACAATTTGTTGTTGTGGACCAAAATGCCGGATGACCGGGAGTCTAATTTTAGCGGCAGCTCTAGTTTCGGGGCTTATCCAACCGTTAAACGTTTCAATTTTGGTGTTGATTTTAATTTTTAAAATAATTAGAACATGAAAAAATATTTTAGCAAGATCATAATGTTTACACTATTTGTGCTAAGTATTATTGGGTTTGTTTCCTGTACTGATTATTTGGATAAAGCCCCTTTAAGTGATATCAGTTCTACTGATGCTTACAAGAATTTTATAAATTTTCAGGGGTTTACCGAAGAATTGTACAACTGTATTCCAATAGTATCTGCGGTTGGTTCTCATAATAGTTGGAATTTGGGGGATGATGAATATTGGGAACCTGACGAGACCCGTATATTTGCTTATAATGTGGACCAGGGTGATTATTGGGCATGGAATACTGCCATATTTGGTTCTTGGTTCAAAACTGGAGGAAATCCTTCCTCACAGGCTAATGCAGACAAAGGAAATCTTTGGGGATTGAGTTGGTACGGTATCCGCAAAACAAATATAGGAATCGCAAATCTGGACAAACTGACTGATGCTACCGATGAAGAAAAAAATCTCATTGCCGGACAATTGTATTTCTTTAGAGGATGGTTCCATTTTATGCTTATGCAGTATTGGGGAGGATTACCTTATATTAATATGGTCTTACCGGCCGATCAGGTACTGAAACTTCCCCGATTGACTTACCAGGCTACTGCTGACAGTGCAGCTAAAGATTTCCAGAGAGCTGCTAATTTGCTTCCTATAGACTGGGATCAAACAACTACAGGGCAGACTACGTTAGGAAACAACAATTTTCGAATCAACAAAATTATGGCGCTGGCTTATTTGGGCAAGGATCTTCTTTGGGCGGGCAGTCCTTTGATGAATAGTGTTTCAACCGGTGATAAATCATATAATAAATCCTATTGTAAAAAATCGGCTGATGCATTCGCTCTGGCTCTGCACCTTAACGATTCTACCCATCGTTATGAACTGGCTGACTTTGCCAATTATTCGAAGTTGTTTTATACCTACAATCAGAATGGTAAAATCCCGGGGTTAAAAGAAGCTATTTTTCTTGAAAATTTGGCTGGATCTGGTGGCCGTTTTCGTTGGAACCAGGTGAATGACTACCGTCCTATGACTATTAACGCTTCGGGTATAAAGGTTTATCCAACCGCTAATTATGTAGATAATTATGGGATGGCCAATGGTCTTCCTATTACAGATCCTTTAACAAAAGATGCGGAATCTGGCTATGATCCTGAATACCCATGGAAAAACAGGGATCCACGTTTTTATAACGATATCGTAATTGACGGAGCTAAATGTTGTTTAAACTCTACTGGGAAATTGTCAGAAAATCAACAGTACGCAAGTCTTTACACCGGTGGACTTTATAGAACATCTAATGGACCCAAAGGCGTACTTACCGGATATATGAGCTCTAAATTTGTTTCAAAATTGATGAACGATTATGATGGCTATAAAGATAATAATACAGTAGTAATCAGTTTTATGCGTTTGGCAGATGTTTATCTGATGTATGCTGAGGCAACCGCCGAGGGTTATGGCTCTCCAAAGAGTATGGCGGATGGTTACACTCTTTCTGCTGAAGATGCTATAAATAAAATCCGTGACAGAGCTGGTGTGGGGCATGTGGATAAAAAGTTTCTTGGCAATTCCGATGATTTCATGAGTGAAGTAAGACGGGAACGTGCTGTTGAATTGGCATTTGAAGGTCATCGTTTTGTAGATCTACGCAGATGGTTACTTTTGACAGAAAAGCCTTATACTTTAAAAATGTCTGTTGACTTTGACCGTGCCGGCGATGTTCCTAACAGTACTTTATATCAAAATCCACAAAACGGACATTTGAAAAATTTCAGGGAAACTGTATTGCTTGAAAGACATTTGGGACAGCGACACTACTGGTTCCCCTTCCTGAAATCGGATGTGAATATGTATAAAGAGTTCACTCAGAACCCGGGATGGTAATAGGAATATTATCGCGCAAAGTCAGATTAGTTGATTGTTGCAGGTAATTACTGTTTAATTTTAAACTAGCAATAAAATGAAGAAAAATATAAAAAATGTCTGCTATGTTCTTTTCGCCATGTCACTTTTAAACTTGACAAATATACAGGCGCAGGAAAAGAAAGACAGTCTTGTAAATGTTGCTTTTGGAAAGGTTGCCAGAGAAAATTTGTTAGGTGGAGTTTCTTCTGTCAATGCATCTGAATTGATGAAAAAGAATTTTGCAACTTATAGTCTTGATGGTCTCCAGAGCTTTGTGGGAGGCTATAACGGAAATATTTGGGGACAAGCTCCTTTGGTATTGGTGGATGGAGTTCCCCGTAATGCCTCAGATGTTCGTTTCTCGGAAGTTGAGTCCATCACTGTATTGAAAGGTGGAAGCGCTGTCATTCTTTATGGAAGCAAGGCAGCTAAGGGTGTTGTTCTTATTACCACAAAAAGAGGGCTAAACAAACCATTAACTATCGAAATCCGTGCGAATACAGGGCTTTATGTACCTAAACGTTATCCAAACTATTTGAATGCTGCTGATTATATGACGCTTTATAATGAGGCATGCACCAATGATGGTATCGCTCAACAATATAGCCAGAGCCTGATTGATAATACGAGCGCAGGTACAGATCCTTACAGATATCCGGATATAGACTTTTTCAATTCAACTTATCTGAAAAAAGCTTATAATAAATCTGATATCACGGGTGAAATTTCCGGTGGAAATGATCGTACCCGTTATTATACAAACTTTGGATTATCTTATAACAATAGTTTGATGAAGTATGGTTATCAGAAGAATAATGATGATTTACGCTTCAATGTAAGAGCTAATGTTGACATGAATCTTACAAGTTGGCTCAAGGCTTCAACCAATGCTGTTGCCGTTTTTTCTGATAATTATACCGGAAGAGGTGATTTTTGGGGTACTTCTGCAACGTTACGTCCAAACTGGCTAACCCCTCTGATTCCAATTAATATGCTTAATCCTTCCAATAGCTCCCTTCAAACGATAGTTGAAAATAGTAACCATTTAATTAACGGACAATATCTTCTTGGCGGAACTTCCACTGATCAGACAAATGCTTTTTCTGATATGTTGGTGGCAGGCTATAGTAAAAATAAGAATCGTACTCTTATGTTTGATGTAAATGTGGAGGCTGATCTGGGAATGATTCTCAAAGGATTGTCTTTTAAAACAGCTTATAGTATGGATTATACAGACAATTATTCCGAAGCCTGGAAAGTTGGTTATGCCGTTTATCAACCCACATGGTCAAATGGAAATGGTCAAGACACGATTACTGCATTAAAAAAGTATAATACAGACGGTAACTCGACCAATGAATATATAGGTAATTCTTCCTTTACTCAAACTATGTCTGTTACTTCACAGTTTAATTATAACCGTACTTTTGCTCAAGATCACTATGTCTCAGCTGCCTTGATTGGATGGGGCTATCAAAACCGTGTCTCTAATGATGCTGATCATTCAAGCAGCCAATATCATAGTCTCAGTAATGTGAATCTGGGGGCTCAGGCTGCCTACAATTACAAACATAAATATTACTTCGAGTTCGCTGGTGCTGAAGTTCATTCAGCTAAATTGCCTGTAAAAAACCGTAATGTATTTTCTCCAGCCATCTCTTTAGGTTGGCGTATAAGTGGAGAGAATTTTTTCAAGGATAATGTGAATTTTGTTGACAATTTAATGCTGACGGCTTCGTATTCAAATTTGCACCAGGATCTTGATATCTCCGACTATTACATGTATCAAGGGTATTTTGACAATAAAGGCGGATGGTATCAATGGAGAGATGGTGCTGCCGGCGGTTGGACAACCGGTTCTAAACGTGGGAATAACTCTGATTTGACTTTCATTCAGCGTGAGGAATTTCGTGCAGGATTAAATACATCTATTTTAAATAATTTATTTACCTTGGATGCTAATTATTTTACACAAAATACTAATGGTTTATTGACTCAGGGCTCTTCTACAATTTATCCTTTATATTACTCCAGTTGGGATTATTCATTTTTACCTTACTTGAACTTCAATAAAGATCGGCGTACCGGAGTAGACTTTACATTTAACCTTAATAAAAAGATTGGACAGGTAGATGCTTCTTTGGGATTTAGCGGAATGTATCTTACAACTAAAGCGGTTCGCAGAGATGAAACCTATCAGGATGCATACCAGAATCGTGCTGGCAAGCCTTTGGATTCTTATTGGGGATACATTTGCGAAGGATTTTTTCAGGACCAGGATGATATCAACAATCATGCGCAACAGACTTTTGGAACTGCAAAACCTGGCAATTTAAAATATAAGGATGTTAATAATGATGGCGTTGTAGATTCAAAAGATCAGGTTAATCTTGGTCATAATGGTTGGTCCGCTTCTCCATATACATACGGTGTAAATGTTACTTTAAAGTGGAAACACTTTACTCTTTTCGCCATGGGGACGGGAAACAGGGGCGCTATCGGCTTTAAAAACAACTCCTATTATTGGGTAAAGGGTAGTAGTAAATATTCCGATGTTGTTTGGGGCCGTTGGACTGAAGCGACTAAAAATACACCTACTTATCCACGTTTAACTACAACAGATAATAGTAATGATTTCCAAAATTCTACTTTCTGGATGTACAAGACTAACCGCTTTGACCTGTCAAGAGTACAACTTACGTATGATTTAGATGAAAGTATACTAAATAAATCATTTGTTCATGCTTTGAGCGTGTATTTCAGCGGAGAAAGTCTGCTAACTATATCCAAAGAACGTAAATTGATGGAAACAAATATAGGAAGTGCTCCTCAGTGCCGTTTCTTTAATTTAGGCGTCAAGGCTTCTTTCTAATGAATAATTAAATGTGTATGAAAATGAAAAAGAATATATTATTTATTTTGGTATGTGCTCTGATACTTTCAAGTTGTGATGATCTGTTTACTCCGGCTTCTGAAAATTTCAAGACTATGGACCAAATGTACACCGATGCGAGCTATGCTCAAGGGTTCCTTGTTAATGTATATAGAACCATTCCTACTTATTATGATAATAGTGATTATGCAACAGACGATGCAGTAACTAATCAGAAAAGTAATAGCTACTTAAAAATGGCTTTAGGTTCATGGACTGCAAGTAATAATCCCATGAACCAATGGACTGCATATGGTGCCATACAGTATATCAATCTCTTCCTTGAACATGCCGACAGTGTAAATTGGGCAGCTGATCCTGCTGCATCGAAACTATTTTGTATCAGAATGAAAGGAGAAGCTTATGGTTTGCGTGCCCTTTTTATGTACTATCTGTTACGTTCACACGCCGGATTTACGGATGATGGTAAATTGATGGGGGGTCCTATTCTTAATAAATTCATGGGGCCTAATGCCGACTTTAATACCCCTCGGGCTACATTTGCTGCCTGTGTGAAGCAGATTTATCAGGATTTGGACAGTGCAGAAGCTAAATTACCTCTGGAATATAATGATTTAGCTTCAAACGCCCAGGTTCCTGCTCGTTACCAGTCAATTACAACAAATCTGGCAGTCTATAACAGAGTGATGGGACAGTATTCCCGTCAGTTATTCAATGGATTGATTGCAAAAGCATTTCGCGTAAGGACAGCTTTGCTTGCTGCCAGCCCTGCTTTTCAAGACCCTTCTAATACTTCAACCTGGGCTGATGCTGCCGACTATGCTGCGCAAATAATTGACTATAAGGGAGGCGTCAATGGTTTGGTTTCAAATGGTGTTACTTACTATACGAATACTTCTGAGATTGATGGACTGAGCAATGGCTCCAATCCGGCTGAAATAATATGGAGAGAGAATCTTGCTACGAATAATGGGGATCAGGAATCTCAAAATTTCCCGCCTTCACTTTTTGGTAAAGGATATATGAATCCTACCCAAAATCTCGTAGATGCTTTTCCTATGGCCAATGGTTATCCTATCGATTATTCTGATAACACCAAGAGTGGTTATAATTCATCCAACCCTTATGCCGGGCGAGATCCACGTTTTGCAAAGTATATTATTTATAATGGTAGCAAAGAAGGTGTTTCAAATTCTGTAATTTACACCGGTAGTACTTCGGGTACTGATGACGGGATCAATGTAAAAGAAACTTCCACTCGTACTGGTTACTATATGAAGAAACGTTTACGTATGGATGTTAACCGTAATCCGGCTTCGACTTCTGGAAAAACTCATTATAATCCTCGTATCCGGTATACAGAGATGTACTTGGATTACGCTGAGGCTGCCAATGAGGCATGGGGGCCTAAAGGAACAGGTAGCCATGCTTATTCGGCTTACGATATTATTAAAGCGATTCGTAAGAGAGCTGGGTTAGGAATAAATGGAACTGATCCTTATTTGGACGAATGTTCAAGCTCCTCAGATCCAGGGATGATGCGTGCGCTGATTCGTAATGAGCGTCGTCTGGAGCTTTGCTTCGAAAGCTTCCGTTTTTGGGATCTCCGTCGTTGGAAAGTAAATTTGAACGAGACTACCCGTGGTATGGATGTCAATGCTAATGTTTATTCTCCTATTGATAATGTTGAAATACGTTCATATCAGGATTATATGTATTACGGTCCTATACCTTATTCGGAAATTCTTAAATATAATAATCTGGTTCAGAATAAAGGATGGAAGTAATTATTGAATTAACTCTTAAATTTTTAATAAGATATGAAAACGAATAAGATTTTATTGGGGATATCGATGTTGATTGGTTTGCTGGCTTCCTGCAAAAATGAGGATATTTCTTTTCCTGATTTCAACTATCAGACTGTCTATTTTGCCAATCCCTATCCTGCAAGAACTGTAGAACTTGGTGATGATTTGTTTGTGGATAATTCTATCGATAATCAGCATAAAGTTTTGATTAAAGCCACCATGGGGGGGGCTTATTCAAATACTAAGAACATCGTAATAGATTTTAAGGTAGATGAAACACTTTGCAATGGTATTTATTTTAATAGTGGAGAAACAAGTGGTTCGCAAGTTCTTCCTATGCCTTCAAATTATTATCAATTGGCATCCAATCAGATAACTATTCCCTCTGGAAGTATTATGGGGGGAGTGGAAGTTCAATTAACCGATGCTTTCTTTGCTGATCCACAATCTTTAGTCAATACTTATGTCATTCCATTGGTAATGACTAAAGTACAGGGCACAGATTCTATTCTTCAGGGTAAATCGGTAGTTGATAATCCCAATCGTTGTGTGGATGCTAACTGGAGTGTAAAACCGCAGGATTTTGTTTTTTATGCTGTTAAATATGTCAATCCTTGGCATGGTAATTATTTGAGAAGAGGTACAGATCAAATTACTCAGGCTGATGGAACAGTAAGCACATCGGTTCGTCATCCTCAGTATGTAGAAAATGACGATGTTGTAAAAATTTCAACACTTTCATTGACTTCTGTTACTGTGCCATTAACTATTAAAGTTTCGGGAAATAATGTCGCTTTTAATTTGGTTTTGACATTTGCCAACGATGGGACCTGTACTGTTAGCAGTAATTCTGCTAATTTTGACATCTCCGGTACCGGTAAGTTCGTATCAAAAGGTGAAAAAAACAGCATAGGTGGATATGATCGAGATGGACTTTATTTAGATTATAGTGTAGCATTTAAAAATTACAGCAACTTAAAATATGCCACCAAAGATACCTTTGTGGTTCGTGACAGAGCTGTTGCTCCTGAATACTATACTGTACTTAAAAAGTAATGATTCTTTATATGATAAAGATTTTCTTTTTGTTTTAAAATTAGCATCTTAATTTATGTCTTATTTTCTTCGGTGGCGTCGTTTGAATTCTTACAATTCAAAATGATTATGCCACTGAAGAAAATTTGAATAATTCTATTTCTTCTTTATGTCTGAAGGATTAAATATCCTTTAAATATTTATGTCTATAATATGATATTTTTCTTGTAGCTCATATTTCGGAGCTTTCTTCTGTTTTTATAATATTATCAAATGTTATTGTGATTTGCCCGAATTGTTTAATGCAGTCAAAAGATTAATGCATGTATAGATGGTTTTCTTATTGCCCCTTAAGGGTGTCTGTTTTGGAAAGTGCCTTAACAAACTTGTGTTGTTCTTCATAATATCAAATACATAAACCTTTCATGAAATTTGGATGTAAATATCAGACTGAAAAAATTAAAAAGGTGGTTTTACTCCGAATAAGAAGTTGATATTATAAGTACAAATATATATGCCTGAATTTAATTGTAATGGAATTTTAAGTCCTTTTGTCCTTTTCTAATATATTGAAATTGTTACATTTATAAATTTTTGCCAGTGAAAAAAATAATTATAATTAACGTTGCAAGTTTGTTGTTACATTTTTTACCTGTATTTGGTCAGACTTTTTCCACTAAAACATTTACCAATCCCGTTATCCCCGGTGATCATTCCGATTGTACCTTAACTCAGGTGGGTAATGATTTTTATACTACCGGCTCATCTTTTAATCCCACGCCGGTGATTTAT
>JAUZOM010000141.1 GCA_030706465.1 Bacteroidota bacterium | reverse complement strand
AATAAACAACTCAAAAACAGCAGGTTGCATAATTGTTTCTTAGCATACTTTTTGATAAGCAGACTTATCGGAGAAAGCTCAATTATCAAATTTCAACGTTCCGTGTTGTTTTGGGTACTGCAACAGCGGAATTAAAAGCTTCCAGGGAGTCGATACCTGCCCCTGTTGAAATTACAGTACCCACCTAAAACGTTGTGGAGCCCAAAGATTTCAGACCAAAATAATCCGAACGAAAAGAGAATGAATCAAAGTATCAGTTCTATGACTGAAATAGATTACTTTTGCAGTATCTAAAATACGGAACTTTATGAAGGCAACTATTCAAAAACTGGCAACTGAGAATTTCAATTATGTCGTAGGTTGTTATCGTCATCTTCATGCACATCCCGAACTGTCATTTCAGGAGTTTGAAACAGCCCGGTTTGTACAGAACGAACTTACCAAAATGGGCATTCCCTTTCGCGCCAATATTGGCGGTAACGGCATATTGGGAAAAATAGAAGGCAGGAACCACTCCAAAAGAGTGATTGCACTCCGTGCCGACATGGACGCATTGCCCGTGAATGAAGAAGTTGATCTTCCCTGGAAATCAACGAATGAAAATGTAATGCATGCCTGCGGCCATGATGCGCATACGGCCTGTTTGCTGGGGGCTGCCAAGGTACTGCAACAACTCCGGGACGATTTTGAGGGAACAGTCCTGCTGATTTTTCAACCCGGTGAAGAAAAAGCACCCGGCGGCGCACATTGTATGCTCGAAGATGGACTCTTCGGGGAACTGGAACCTGAAATCATACTTGCCCAACACGTTTCAGTCGACTTCCCGACCGGGACACTATGTTTCCTGCCCGGAATGATCATGGCTTCGGCTGATGAAATCCATGTGAAAATACACGGAAAGGGGGGACACGGAGCTTTGCCGCATTTGGTAAACGACACCGTACTGGCAGCTTCGCAAACCGTTGTTTCGCTCCAACAGGTCAGTAGCCGGCTTTGCCATCCGCTTACGCCCATGGTGCTTACTTTCGGCAAACTAATAGCAGACGGAGCAACGAACGTTATTCCGCATGAAGTGCTTCTCTCGGGGACATTCCGTACGGTGGACGAAAGATGGCGCAATGAAGGGAAAAACCATATCCGGCGAATTATAGCGGAAACGTGTGCCGCGTATGGCTGCACGGCTGACATCGATATTCCGGAGGGATATCCCTGTGTAGTCAATAATGAAAAAATAACGGCCAGGGCACGCAGTTTCGCCGCCGAATGGGTGGGAGAAGAAAATATAAGAAACCTGGAAATGCGCATGACCTCTGAGGACTTCGGCTTTTTCACCCAAAAGTACCCCTGCTCCTTTTACCGTTTTGGTGTGAAGGCCGAAACAAATGCCCACACCGGCGGATTGCACAGTTCCTCTTTTCAGATTGATGAAAAATCACTGTTAACCGGATCAGGAGGATTGATCTGGCTGACCTGGAGATTCTTAAACGAAGGGTGATTATCTTTCAATCTTCCATGACGGTATTTTTATCGATCGAGTGTTCGTAGTGATAGACCTGATCGTACAACGTTTCTTTAATCATCTCGAAATGTGAGTTGGCAAAGTGAATATCATTCGACATGATTAATTCCGGCATAAAAAAACCATTTCCTTCGTAAGGAGGTTGGGCATAGCTATGGGATAAAATGGTAAATCCAAGCCGCTCATAAAAGTGAAGACGCCGGCTGGCCACCATATCGTTTGGTAATTCCACTTCCAGGACAACGGGCAATTTAACCTGGCTCATAAAAACCTTCATGGCTTCGCTTCCGATTCCACGGCTCCGCAACTTAGGACTTACAGCCAAATGTTCGATATAAAAAAAACGGTCGAAGGTCCAATAATTGAAAAGGCCGACAAACAGATCGTCCTGAATCAGGGCATGGGCATAAAACCGCTTCTCATAACTCAACTCGTACTCCATAGCCGCCCACGACCTTCGCTCCGAAGGGGGAAAAGCAAGGGTATATAAATTGAATAATTTAGAAAAGTAAGGGTCATTCACGCTATTAATTCTATGAAAATTAAGCATATTTTTCATATTAAATAAAAACCCGGAAATATCTTTACAAAACCACTGCAAACTTAACACCTTTCCGGGGAAAATGTTCAATATTAAGCGTACTTTAATGTATCAGTTGCATTGTTAAACCGCAAAAAAAACGTACTTTTGCGGTCAAATTCAACTTGGGAAATTTCTATTCTAACATTATATTAACTAATTAAGAAAAGTATGATTTATTCGCACGAAGTAGAACACATGTGTGTTGTTAAAAAAGGTCCTAACCATGGTCCTGCGCCCATACCTGAAGAAGGCAAGTGGGTAAAATCAAAAGAAATCAAAGATATTTCAGGGTTGACTCACGGGATTGGTTGGTGTGCCCCACAACAAGGAGCCTGCAAACTGACGTTGAATGTGAAAGAAGGTATTATTGAAGAAGCATTGGTCGAAACAATCGGTTGTTCCGGTATGACTCACTCGGCTGCCATGGCTGCTGAAATCCTGACTGGCAAGACGCTGTTGGAAGCCCTGAATACCGACCTGGTATGCGACGCCATTAACGTGGCTATGCGGGAATTATTCCTTCAAATCGTTTACGGACGTACACAATCGGCTTTCTCGGAAGGTGGGCTGCCTATCGGTGCCGGACTTGAAGATTTAGGGAAGGGCTTGCGCTCGCAGGTTGGAACAACGTTCAGCACCAACAAAAAAGGTGTCCGTTATTTGGAATTGGCCGAAGGTTATATCAGCCGCATGGCATTGGACGAAGACGGTGAAGCTTGCGGATATGAATTCGTACGCGTAGGCCCTATGTTGGACTTAGTAAAAAAAGGAGTAGATGCTAACGAAGCATTGAAAAAATCTACCAGTACGTATGGTCGTTTTGCAAATGCTGCAAAATATATCGATCCACGTCAAGAATAGTTGGCAATTGACAGTTGACAATTGACAATTACAAAACCAATTAACAAATTATCCAATTAACTCAATTACTAAATAATATGCCATTATTTGAAAGTTATGACCGTCGTATCGACAAGATCAATGCGGCTCTTAATACATACGGTATCAAAGATATCGACGAAGCCAAAGCAATTTGTGACGCCAAAGGCATCGACCCTTATAAAATTTGTGAATCTATCCAGAATATCGCTTTCGAAAACGCAAAATGGGCTTACGTAGTAGGTGCTGCCATTGCGATCAAAAAAGGAGCTAAAAGCGCAGCAGAAGCAGCAGAAGCTATTGGTATCGGTTTGCAGTCTTTCTGTATCCCTGGTTCAGTAGCCGAAGACCGTAAAGTAGGATTAGGTCACGGCAACCTGGCTGCCATGTTGCTTCGCAACGAAACAAAATGTTTTGCTTTCCTGGCAGGACACGAATCATTTGCTGCTGCCGAAGGTGCTATTGGTATCGCTTTATCGGCCAACAAAGTGCGTAACGAACCATTGCGCGTCATCCTGAACGGATTGGGTAAAGACGCTGCTATGATCATTTCCCGCATCAACGGTTTTACCTATGTACAAACCGACTTCGATTACTTTACAGGTGAACTGAAAACAGTCAGAACCAAAGCTTACTCTGACGGACCCCGTGCTGCCGTAAAATGTTATGGTGCGGACGACGTTCGCGAAGGGGTTGCTATTATGCGCGCTGAAGGTGTTGACGTATCCATCACCGGTAACTCAACCAATCCAACCCGTTTCCAACACCCGGTAGCCGGTACATACAAAAAAGAATGTATCGAACAAGGTAAAAAATACTTCTCGGTTGCATCAGGTGGCGGTACCGGCCGTACCCTTCACCCGGATAACATGGCTGCAGGTCCTGCTTCTTACGGTATGACCGATACCATGGGCCGTATGCACGGTGATGCCCAATTTGCAGGTTCTTCCTCTGTTCCAGCTCACGTGGAAATGATGGGATTCCTGGGCATGGGTAACAACCCAATGGTTGGAGCTACTGTACAAGTGGCTGTGGCTATTGAAATGGCAAAATAAATGACCCCCTGCCCCCTAAAGGGGGTTCAAGATAATAGAAACTCCCCGGTACGAATGTGTATCGGGGAGTTTTTTATTCATCTTCGTATATCAAAATGAATGAGTCCTTATTCATTTCAATAGTAACTTCCGGTAACCAGTATCTTTACAAAATAAAGAATTCCCATGATGACATGTACAGCAAACACCAACGCCAGGAACCAATTTTTAAACGTGTTACCTTCAAACTTGAAATCTTTCAGTAAGGACAACAGGGCTACAAAAAAACAGAACCAGGTACAAATAACAATTTGCCAATAGAAATTGCCGTGTGCCGCCCGGGGGCCTGATTCGGAAATAAAGAAAAAGATAAGTACAGAAGCGACCAACGAAAGGAAAATATACCAGAACAACTGGCTTTTGAGTAGTTTCGGCAGATTAATCAGGGTGTAAAGCACCGGGAAAAGCAATGAAAAAAGCATGCTTACCGGGATTAACCCTAAATCGGCAAATTCAGGATTCCGGTAAAAAGGCAAGAACACAACCGACGATGCTACTACTTTACTGGAAGGGGTTCCCGTTTTATAAATAATCCAATACTCCCCGATCAGAAAGAAAAAGCCAACAACCAACGGTACAATGCTATACCAGAATTCTTTCTTCAGTTTATATTTTGACAACAACAAGATCGGATAAACACAAACAAAAACAAAGAAATAACTGGGTTTAATAAATAAATTCAGCAAAATTAAAAGGAAAATCCCGATATTCCTTTTGCCGCTATAGTCTCTCAATTGTTTGTATGACTGTTCGAATAGCAACAAGGCAAACGGGAATAAAAAAAGAATCGTGGAATTATGCCACACAGTAGGAACATAATTGCCAATATACATGAATTTATCATCCGAAAGATAACTCGGGATTGGAATGGCAAAAACAAATAACAGGCTTAATGACAGTAAAGCAATAAACCAATAATTTGATGAAAACCGGTTATCCATCTCGATGACCGATGTAATCTTTTTCTGTGATAAGTAAAACCGGTATACACCGGCCAAAGCCAGCAAACCACAAAGACTGATTTCGGTAGGAGTTACCTTAGCGCTAAAAAAAGAAAACAGGTTGACCAACAGATAGACCAGAAAGTTCCCGGTATAGGGAATCGCTCCGGTGCACATTTGGCGGGCAAAGGCTGCATGATCGTGGATGTCGTTATAATCAGCGGGAATTATCTTTAACAGACTATAATAGGCGGCAAATAAAAGCAAAAAAAGGATAGGTAGTATTATACGGTTTCTGTTCATGGTATAATAAGGTGATAATTTAATGATGTAATAATGATGTGACAAGGTAACAATTTCTGAAAGCCAACTATAGATTATTGACCACCGGCTCTACATCATTAATTATAAACTATAATGAGAATTTATCGTTTTAATGATCTTATCCAGATTCTCATCGGATAGCTCATAAAACAGCGGCAACCGGACCAGGCAGTCGGCAAACATATCGCAATTGGCCAGTATCCGTCCGTCATGTTTTTCAGCATAATACGGGCTGCTATGCAGGCTCAGATAATGAAATACTGCCAGTATATCGTTTTGCTTTAAGGTCTTGATTAATTTCGTTCTCTCCTCAAGGGAAGGACAGACCAGATAAAACATGTGTGCATTGTTGGTGGCCTGTTCAGGAATCAGGGGAACACTGAAAAAACCTTTATCAGCAAGAGGTTTTAAAGCCTCGTAGTATTTGTTCCAGTGTTGTTTCCTTTTGTTTTGAATCTCGTCCAAATGTTCAATCTGCGCCCATAAGAAGGCTGCAATGACTTCGGATGGCAAAAAGGAAGAGCCTATATCCACCCAACCGTATTTATTGACTTCACCCCGGAAAAACTCGGCACGATTGGTACCTTTCTCCCAGATTATTTCCGCCCGATGAATGAACCGTTCGTCGTTAATTGCCAGCATACCGCCTTCACCGGAAATAATGTTCTTCGTTTCGTGGAAAGAGAAAGCAGCCAAATGACCGATAGAGCCAAGGGGACGTTTGTCCCCCTCTCCTAAAGAAGATGGATTAGGGGCGAGGTAATAGGAATCTATTGCTTGTGCAGCATCTTCCACCACCAATAAATTGTATTTAGCTGCAAGAGCCATAATCTGGTCCATGTCGCAAGCCATGCCGGCATAATGAACCGGAACAATAACCTTTGTCTTCGACGTGATAAGCGATTCGATCTTAGTTGCATCAATATTAGGATGTTCAGCCTGACTATCGGCAAAAACAATCTTTGCACCCTGACGGACAAAAGCTAAAGCCGTTGATACAAATGTATAACTTGGAATGATAACTTCGTCTCCGGGTTGAATATCGCACAAGATGGCGGCCATTTCCAACGCATCGGTGCAGGACGTGGTCAACAGGCATTTGCGGAATCCATAACGCTGTTCAAAATAGGTCTGGCAACGCTGTGTAAACATGCCGTTACCGGACAATTTGCCTGTAAAGACAGCCTCGTACATGTAATGCGCTTCTTTACCTGTAAGATAGGGTTTATTGAAGGGAATCATTTTAGTAGGTAGTTTATAGTAAGTTATTGGTTGTTATTAATGGTTTTAGCTATCTTTTATTTGTATAAACACATCCCCTTTAGGGGCTTGGGGTCTTTCTTTTATATAAATAGCCTGAATGATTAGAATCAATTACTTCATAGGTCAATAATTTCAACTTTTTATCTGAATATATATATTTCGATTTCAGGTTATCGGATAAAACATCTGAATAGCTAATTCCGATTCCTGCAGGGATATTTAAGACCGTTTCGGTATTAAACTGCTGTACAATAACTGTATTTTCAAATCGTGATTTAGGATGGGCAGTATATTCAATATGGCTTAACAAGTCATTTTCTACTGTTTTATTATTATACCTGCCTTTATTAAATGATTGCATAACCTGAGGAGACATGAACAGAAATACGATTCCAATTATATTAAAAGCCATAAGGCCATATACCGCTTTGCTTTTCCCGTTCAAGACCAGGTACACAATACATCCAAAAAGGACGGGAGCCAAGACACGATAATCCCTCCAATCGAAAACATCGTAAGCTGCTATATTGATCAGCAGAAATAGAAACAAAATTAAAAATACAATTAAGTAATCGAATTCAATCTTTCGTAATCTTGATTGTATTATGTTGGATTTAAACAAACTATACAAACAAACAAAAATCACAAAATACCGTTGTAAAACCTGAATACTATTTTCTGAGACGGGGTTTATTAAATTCCAGGTATTTTGCACGAAATGAATTGCAAAATTAGTGACAAATTCTGTAAAACTGTTACTTTTAAACAACTCATTTAAGAAAGAATCGGGATAGGGAGAGACAAATAAATTGTTTAGTAAAAACAACAAACCACTAAAAACAATCCATAGAACGAATGATACCAGAAACTTCACATCAAATTTAAATGCATTTCCCCTTTTGAATAATACAGGCAGGAAAAAAATAATGTAGATGATCCGGATAAAAGAAATTGCCGTACAAAACAAGAGCAGAGATACAAGCAAATTCCTCCCCCCCTTTAAAAAATAGGCATACAGCAAACCAGCATACATTATTAATACCGAATAGTTTAACAGCTCAGACATTGAGGTGGAAGAGAAAAGAACTAGTGGTGTATATGTCAACGTAAAAACCAGAATTAAAAGCAAATTCTTTGAGGATATTTTAATGAAAGTAATCAAAGACAAAAATGCCAGGGAAATAAAAAAAGCATTGGCAAGAACCATGGAACAAGCTTTCCAGCCAAAAATCCTTCCGAATAAAGCATATACTGAAACTGACCCAAAGCCATGCGACCCAAACGATAAGTAGTTGGGTATTGCCTCATTCATGCTGTAATAACCGAAGTTAAACCCTTTCTGACTAAAAGACAACACTTCATGCCAGTAGGCCAGTTCGTCGGACCAACAGGGCACTGAATTAAATACGGATTGGTGGGCAACTATACCGGTGGTAAAAGATAAGACTATCCAGGGAGAAGCAATCAACAACAAACCAAGAAGCAACCGGGTCTTGTTAAGTTTATTGGATTGATGCTTTCCGGATATTCTCATAATAGAAATGATGACGAGAGGAGGTAATATTCTGATTTATTGATGCAATAATTGATAACTGCCAACTGATCACTGCTCAATTATTTTCAGCACGGTAGCCCCCCAGGAATAGCCGACCCCAAAGCCGGCAATTAAAACATTCCCTTGAAGTTTTCCTTCCTTTTGTGCTTCAGCCAACGCAATTGGAATAGTTGAAGACACAGTATTCCCGACGTTTTCAAGAAAAAAGTAAAACTTGTCAAGGTCTATATCAATTAATTTCCGAAGATAGTTCATCATGTATTTATTGGCCTGATGAAATACAAACAACTGAATGTCCTCTTTTGAAAGATGATTCTTTTCCAATACCTGCTCCACTAATACCGGCACGGCTTCGGCTGTAAAATTAAATATCTCTCCCCCATTCATATACAAATAGTCTGATGAAGACGGATTTCCAGCCGCATCAAACATTAAATCACCTGAGGCATTCGGCTGACGAAGACCTCCTTTTCTAACGATCAGATTTTTGGCCCCACGACCATCCGTTCCAAGACTGAAATCTTCTATGGAAGCAAAACCATCTGTTGAGATCAATGTAGCAGAAGAAGCATCTCCAAAGATAGTCCGGTTTCCTTTATCTTTTGGATGAATATGCTTGGAATAGGTTTCAGCAGTAAGTAGTAATACATTTTTAGCAATTCCACCGGCAATCAGTCCCTTGGCTAGCGATAAGCCGTATACAAAACCGGAGCAACCCAGATTAAAATCCAATGCACCACACGAAGTGGATAACCCCAATCGATTCTGAATCAAGCAAGCTGAGGTGGGTAAAAAATAATCAGGACTCTGGGTACAAAGTAATACAAAATCGACGATTGAGCGATCAATGTCGTGTTCTGAAAAAAGTTTCTCAGAGGCCTTTGTAGCCATATCGGAAGCTGTTTCAGATTCCGAAGCTATATGCCGTTGATGTACTCCTACTTTTCCGGCAACCTTTTCAACCGTCCATTCAGGAAAATCCTTTACCAAATCTTCGTTCGTAACTACCTGTTCCGGTAAATAATACGATATTGCTTTTATATATGCCTTCATTTCATTTGAATTTTATTTCTCTGTCCTGGTACTTGACAACTCATCAAATAACCTTTTCAACCAATCAACTAATTAACCAATCAACCAATTACTGCAACGTATATCCTCCATCTATTAACAAGTTGCTACCCGTTATCCATTGAGTAGCATCAGATAGCAAATAAACAGCAGCATACGCCACTTCTTCGGGTTTTCCGTAACGTTTGAGGGGATACTTCAACCGGTCCTTTTCGAGCTCTTCCTGCCCAATACTACCCGATTTCAACAAATCGCTTTCAATCATTCCTGGATTAATACAATTAGCGCGGATACCCCGGGGTGCCAGTTCCAACGCAACACCTTTCATAAAGCCGGTTAACGCACTTTTGGATGCGGCATAGATGGAACTTCCGATATAAGCACAATTATTCCCGTTGATGGATGAAATATACACCAGAGAAGCCCCTTTGTTTAGTTTCTTTTTTTGCAATACCAGGCGGGTTAAATGTATCGGGACTAAGGCATTAATTTGCAGGACTTCATTTACGTCTTCAGTTTCTGTTAACTGAAGGACCAACGGCTTTGCAATGCCGGCATTGTTGACCAGTCCATCCAGTTTAGGCAATCGTTCAACAAGCGTATCCAACTCGGTTACATTTGTCAGGTCTGCAGGAATTTGTTGGTGATTATCCCCTTCCAGCATAGAATATGTTTCTGATAAACGGGTTTCATTGCGTCCGGTTATAATAAGGGTTGCTCCCATTTGAGAGCAACTAACTGCAATAGCCCTTCCAATTCCCGATGAAGCACCGGTTACCAAAATAGCCTTTCCTGCTAATGAAAATGGATTCAACATAATTAATTCATAATTGATAATTCACAATGCATAATTATGAGTTTGGGGATAAATCAGTGACTCCTGACTTTGAAAAGTCAATATTACCTATAAAAGGAATAAAAGTTTAGCTGATTTTTGAATTCACCAGATCGAATAATTCCTGAATGGTGTTTGTTGGTTTCATCTCATCAGGTTTCAAAAATACAGAATACTTCTTACCAATCATGTTCAGAATAGCCAATGCGTTTAATGATGACCATTCGTCCAGTTCCCTGAAACGGGTTTCGAGTGTAAATTCAGAGGCATCGGTATCGTCGAATTGTGCTGCAAAGTTCTTTATAAATTCGGTTGCGTCCATTGTTTTGAGTTTTATTTTTCTATTTAATAATGTATCTGTTAGCTTCAAATCATAAGATCTATATAAAATCCTGAATGAAATTGTTCGGATCGGGTGTCAATGGCGTGGACTTAGTCAGGAATGAACTTTCATTCTTTGTATTTTTCAATAAGATAGCACCGGCACCAAGAATATTATTTTCACCGATTGTTGTTTTATCCTTTATTACTACACTTAATCCAATAAACGTATTTTTCTTGATGGTGCAAAAGCCACCCATCATAACATTGGATGTCAGGAAGCAATTTTCTTCTATGACCGAATCATGCCCTATTTTGTTACCTACAGCCATGATCACATTATCAGCAATTCTTACATTTTGCATAAACAGATTGCCTTCCATGATAAAACAATTTTCACCTACTGTCAGATCATTCCAATAAGAATTCCGGGAGCAAATATAGCTGATAAGCTGATAACCTTTTTCTTTTGCCTGGTTGAATTTGTTGGTGCGCGTACTATTTAATTTATGGTAACCGATAGCAATAAACATAGCATAATCGGTCGGAGGATAGCTGGCTTGAACTGTTTCAAAATCTACTACCGGCAATCCTAAAAATGTTTTAGCATGATTATATTCAGCATCAACAGTATAGGCTACAATTTCAAAGTCTGAATCTTGTTTCAGATAAAAACTCACCTGACTTGCAAAATCACTGACTCCGAAAACAACAACTT
>JAUZOM010000140.1 GCA_030706465.1 Bacteroidota bacterium | reverse complement strand
CAGGCTTCCGGCTGTAGTGTCATTGGCATAAAAGTAACTGGAACCTGCATCGGCAAAGAGCTTTCCCATAAAGTTACGACCCGAAGGCATATACCAGGTTCCGCGGAAATTGGAGCCCGCCATGATATTCGGTTTTGTTTTCACGCGGGCCGCTTTTTCTTTTATATCGTTATAGCGTTTATCCACACCGGCAAAAATGCTGCCGGCCTGTTTTTCTTTATCATAAAACGCACCCACAAACTTAATCCATTCGGCTCGTGCCAACAGCGATGTTTCCATCCATTCATTATTGAAGATGACCGGAATTCCCGCTTGCGATACCCGTTGGGCATAGGGATCGTTTTGATTGTACCCGCTCATCATGACTGCTCCCGGCTTTAGTTGCAAGGTTTTTTCTACATTCATACTGAATGCATCACCCAGATCGGCAATCCGGCCCTCTCCTATCCGTTTGTTGATCTCTTTATTGTAAATAATTTTCGGGGAACAGACGCCGTTAATAGTCGTTATCTCGCCCAACAAACTCAGGAATTCGAAATGCGTAACCGAGGTAGCAGCAATGGTTTTCAAGGGTATCAGCACGCTGGTACCATCAACCGGCGTCTTGATATTCGGATCTTTTACCAGATAATAGCGAGCATAAACGGTCCCTTTCACCCAGGGACTGTATACGATGACTTCTTTGTAACCGTGGAAATATCGAATGGAAAAACCCCTGGCATATTTCAGGTTCAGGGTATCGGTTGTTTGAGTATTTACAATTTTAGTGGGCTTATTAGAACATGAAGCCAAACAACATACAGAGAAGATAAGGAGGAAAGTAAAGCGAGACAATTTTTTCATACTTACTTATTTAAAAGAAAAAGAACCGCTGGATTTCTCCGCAGTCCTTTATAAATCTTTGCGGCATTTTTTTGTTACGCAAAGATAATAGTAAAATTGCAATCCTGATAGTTATCAGGAGTAAATGATTAAATTGTAAGTTCATCAATGTCCTGCCGAAGATATCTTTTGTTTTACGATTGATGATTCCGGTTCTTTAACGAACATCCAAAAGAGAACCGAAGTCATAACAAACAATCCGCAGAAAATATACAACAACTGATGATTTCCGGTTTCTTTGATAATGTTGGCAACACCGTTGCTCATCATCTGGGGCAATACTACCGCCAGGTTAAACACTCCCATAAACAGGCCCATTTTAGCCGGGTTCACCCGTTCGCTCATGATGGCAAACACAATAGAAATCACTGCCGACCAGCCGATACCAACCAGGAACATCCCAATATAAAAGTCGACTTCGACCTTACTGAAAAAAGCTACATAAAAATAGCCAATGACCGAAAAAGATAAGGCGGCAATATAAGTTTTTACACGGCCTATATTTTTAGCTATTGCCTGTAGAATCAGTGGAAAAATAGCTCCTACCAGATTCAGGATAAAGAATCCAAGCGAAACGATATTACCTATGGACGAATCGGATGTTTGAGTTACACCGGTTAATTTCTCCGCAAACCAGTTGGCTGAAACACTTGAGATATTAATATTCGGAAGTATTTGTTTTTCAATAAAAAATCCCGACATGATAAACATGCTCTGAAATGCCACCCAGGTAAAGGAATGAGCCAGCATGATTTTCTGAAACTCGTTTTTATTCGAAGGATTCTTTAATCCACGAACGATTATGATAATACCAATTATCACCGAATAGGCCAATGCCGCTATTATAATAGGGTTATGCAAAGGTTGCATTTCGGGAAAGAAATGATAAAACAAACTGAATACACCAAAAGTCAGGAAACCGTAAAGCGGATATATTTCTTTAATGATTTGCCACACACCGAATTTTTCATTGTCGGCAGCCTGTGCTTCCGGCTGTTCTCTCTTTTCCTGAATAAACAAGATCGGGAAAACAGCTGTCAGAAAAACTATTCCCGCAGCAATATATAACAGCAATTCGTTGCCGAAAACCATGGAAAGAAAATACGCAAGCACTCCAAAGAATCCGGAAATAATCTGCATCCATACATAACCGGAGGTACGGACTTTTCCTTCGGGAGTTAAATCGGCAATAATGGAACGAGCCGGATTAAAAGTTACATTCACCGACAAGTCGAGAAACAACGCAATGATGGAGGCTATTAAAATAATGTCTGCAATTCCGGTAATTCTGGAGATGCCATGAATGTGAGGCAGTGCCAGAAAAGCAACGGTACTGACCATCCCGCCAATCATGATAAAAGGCCGACGTCGGCCACCCATAAACCAGACATTATCACTCAACAATCCAACAATAACCTGCCCGAATATTCCGGCAATCGGGCCGGCCAGCCACACGAAAGCTACATCATGAATATCTAATCCATATTTCTTGGATAAAATCCAACTCAATGTCGCAATTTGAGTCGATAACGCAAATCCGACTGCCGTGGCGGGCAATCCCAACAATGCCAGGAACGCATTGTTCATCTTCTTTTGAATGTTCAGCATAGTACTAAAATCAATTGTTTGGTTAATAAATATTCCTTCCAGAAACAGGATCGGGCAAGTTTATTAATTTTCTATGAATTAGATACGTAAAATTGAAACAAACTGGTTATTTAAAATTGCAAACGATTGCTGAAAAGGTTATTTACTTCGTTATTGATGGTTATTCGCCTTCGGCGTTATTGATAGTTATTTGCCTTCGGCGTTATTAATTGCTATTTGGCCTAGCATAAACTCTTACTTCTTGCCACTTCCTATAAGTTCTTGTTAATTCCTTCAATATAGCCCAATATTTCATCCCGTCCCAATTGCTTTTCGGAGGAAGTAAGAAAAATAGGCGGTAATTCTTCCCATTGTTCCAACAGTTTATCCTTATAGGCTTGTGTGTTCGATTTACCGATGGCATGACTCAGTTTATCGAGTTTGGTAAACACGATAGCAAACGGAACACCGTTTTCGCCCAACCATTCCATAAATTCAAGATCAATTTTCTGAGGCTCATGACGGCTATCAATCAACAAAAACAGGCAAGTCAATTGTTCCCGGTTGAGTATATAACTTTCGATGATCTTCTGCAATTGGTCACGCATTTTCTTGCCGGCTGTTGCATAGCCATAACCTGGCAAATCCACTAAATGCCAGTTGTTATTGATCAGGAAATGATTAATCAACAAGGTCTTTCCGGGCCTGGAAGATGTCATTGCCAAATCCTTGCGGTTGCAAAGCATATTGATGAGTGAAGACTTACCCACATTCGATCGCCCGATAAAGGCATATTCGGGTAAACGGCTATCGGGACATTTCAGATAATCCGTGTTGCTGATAATGAATTCGGCAGATTTTATTTCCATTTTATGTTAGTTATTTACTTCGTGTTATTTGTTGCGCGTTATTTGCCTTCGGCGATATTATATTGTTATTTGCTACGCGTTATTGATAGTTATTACTTCGTGTTATTAATCGTTTTTACAAACAATTCAACATTTCAACGTTTCAACATTCCCTCGATTCAACGACAGAAGATACATTCCGCCAAAGGTGATGGACCCGTTAATTATTAACAACTCATATCCTAACGGGTAGTTGAACAGAGCGGTTGATACGGAATTTATGCCAAAACAAATGAAGGGGGAAGACACCGCAACAAAGGGAACCATTCTATCCCGTATTTTTCGTCTTGTAAATAATCCAAAGGCAAACATTCCCAATAAAGGCCCGTAGGTGTACGAAGCAATCGTGTAAACCGCATCGATAATACTTTTATTATTCAGCATTCTGAATACAAGCATAATGACGACAAAAACCACGGACATTCCGATATGGGTATACTTTCGTTTACGTTCTGCTACCTTTGGTTCCATCTGTTGTACTCCCAATATGTCCACTGAGAATGATGTTGTCAATGAAGCCAGAGCCGAATCGGAGCTGGCAAAGGCGGCTGCAATAATACCAATCACAAACAAAAACGTAACAACCGGTCCTAAGTATTGAGTTGCAAACAGGGGCAATATATCATCGGACAATGCCGGTAAAGCAATGCTGTTCTTTGATGCCAACATCAACAACATGGCTCCTAATGTAAGAAACAACAGATTGAGCGGTACAAATGCGATCCCGTACCAGTACATATTTTTCTTGGCATCGTGCAGGTTTTTACAGGTCAGATTCTTTTGCATCATATCCTGATCGAGCCCGGTCATAACAATGGCAATGAATATCCCGCTAAAGAACTGCTTGAAAAAGTTTTGTTTCGAATGCCAGTCATCAAAGACGAATATGCGCGAATGCGGATAATGTACCATCGAATATATAAAATCGCCGGCACTGAAATCCAACTGTCTGGAGACCTGAACAACCATCAGTACCAGAGCCGATATCAGGCATATAGTTTGAAGGGTATCTGTCCATACGATAGTTTTAATGCCACTCCGATGGGTATATAGCCATATAAAAAAGATTGTCCCCGAAGCCGTAACCACAAAGGGAATATGCCAGGCATCAAAAACAACCAGTTGTAAAATAAGTGTTACAAGGTATAACCGGACCCCCGACCCTATTGTACGGGAAAGCAGAAAAAAAGAAGCACCTGTTTTATAGGAATACTTTCCGAACCGTTGCTCCAGGTAGGTATAAATACTGGTCAGATTTAATTTATAATACAACGGAAGCAACACATTTGCAATAACCAGATACCCGAAAAAGAAACCGATAACGGTTTGCATATACGTAAAATCAATGCCACGTACCATTCCCGGCACTGAAACGAAACTTACCCCTGAAATGGACGAACCAATCATTCCGATAGCAACTACCCACCAGGGTGATTTTCTATTTCCTAAAAAGAATGCATTATTGTCCGAGCTTTTCCTTCCTACCAAAAAAGAGATAAGAAGTAACATTGAAAAATAAACAACTATGACTAATAAAATTGAAATTCCGGACATGCAAATAATATGCTGATTTGACTATATGCTGATTTGATTGAAAGAATTTATATATTTCTATACCCACGATGCTTGATACTCACTCCTCAATGCTCGAAGCTCAATGCTAATTAATTAATTCGTACAAAAATAACAAAAAATGCCTGAACTGAAATGCGTTGAACAAAAATAGTTCGGAATCGTTTTTTTTTATAAATTTGCACCTGCATTGAAAAAACGACTATGAGCAACCAACAATACTCTTCATCATTACTTGAAAACGCAGTGAACGAGTTTGCCAAGTTACCGGGAATCGGGCGTAAAACCGCCCTGAGGTTGGTATTGTATTTACTGAAACAATCCGAACAGGAAGTAGAATCCTTTGGAAATGCGTTTATTCATTTGCGGAAGGAAATTATCTATTGCAAGGTTTGTCACAACATATCCGACACTGAAGTTTGCCGGATTTGCGGCAACCCTTCGCGCGATCATGAAACAGTTTGTGTGGTGGAGAACATAAAAGATGTGATGTCTGTTGAAAATACGCAACAATTCCGCGGTTTGTATCACGTATTGGGCGGCATCATTTCTCCCATGGATGGTATCGGACCGAAAGACCTGGAAATAGAAAGTCTTATCCAGCGGGTGAAGGACGAACAGGTCAAAGAAGTCATTCTGGCCTTAAGCACCACCATGGAAGGCGACACGACCAACTTCTACATATTCAGGAAACTGGCTCCATTGAACATAAAAGTCACCACAATAGCCCGGGGAATAGCCATTGGTGATGAGTTGGAATATGCTGATGAAGTAACCCTGGGACGTTCCATACTAAACAGGGTCGATTTTACAAGCTCATTTAAATAAAAGTCCCTGAATTCCTCTTTGAGGTGACATAAGAAGCATCATTTTTATAAAACAAAACAAAAACAATCCTCTTAAAGCCCTTTGGGGTTTAGACGCTAAAAAAACAAAACATGGAAAGAATTGTAAAAAGAATCAATCTTGCTTATTACCTGATTTATACCTTGACCATATTATCAACTATTGTTGGTTATCTGGTCACCCAGACCAGCGAAACAACCGTTGATGTGAAAAGCCCGTTAAGCATCGCTTTATCTTCCATGGTAATTCTTTACATCATAATATCTATCCCGGCAGCTTTGTATTTGTTCCACCGAAACACAAAAAAATGGATTGAACTCGAAGACAATTTTATAAAACTAGAAAAGTATGCGGCCGGTGCTACCTGGCGTTTACTGGCTATTGGTTTCGGACTAGTATTAAGCGTTATTGTATTTTATATTATTCGTACCGAATCAATGATCTTTTGCGCTGCCATAACAGCCATTGCACTTCTCTTTTGCAAGCCATCCGAAGTAAAAATAAAATCGGAACTTAACCTGGAAGACCCGGAAGAATAATCAATGACCAACAACATGGTCAGAGTAAAAAGACATTCATAATATTTTATTTATAATTTCAAATCGTTATATGATAATTGCAGTAGATTTTGATGGCACTATAGTAACACATGAGTACCCAAAAATTGGGAAAGAAATTCCTTTTGCCATAGATACACTGAAACGGCTCCAGCAAAGCCCTGATTATCAATTGATATTGTGGACCGTTCGTGAAGGAGAAGTTTTAAAAGAAGCTATTGATTTTTGTAAGGATCGCGGATTAGAGTTTTATGCGGTCAATTCTAATTATCCCGAAGAGACACCGGAGCATCTTGAACCCCGTAAATTACAGGCCGACTTGTTTATTGATGACCGGAGCTTAGGCGGTTTACCTGATTGGGGAGTAATATACCGGATGATAGTTACCGGAAAATATCTTGAACCGGCTACCAATGAAATTCAAAGTGAGTATCAACTACCGAAAAAAGGACTATTAAAATCACTGTTTAGATAGGAGTTAGCATCGAGCATCGAGCGTTGAGCGTTGAGGAATGAGGAATGAACACAGCTGTAACTAAAATTGTAAATCCTATTTTATGCTGTTAGAAAACGAGAACATCCGACTTCGGGCTGTTGAACCGGAAGATTTAGAGAGACTCTATGCCTGGGAAAATAACCCGCAACTATGGAGTGCGGGAAATACCCGCAACCCCTACTCCCGCTTTGTACTCAGACAATATATCGTCGATTCCGATAAAGACATTTACGAAAACAAACAACTGCGTTTGATGATCGACAGTATAAAAACAGGGGAAACAGTTGGCACTGTCGACCTGTTCGATTTTGATATTCACAACAGTCGGATTGCACTCGGGCTATTTGTCGATGCTGCCTCCCAGGGGAAAGGATATGCGAAAAAGAGCCTTCACCTTGTGGAAGAATACGTTTTTGATTACCTGAAGATCAATCAACTCTACTGCCATATTGCAGAAACGAATATTCCCAGCATGCGCATGTTTGAACAAGAGGAGTACGAAAAGACTGGATTGCTCAAAGACTGGATCAAGACAGTGAATGGCTTCGAAAACATCGTGGTGTTCCAGCAATTCAAAGAAATATACCTGAAACGGAAGTAAGATTGACTGACTTTTTAATACAGCGTATAATATCCCGTTGGATGTTATACGCTGTATTTTTTAGGTGGTAGTTTTCAGGAATACAAGGACTCTATCGGCAGCAAGCAACTATACAAGAGTAAATTTATTTCTTTTTGGATTTTGCCTGTTGCAAATTCTCTTCAGCCCTGAATTTTACAATCCTTTTAATCAGCTCCAGCGGCAAGGGTTTGTTGAGTGGAAACTGAATGGCACCCTTAGAACATTTATAAATAGCCAGGTCGCCTTTAAATACTTCAATTGCCGCAGCTTTAGGGTAGAACCCGATATGATTTTTGAAAGCGGCAAACCAAACCAGCATACCGTTTAATTTGTATCCGGGCATGCCGTAACTGATTACTTCAGTTGCTTCGGGAGCAACTGCTTTAATGGCGAGTCGAAGTTGTTCCAGGATGCTTTGAATCTCTACCGGAAAACCTGCTATGTATTCATTAACGTCAACTGGTTTTGTCATATTTTAAACAATAAATTGAAGTTGTTACAAATAACCTGCGTTGCTCTACTTATTTAAAGTTAGTCTACAAAAGTTTCCTTGATCACTTCTTTGCAGGTTTTAATTTCAGACTTTGACAATTTACCTAACACTTTTAAAATTCTGCTTTTGTCAACTGTTCTAATCTGATCAATTGCAATCATACCTTTCTTACTATCATGCTCTACAGCCACCCGGGTAGGATATTGCTTTAAATTTGAAGTCATAGGAACCAGTACAAGCGTGTTCAGGTATTTATTCATCTCATTGGGTGAAACGATAACGCAAGGCCTTGTTTTCTTTATTTCACTCCCTAAGGTAGGATCTAAGTTGACCAAAACGATTGAATACTGCTTTATTTCCATTCTTCCAGAGTTTCGTCATTAAACACATCCTCTATCAGTGATTGGTCATCATTGTTTTTTCTCATTTCTTTAAATGAAGCTTCCCAGTTTTTCCTAGGCTTTTCAATGGGTTTTAGGATAATCCGTCCCTTTTCGAGAATGATTTCTACCTTCTCATTGATATTATATTGTTCTAAAATAGACTTACTCAATCGAAGTCCTTTAGAATTACCGATTTTAATAATAGATGCTTCCATAAATATGAATTAAATGTGGATACAAAGTTATTACTTTTTCCTGTATCATCAAAGATCAAGGATTGTTTTTGCAAAGATATTATTTAAGTTATTATTCTCATAAATCAAATCCCTGCAATCTTCCTATTCACTATTTCCAGTATCTGTCCTTCCAGTTCAATGGTTTTTTGTTCCAATTCATTTACTTGCTCCAGCAGTTGGGCGGCGTATTCTTTGTCAGCCAGGCCGCTTGCATTAATCCGTACATTGAGGCCAGCACCCAGCACGGCAGAACGTGCAGCCAAGGCTCCTACGCCTGCATCGGATACCGAGTTCGGATTCCCGGTTTGAGCCATGTTCATCATTACTTCCATAGAATTATAGCTCACCTGCATCACCTTAAACGGTATTTCCATGGCAGTGCGGGTTGCCAGTTGAATGGCTTCCATGCGTTGTTGCTTATCAAGTTCATTTTTCTTAGGAAGGCTGAAGGCAGCCATGATTCCATTGAATGCCAATGTGTCTTCATCAATCAAACGCAGTAATTCGTCATGATAGGCTTTTCCTTTATCCGCCCAGTCGGAAAACTCTTCCCAGCGGTCTTCCCAACCCTTTTTATGTGCCGAAAGGTTGGCTACCATAGTTCCCAATGCAGCACCCATAGCCCCCATGCAGGCGGATATGGAACCTCCACCCGGTGCTGCCGATTCGGAAGCTGTTTCGTGCGTAAATTGCTGTACGGTTAAATCAACCAACTTCTTTTGAGATGGATCTTCCATCAGGTATTCGATAATTTTCTTTTTCGGATCGAAAGGAGCCAGTTCATCCAATCCCAATGATTTGACCGCAATTTTCAGAATCTCTTCATCCGATATCCCGGTGGAACGTTTTTGTTTCTGCAAAAAGTATTTTCCTGCATCAAGCATGGCTTTTAAGGGAATGACTCCTATCAGTTCCGAACCGGTTACCCGGATACCCCGAAGGGCTGCACGTTCACAGGCCAGTTCAAAAACCTGATGCATGGAGGCAACCGTGATATCGGTAATGTTGAATGATAGCTGGGCAATGCCGTATTCTTCAATATACCAGCCGATTCCTTTTACCCCTTTCAATAGCCCGGGAGTATATACGTTGTTCCCGTGTTCGTCTTTGACTATTTTGCCGGTCAGTGGATTTCCTTCCCGTTTTACCCTTCCTTTCTCCCGGATGTCATAGGCAATGGAATTCGCCCAACGGGTGGAAGTGGTATTCAGGTTCACATTATAGGCTATCAGGAAGTTTCTGGCACTCAGGGCTATGGCTCCTGACTTACGTACCACTTCATTAAACTCTGCCGGTCCGAAGTCGGGTTTCCAGGCAGGATCAATCAGTTTTTGCGGTAAACCTTCATATTCACCGGCACGGCAATTTGCCAGGTTACGACGCTTTTCCTCACTGGCGGCAAACTCATAACAATAGATAGGGATCCTCAATTCTTCTCCTATCCGTTTTCCCAGCTTGCGGGCATAGTCCACGGTTTCTTCCATGGTGATACCTTTTACCGGAATCAACGGAAGGACATCGGTAGCCCCAAAACGCGGATGTTCTCCCTTGTGTTTGCTCATATCAATAAGTTCCGATGCCTTTTTTACAGCACGGAAAGCTGCTTCGCAAACTTCATCGGGGGTTCCCACGAAGGTGATTACCGTACGGTTGGTTGCTTTTCCCGGGTCGATATCTATCAGCTTTACACCCTCCACCGATTTGATTTCATGAGCAATCTGGTTAATGATCTCCATGTTGTTTCCTTCACTAAAGTTAGGAACACATTCAATAATTCTGTTCATATTCTCGTTGTGTTTTATTTTACAATAATCCCGTTTTTCCAGACTTTATCCGGACCCAATTGCCCTTGTTGGTATAATATTTCTTTATAATCAGTTGTCTTGAAGGCCATCATATCGGCCAGATTCCCTTGTTTCAAACTTCCACGATCTGTCTTGCCGATTGCTTTGGCTGCCCGGCAGGTCAGTGCTGCCCATACCTCCGCCATAGTCAGTTTCTCCAGGACTCCCAGTATGGCCGCTTCCACCAATAGATTTCCCATAGGGGCTGTCCCCGGGTTCCAGTCGGAAGCTATGACCAGTGAAGTTCCTGCATCCAACAGTTTACGGGCAGGGGCAAAAGCTTCACCCAATCCGATGGATGCCCCGGGAAGTGCCACGGGGATCACATTCCCTTTTGCCAGTATAGCGATTTCCTCATCATTGGCAGCTTCCAGATGATCAATGCTGAGTGCCAGCATGTCGTTTGCCAGTGTTGCAGCACCTGTACTAAACTGATCACCATGAAGTACCACGTCAAAGCCCATTTCTTTTGCTTTCAATAAATAGTTCTTAGCAGCCGGAATGGAGAAGGCACTTTTCTCCACGAAGATATCCACCCGGTTTGCCAGTTTCCGGTTCTTTATTTCCGGCAATAGTTTTTCGGTTATGTAAGTCAGGTATTCCGTCTCATTCCCGTGAAAGTCTTTTGGGAGGATATGTGCTGCCAGGCAGGTTGGAACCAGGTCAGCCAACGACCTTTTATCGGCCAGGGCAATGGCCTCCAGTATTTTCAATTCCTGTTCCACCGATAAACCATACCCGCTTTTTACTTCAATCGTAGTTACGCCTTGTTTGAGTAACCTGTT
>JAUZOM010000014.1 GCA_030706465.1 Bacteroidota bacterium | reverse complement strand
TATAGCTCTCGTTTTTTTACCGCCCTATAGCCCGGAACTAAATCCTGCCGAGAAAATGTGGGCTAAATACAAAAGGCAATTCACAAATTTAGTATTTGACTCCCTGGAGAAACTCGAAACGTTCACATGTCAATTGGTGGTGAATACTACAGCTAATGAGATAAACTCTATTTGCCGATACAACTATATCTTTTCTGATTCTTTTTGGTCTATATTATAATTACATATGGTATTACAAGAATACTTTTGATGTTGTTCCTGTTTTTTCAACACGCTTATTTCCAGACAAGTTAGGTGACTCAATTGGACAAAGGTTGGAAGGTTTATAAAGGAGAAAGTGCTTTTGCTTTTCAAAAAGATTTTGATGATTCGAATGGGGGAAATGTTTCGATTTCCCATCATTGGGTTTTCGGACGGTTCTTTCTCAGAACCGACGTCTTACCCTGTATGATCCATGACGAATCCATCCTGTTGGAACTTGGAAAATCCTAGCCTTTTTATCCCCATTGATAAAGCTTAACCAGTCACAAGACAAATCGAATGTTGTCCCTCTGACTTTGGACTCTTAGATATCCGCTTGACAAATGATCGCACCCTCTTTCCGAAAGATAAAAGAGTGTTGGTCAAGGAGGATAACGTGCGCCCTGATTCCGGATCTTTGGGAACAGCCTTTAAAGTAGGGCAAAGAAACACCGGGAGAGAATCGTGAAAAATATGGACTGAGATGCCATCCGGACCTGCCCAGATATTTCCGCTCCTGAATTGCCATTTAATTGCAGAAAATCAAAACAGGCCAATTCGCGGATTCGATATTCTTGTTAAACCGTGGATCGGTTGTTTCTCCATTCCCCTCCTCCATCCTGATTTGCTTTTTCCAGATTCATGTTTGCTTTTTTAAACTATTTACAGTCCTGTTCGATGCCATCATATTACCATGATGATACAGATTTAATAACTAGCATTTTTATACAAGATACTCATATATAAATCTTTGATGGCCTGTTTTAAGATGAATGCCGGATGTACGGCTGGATACTCATTATTTTTTACTAGCTATTTTATTTGAATAAATTCGAATTTGTCTGAAAAAGAGACCGGAATTAATTTAAAATTAATCAAAATATTAATAGTCCCCTTGTAACTTTGGACTATCAATGTTTAAGAAAAATCTAACTTGAAAAAATTAATGAAAAAATTAATATTCCTATCCATAATGCTGGTTTTTTTTATCGGAACAACTGTTTGTGGAAAAGAAAAGAAAAGTCAACAACCCAAGACATTTTGTAATCCCCTCGATCTTCCTTATCGTTTTCAACTGGATGGTTCGCAACGCGAGGCTGCCGATCCGGTAATTGTATTATACCAAGATGACTATTGGCTATTTGCTTCCAAAAGCGGTGGCTACTGGCATACAACGGATTTCGTTACATGGCGGTTCGTGGAGTCCAAAGGCCTGCCTATTGAACAGTATGCGCCGGCAGTCGTCGATTTTAAAGGTAAATTGTACTATCAGGCTGCCAATGGCCTGTACACTAGCGATCATCCGGCTTCAGGCAACTGGCATCAGGTAGCAACTTATTCCCGTGGCTTTGATGATCCGGCCTTGTTTGTTGATGACAACGGGCGCCTGTATCTTTTTCATGGTTGCAGTGACAAAAATCCTATAGGGGTTGTGGAATTGGATACCATTACCTTTCAACCGAAAAATAAAGGCCGGGATATTATAAAATCGGATATTCATTCTCATGGTTGGGAAATTGCCGGAAATGAAAACTTGGGGAAAAATCCGGGTGATCTGTCGGTGAACAACCTGGTTCCTTGGATGGAAGGTTCGTGGATGAATAAAATAAACGGCCGGTACTATTTACAATATGCTGCTCCGGGTACACAATTTTCTACTTATGCCGATGGTGTATATGTCTCCGACTCGGTTACGGGACCTTTCCAATATGCCCCTTACAGCCCATTTTCCTTTAAACCGACCGGCTTTGTCAGGGGAATAGGGCATTCCTGTACATTTGCCGATAAGCAAAACCAATACTGGCATATCAGTACGGTGGCTTTGTCGGTTCGGCAAATGTTCGAGCGCCGGCTGGCTCTTTTGCCTACTGCTGTTCTACCGGATGGACAGTTGGTGACCAATAGTTATCTGGGCGATTACCCGCAATACCTCCCGGGAAAAAGTAAAAACCAGGTTGAAATGAACTCACCGGGCTGGATGCTACTGTCTTATAGTAAACCGTCAAAAGCCTCGTCGGTACATGAGACGGAAGATGGAGTAAAATTAGAACCGGGATTGGCTTTTGATGAAAGAATGACTACCTGGTGGTCGGCTGTAAGCGGACAAAAAGGCGAATGGCTTTTGGTGGACTTACTTCAGAATTGCCGGATCAATGCCATTCAACTTAATTTTGCCGACCAATCAATTACTGCAAAGAATCGGTTACGGAATGATGGTTATAGCTATGTGGTGGAAACATCCATTGATGCAAAAACTTGGAAAACCGTCATCGACCGAAGTGATTCTTTACGGGATGAACCTCATCATTATGTAGAACTAAGCTCACCGCAAACAGCCAGGTATGTCCGGATTACCAATGTCCACTCACCTGCTCATAGTTTATTTTCCCTTTATGATTTCAGAATATTCGGATTAGCTCCGGGGGCAAAACCTGAAAAGGTTAGAAATATCAGTTCGGGCAGAATAAACAATGACGGACGCCGGGTTCGTGTAAGTTGGAACAAGGTTGAAAATGCCGACTTCTATGTTGTCCGGTACGGCGTTGCTCCCGACCGCCTTTATTCGAATTACCAAGTTTATAAATCGAATACAGTAGATATAAATTCATTAAATACGAGTCAGAAATATTATTTTACAGTTGACGCCGTGAACGGAAGCGGTATTACGCAAACGAATGAAATTGTTGGAATACAGAATTAGAAAACACACAATTATAAGGTAGTTAAGATTGGATATCATGAAAAAAACTTCTCAGTTAGTCCTCATTGTAATTTTTGTTTTTCTCGGGAACGTTGCAGCTAAAGCGGCAGATTCGGGGAATAAATCTGTTTTCTCCGCAACAATAGGCAATTTAAATCTGAAAATAGAAACCTACGGACAAAGAATTATCCGGGTGGTTAAATCTCCGGTAGTTAAAAAGTTGGACAAACAAAGCTTATCGGTTATCCTTCCGCAGGGAGGAAGCGGGATTATGTGTCGGGAAACTCCGGCAGAATTTGTTTTAACGACACAAAAATTAAAGATTAAAGTTAATAAGCAGACGGGCGTAATCAGCTTTTCTGATTTGGATAATCGGCTTTTATTGATAGAATCGGCCAATAAGCCGACATTTCTCCCGGCAACCGATCTGAATGGCGGATCGTACAAGATCAAACAACAATTCAGGCTTTCCGATTCTGAAGCCGTATATGGGTTGGGGCAGGACCAGCGTGGAATCATCAATTTCAGGAACCACACGCTTCTGTTGAAGCAACGGAATATGTATGTTGCCAATCCGTTTTTACTTTCTTCAAAAGGATATGGGTTGTTATGGGATAATTATTCCGTTACCAACTTTTCCGATGACCATACCGGAACTTCGTTTGAACCGGAGATAGGTGATTGTATTGATTATTATTTTGTTTACGGCGAATCGGCCGATGGTACTATTGCTGCTTACCGGGAGCTTACCGGTGCTGCTCCCATGTATGGCAAATGGGTTTTTGGATTCTGGCAATGCAGGGAACGTTACCAAAGCCAGGATGAAATTGCCGGCGTAGTGGAAAAATACCGGAATCTGAAAGTGCCGTTGGATAATGTAGTGCAGGACTGGCGGTATTGGGGAATGGAAGAAAACGTTTGGAATTCAACGGAGTTTGGCAATCCGAACTTTCCGGATCCCCAGGCCATGATAGATAAAATCCATAATAACCATGCACATATTATGATTTCGGTTTGGCCATCCTTTGGCACCGGTACGGCTATTTATAAAGAACTGGATAAGGAAAATTTACTCCTCAACTTTAGAACCTGGCCGGATAACGAGCATGTCAGGGTATATGATGCCTTTAATCCGAAAGCACGTGATATTTACTGGAAGCATATAAATAAAAACCTGTTCTCAATAGGGATGGATGCCTGGTGGCTTGATGCGACAGAACCGGAACAAGGCGACCGTCCGGGAAAGATAGATTCAACTCAAACGGCATTGGGAAGTTTTAAACGAGTTGGAAATGCATTTCCGCTTGAAACAAATAGGGGCGTTTATGAAAACCAACGCAAAACAAGTTCCGATAAACGCGTATTCATTCTAACCCGTTCAGCTTTTACCGGGCAGCAACGATATGGAGCTTCTACCTGGTCGGGGGACATTGATGGTAACTGGCAGGTTTTTCATAACCAAATTGCTGCCGGTATTAATTTCTCCCTCTCCGGCATTCCGTACTGGACTACCGATATAGGTGGTTTTTGGGTTCGCCCGGAATTATACCCCCAGGGTGTAGCCGATACTGCCTATCAGGAATTATATGTCCGTTGGTTTCAGTTTGGTGCGTTCTCTCCTTTGTTCCGTTCGCATGGAACCAATACGCCCCGGGAAATCTACCAGTTTGGGGGAAAAGGATACTGGGCCTACGATGTGCAAGAAAAGTATATCAACCTGCGATACCGTTTGTTGCCTTACATCTATTCACAATCCTGGCGTGTAACATCCGAGGGAGCAACAATGATGCGCGGATTGGTGATGGATTTTCCAACCGATACGATAGCTCTGAACAGAACAAATCAGTATATGTTCGGTCCTTCGATATTGGTTACGCCGGTTACAGAGCCATTATATACTACCCGGGATGGAAACTTAGGAAAGAGCGATTTCAGTACAACAAAACCGACTGCTGTTTATCTTCCAGGATCGCAAAGCTGGTTTGACTTTTGGACCGGTGAAAGATTCAATGGTGGAAAAATGATTTCGAAAGAAACGCCGATAGATATCTTGCCGCTCTATGTGAAAGCCGGATCGATTATACCTATGGGCCCAACCATGCAGTATGCCACGGAAAAAGAGGCCGATCCGATAGAATTGCGGGTTTACACAGGAGCCGATGCCGACTTTGTACTTTACGAAGATGAAAATGATAATTATAATTACGAAAAAGGAGCCTATTCTTTAATTCCGATTCATTGGAATGAGAAAACAAAAACATTGACCATTGGTAAACGAAAAGGAGACTTTTCGGGGATGTTGACAGACCGTGTATTTAATGTGGTTATTGTCGGAAATAAGAAAGGTACGGGAAGTGATAATCCGGGATTCTCCAAAGCGATATCTTATGCAGGAGAAAAGTTGGTTATAAAAAATTAATCGGATACGGAAGAATGAATTTCTTTCTAACCCTAAATTCAATGTATCAAATGCCGGAAAAAACGGAACGATAAAGACAAAACAGGCCCGGGGCTTTTTATTCGGGGAAAAGTAAATCAGTTATGTTGCTTATAAAAAATGTGTTATTTCAATTAAGACTCTCAGAATGAAAAAATGTATATTACTTGGATGGGTGATACTGTTGCTTTCCCATGCTCCGATAACCGCGCAGATCACATCGTTTAATACGGAAAACAACCGAGTTTTGTTTCAACTTCAAAACGGCTCGATGATCGTATCGGTTTGTGCCGACAATATCATTGGGGTGAAATATGCAGCCGCAACATCTGTACCTGCAAAGACATCGTTGGCAGTAATTAAGAATTGGGAAGTTGTTCCTTTTGAAGTTTTGGAATCAACAGGAGCCGTAACATTAAAAACATCAAAACTGACGGTTGTTGTTGCCAAAGCAGATGCTACAGTCGGTTTCTTTACTTCCGATGGGACATTGATCCTTCAGGAAGACAGTAAACAATTAATTCCGCAAACCGTTGGCACGATAAGTACAAATGCATGTGCAGCCACATTCAGGTCATCTGCCGATGAAGCGATATATGGCCTTGGCCAGCATCAACAGAGTGTGATGAATTTCAAGGGAAAAACGCAGACCCTCGATCAGGGCAATATGGAAATAGCCCTTCCCGTAATTTTGTCAAATAAAGGGTACGGGCTTTTGTGGGATAATTATTCGCGTACAGTGTTCTCGGGAAATGTTTCTTCTTCAACAAAGTATAAATTCCAATCGGATGCGGGCGATCAGGTTGATTACTATTTTTTTTACGGACCGGATGCCGACACGATCATTGCCGGTTACCGTCTGGCAACCGGCGATGCCCCATTGTTTCCCAAATGGGCTTATGGGTTGTTTCAGTCGATGGATAAATATCAGAAATCTACAGACTTTTATGATGTAAGTTCAAAATACCGGAAAAACAGAATACCGGTTGATTGTATAGTTCAGGACTGGGATTATTGGGATCCATATCCCTGGGGTTCGCATAAAATGAATCCGGCAAATTATCCGGATCCCAAGTTATTGGTTGATTCATTGCATGCAATGAATTTGCACACGATGATTTCCATTTGGCCGGTTTTTACGTCCGGGGATGCGAATTATACTGAATTTGCCGCAATAAACGCTCTTTACCCGAGTAATGGAACCCGGCATTACTATGATGCCTATCACGAACAGGCCCGGAGAATTTACTGGCGTCAGATGAAAGAGGATTTGTTTGCAAAATACGGTTGGGATGCCTGGTGGGCCGATTCTGACGAACCAGATGCTTTTCCCGATTCTTACGACCGGAAAGCATTGACTACAGCGTTGGGTCCTGGCCTATTCTTTAATAACGCTTTCCCGCTGATGCATACCAAAGGCGTCTATGAAGGCTGGCGCAACGACATCCCTGGTAAAAGAATGTTTACACTGAGCCGTTCTGCATTCCCGGGTCAACAGCGGTATGCTGCGGCATCCTGGTCCGGCGATATTCAGAGCAGTTGGGTTGACTTCAAAAAGCAACTTCCGGCCGGGTTAAACTTTTCCATGAGTGGAATACCTTATTGGACAACGGATATCGGTGGATACCTGGGTACCGATTGGACTACCCAGGACAACCGGGAATTATTTACCCGCTGGTTTGAATACGGCACTTTTTGTCCCATCTTCCGCATTCATGGAAAGCTGGAAAGAACACTCTATTCGGAAACTTCATGGGATGCGGTTACCCGGAAGAATCTACTCCGATTTGATAAGTTACGTTACCGGTTAATGCCTTATATCTACTCGCTGGCATGGAAAGTAACCGATGAACATTATACCATCATGCGCCATTTGATGATGGATAACCGTACGGATCCTAAGGTGATGAATATTGACAATCAATTTATGTTTGGTCCATCAATCCTGGTAAATCCGGTTGCCGATAAGGGAATTACCAGCAGGACGGTTTACCTGCCGGGTGGCAAATGGTTCGATTTCTGGACAGGCAAGAGTATAAATGGGGGACAAACGGTAACAGCTACTGCTCCCCTGGATAAGATTCCTGTTTATATTAAAGCTGGGGCAATTCTCCCTATGGGTCCCGACCTGGAATATGCAAATCAATCGGTCGATCCTATGGAAATACGTGTCTACAAAGGGGCAAATGGCCAATTCAATTTGTATGAAGACGAAGGGGATACGTATAATTATGAACAAGGCCGGCACTCTATCATCCCGTTTTCATACGATGATTCAAATCACCGGCTTACAATCGGTAACCGGGGAGGATCGTTCAGTTCAATGTTGGAGAAGCGAACTTTTAAAATCGTTTGGGTGGATGAGAATTACGGTTATGGAGGTGAACTGCCTTTAAGCTGCGATAGTGTGGTTGCATACACGGGAGCACAGGTTGACATTCAGTTTAACCCCGATAAACCACATACAACAACACATTATGAAGCTGAAGATGCTACTTTATCTGGAGCTGCCGAAATAGCTGCCAAGAGCATAGGTTATTCGGGAACCGGATATGTTACCGGCTTCAATAATACAACTTCCCGGGTACAATTCCCAGTAAATGTTCTTTCTGCCGGTAGTTACGTTGTTCGACTCCGTTACTCCGGTGGAGTTCCGGATCATGTTCCAACCTTGGGATTGTCGGTAAATGATCTGTATATAACCAAATTGACCTGTGATAAGACGGTGGATTGGAATTCATGGAGTGAGGTATCCTATGCTGTTTATCTGAACGCTGGAAATAATACAATTGCTTTTAATGCCGATTCGTCGGCTATAGCGCTGGATTGCATTGACTTAATTTTACCGAATATACCGGTTCCCTTAAATTCGACTCAAAAGAAAATCGTCAGGATAAGACAGGAAAGCAGCAATTTATATCTGGATGGGAAAGATGGACTTAAGCTGGGATTAAAGGACAATTCGTCAAATAGCCAGTTTTGGGTACTGGAGAGTATAGATAGTAAGCATTTTAAAATATCATCGGAGGCAAGCAGTAAATGCCTCACCGCTGGGGTGGCTTTTTCGGAAAATCCGGCTCCGGTTATTTTGCAGGATTATTCATCGGCACAGAACCAACAATGGTTAATTGATGATTACGGATATAGCCTCTCCCGTATTTTCAGTGGCGACAATAATAAGTCGATAAGCATAGAATCGGGCTTGCTTGTTCAGGACAGCGACATGAATCTTCCTACTCAGCGCTGGATACTTGAGATCCCTGTTTCGCCCGGAAACGGGAACGGACTGTTGGGAAAGTATTTTACCGGACAGAATTTTCAAACATTAAAGCTTAGCCGGATTGATAGTCAGATCAACTTTAACTGGGGATTAAATGCGCCGGATGCCTCCATGACGACGGATAACTTTTCGATCCGCTGGACGGGACAGATTCTACCACAATACACGGATAGTTATACCTTTTATACCAAATCGGATGATGGTGTCAGATTGTGGGTAAACGATTCATTGATTATTTCGGACTGGACGGCAAGAGCCATTAAAGAAAATTCAGGTAAGATAAAGCTTAAAGCAAACGAATTGTATACGATAAAACTGGAGTATTTTGATAATGCTTATGATGCAATCGTTTCACTGGAATGGGCCTGCTCGGGGATAGATCGTCAATTGGTTCCTCAATCGCAATTATTTGCCCCTATGACAACAGGCATTCAATTCCCCGAAATGAATCAGGACGAATGGAATGTCTATCCGAATCCAACTAATTCAATTGTCAATGTGGACTTTAAACTAAGAAACAGCTCTAAGATAACGATTGATTTTTTAGATTCACAAGGTAAGTCTTTCAGGTCAATATCCTGCAAGAATCAGGATACCAGGTTACAACATGTAAGTGTTGATACGGCCAGCTGGCCTAAAGGAATCTATTTTGTAAGGATAGCATCAAACAACAGGTGTAATTCGAAAATTTTGTGTGTAAAATAAAATTATCTTTTAATAAATCTAATCAATATGAAAGGCAGATTACGAATACTCAGGAGATCAATTTATTTAAAAGTAGTAGTTTATTTCTCTTTTGTTGTAATGTTCCGGCCTTCTTATGCTGTTTCCCAAACATTACCACCCGATATTCTCACTCAACTCAATGCGTATAACGTAAGCTGGAATACGGTGAGTACGACAGGATCCAATGCTTCAATGCCGCTCGGGAACGGTGATATTACTGCGAATGTGTGGGTCGAAAATAATGGTGATCTAATGATGTATATCGGGAAATCCGATTCATGGAGTGAAGCGACCCGGTTATTCAAAGTGGGACGGGTACGTATTCATTTGGATCCAAATCCCTTTGTTCCAGGTAAGCCGTTTAATCAGACCCTGAACTTATACGGGGGTGAGATTAATATTGCTGCCGGGGCAGAAGGCTCGAAAATAAACCTGAAGGTGTGGATTGATGCCAATAATCCCGTGATTCGGGTTGAAGCTACAGGCGACCAGAATTTCACAATGAAATGTTCCACCGAACTGCTTCGTCCGAATGTTTATACCTTATCTTCGGGTAACGATCCGTTGGCGTCAAGTTTTAGAGGAGTGATCAGTAGTCCTTTAAAGCCAACGGAATGTGCGGATGTGCTCATGTCAAAGCCCGATCGGATTGAATGGTACCATCGGGATACGACATCGTTTTTTAAAACGATACTTGTAAGCCAGAACCTGTCTAGTTTTGCACAAACGGCTTCCGATCCTTATATGAACAGAACTTTTGGAGCCGCTTTGCTGGGTGACGGACTAAGCAAAGTCGATGATACTTCCTTGCAATCGACCCAGGCTGGGATAAAGTTCTCAGTTTCGATTTATGCCTATACAGCACAAACAGCAAAGATTGACGATTGGGATAGCGAGCTATCCGGCATTGTGTCGCAAACGGGTGTAAATAATATCGAAACACTTCGTACAAACCATTATGCCTGGTGGGATGCATTCTGGAACCGGAGTTGGATCTTTTTGAGCGGAGATGCTGATGCCATCAGTGTTACACGCGGATATTTATTGCAACGGTTTATGATGGCTTGCCAGGGAAGAGGAAAGTATCCGGTCAAATTTAATGGTGGATCCTTAACTTTTGACTACAACAAACAAAACGGTGATTATCGGAATTGGGGTCCGGGGTACTGGAACCAGAATAACCGGCACCTTTACTGGCCTTTGCTTGCAAGCGGTGATTTTGATTTAATGAAGCCCTGGTTCGATTGTTATATGAATATGCTGGGAATTCAGACTGCTGTTACTAAAAGGCTTTATAATCACGATGGTGCTTTCTTCCCGGAAACCTTCAACTTTTTCGGACTCTTTATTCAGGATGACTGGGGATGGAATAATGTGTCCAAAACATCGGACACGCAATGGATTCGTTATCATTATTCCGGAGCATTGGATGTCCTGACTCAAATGTTGGATTATTATCATTATACCCGCGATGAGACTTCTGTAACCAACTATATTGTCCCGTATGCCAGCCAGGTAATCCGTTTCTTCGACAAACATTGGGCACGGGTAAACGGCATTATCAAATTTTATCCCGCTAATGCAATAGAAGAATATTGGAATTGTACAAACCCGACGGATTATATTGCCGGTCTGCGATATACGATACCTCGTTTGACTGGCTTGCCGAACAGCCTGACAACACAGGCCTTGCGGGATGAATGGAACGGATGCCTGAATGCGTTGCCGCCAATTACCCAGGATTCTACCAAAGCAAGTGTTCTTCCGGCTCAGCTATATGGTACGCCGCGTAACAGCGAGAACCCCGAATGCTATACGATTTTTCCATACCGGATTTACGGAATCGGACATCCCGATATCAATGTCGGCATCAAAACTTTTGCCAACCGATTGTATAAATGGACTTCCTGTTGGTCGCAGGATCCTATTCAGGCACCCTTGCTCGGGTTGACCGATCTCGCCAAACAAGATTTAATCGGGAATTCGAAATCGGTAGATGCTGCGGTTCGTTTCCCGGGATTTTGGGCTCCTAAGAGCGATTATATCCCGGATTTTGATAATGGAGGCACGTTAATGATGGGATTGGAAAATATGTTGATTCAGAACGTAGGGGACAGCATTTATATTTTACCATCCTTCCCTTCAACCTGGACAGTGGATTATAAGCTGCTGGCTCCGGAAAATACCACAGTTCGTCTGAAAAGTGCTGGTTATTCCATCTCACAACTGGATGTATCCCCCGAAAGCAGGAGAATGGACGTTGTACAACCGAGCGGGAAGCAAAGCCAGTATATCACTTTTCCTGCCATGTTGACTCGTAAACCGGGTGACAGTGATTTCAATCCCGGGGCAACCGCTTTATCGGGATTGAATATTGCCTATACAAGTTCAAACCCCGATGTGGCAACGATCGTGAATGGAAAAGTGCATGTTGTCGGAGTTGGTACAACCGAGATTACGGCTATACAGCCGGGAAATAATTCTTACTTCCCGAGCCAGCCCGAAATTCGCAAGCTTACTGTAGATCTGTTTTCATCCAACCATATCGAAGCTGAACATTATAGCGGACAAAGCGGCGTTCAAACCGAAGGGTGCTCCGAAGGAACCCAGGATGTTGATTTCATTGGCGACGGAGATTATACTTTTTACAATAATGTTGATTTAGGCGATGGATCCACATCCATTTATTTTCGGGTTGCCTCAAGCGCATCGGTTGGAAGTGCCGCCGGAACCATTGAAGTACGGTTGGGGGGTATTGCCGGAACATTGATTGGGAGTGTAGCAGTTCCCGGAACCGGCGGCTGGCAAAAATGGGTTACAATCCCCTGTACCCTGATTCCAACTGCGAAAGGAGTCCAGAATTTGTATCTGGTTTTTAGGAATAATAGCTCTTTTAATCTCAATTGGTTAGAAATTAATACTCCCCTGACGGGTGTTAAATCCGTATTGAGCGATCAGGATTGTATTCTTTATCCGAATCCGGCAACCAATATGCTGACAGTCGTCTTACCACAACGTATGCAGGCTGTGAATTCGAAAATCAATGTAAATATTTATGACCCGGACGGACGGAAACTAAAATGTCAAACCTATTCTCTTACTCTCCAGAAGTCCAGAGTGAATGTGAGTGTAGATGGGCTTAAAGCAGGAACGTACTATCTGGCTTTGAGCGATGAACGGTTTATTCAGACTAAAAAATTTGCAATAAAATAAACAGAAAGGGAACTCTCCGGCTCTTTTACCTAGGGGAAGAAATAACAAGATTATTAAATTTTATATCAATTAGAACAAGTAAATGAAGACTTTAGAAAGAAAGAACAGTATGAAGTGGGTATGGAGGTTCTGTACCGCTGTTGCATTCATGATGCCGTTAAATCAGAGCAATGCAAAAAACCCGATTATAACCGATATGTATACCGCCGATCCTTCGGCACATGTGTGGGCTGATGGCCGGTTATATGTGTATGCTTCGCATGATATTGCCCCAGCCAGAGGTTGCGATTTGATGGATCAATATCACGTATTTTCAACCAGCGATATGGTTCATTGGAAAGATCACGGCGAAATACTTCGGGCAAGTCAGGTTCCTTGGGGACGAAAGGAAGGTGGTTTCATGTGGGCTCCAGATTGTGCCTATAAAAACGGAACCTACTATTTCTATTTTCCACACCCGAGTGATACAAAATGGGATAAATCCTGGAAAATAGGGGTTGCCACCAGTAAGAGTCCGGCAAGTGGGTTTAAGGTTCTGGGATATATTCACAACCTTGATCCCATGATTGATCCTTGTGTGTTTACGGATGATGATGGCCAGTCCTATTTTTATTACGGAGGAGGAGGTATCTGTAAGGGTGGAAGACTCAAAGATAATATGATGGAGATAAAGGGCGATATGAAACGAATGGAAGGGCTGCAGGATTTCCACGAAGCAACATGGGTGCACAAATACAAAGGCTTGTATTATCTCTCGTATTCGGATAATCACGATGAAAACGGCAAGCACAACCGGATGCGTTATGCAACCAGTACCGATCCGCTTGGTCCCTGGACATACCGTGGAATTTATATGGAACCGACCGATAGCTACACAAACCATGGATCTATAGTTGAATTTAAAGGCAAATGGTATTCCTTTTATCACACCAGCGAACTCTCGCACCAGGATTGGCTGAGGTCGGTTTGTGCGGATAGGTTGTATTATAATCCTGATGGAACGATTCAGGTGGTAAAAACAACATCCGGGGTAAAAACCGACAAAACTAAATAATGCAGCGCTATCGGTTCGTCAGTTTTAAAGGTATTCTATCGCTTATGCGACGCGTTTGCCCGGGCAAAGATCTGATTTTACTGTAAATGCAACCGGAGTAATGCCTGCTATTCCTGTCCCTTTCCTTTTATTTATAATGGTTAGTGATTCCTCTCCGCCATTCGGTCGTAGTAGAAAGAAGGTTCCGAGAGGGTTTGGAGAGGTACAGTCATCCGAACCATCTTCAAACTCTCAGGGAAATCTCTCAGGTTCAAATTTATACATAGAATAGAAGCCGGATAAATTCCAACGAATTGGAATGAACTAAATAGACAGAGACAAGAAAATAAGAGCTGACTATCTTCATTCTTTGACAGAAAATAATTCAGGGAGCTTGCATTCGGGTTGTTCGGGTTTCCCGTTTCAGTGTTTTGTTTCAATTTGGCTAAATCATCGGATAACCAATTCTTTTCTTATTTATTTTGATCACATAACTTTTATGTTTATGAAAAAGCTTTTAACACTATCTTTCATTATATGCCATATTATTTCCCTTAATGCCCAGAAGCATCCCTCCTATAAAGGGCTTGTTATGGCTGGTTATCAGGGATGGTTCAATACTCCAACTGATGGTGATAGCCGGGGGTGGCATCACTTGGCTAAAGGAGATGGAATGAAACCAGGCTCATGTAATATCGACTTGTGGCCAGACGTTTCGGAGTATTCAAAGACCTACCCTACTGGTTTTTATTTTGCAAACGGGGAAAATGCGCGTATTTTCAGTTCCAGTGACGAATCGACTGTTTTTACCCATTTTCGATGGATGAAAGACTATGGGATTGACGGTGTCTTTATGCAACGCTTTGTATCCGAAATACGCAATCCGAGCGGACTATCCCATTTTAATAAAGTACTGGCTTCGGCCATGAAGGCTTCCGATCAATATGACCGGTCCATAGCCATTATGTATGATTTATCCGGCATGAAATCAGGGGAAGAAAGCATAGTTTTAAAGGATGCCGATCAACTGGCAACCCAATATCATCTTTTTGATAAAGTCAAATGCGGTCCTTACCTTTATCACAACCATAAACCGTTGGTTTGCGTGTGGGGTATAGGTTTTAACGACCACCGGGCGTATGGACTTAAAGAATCGGAATACATTATTGATGGCTTAAAGAAAAGAGGCTTTAGCATCATGATTGGTGTCCCTACTTATTGGCGTGATTTAAGAACCGATACGGAAAAAGATGAACATTTACATGCTTTGATCAAGAAATGCGATGTTGTTATGCCCTGGTTTGTGGGGAGGTATAACGAAACTAGTTATCCAGATTTTAAGCAACGGATTGGAGAAGATATACGTTGGTGTCAAAATAATCAGGTAGATTATGTGCCGCTTGTATTTCCCGGTTTTTCGTGGAGGAATATGAAAGGTCAAAATACGACTCAGATTCCACGTAACAAAGGCTCATTCCTTTGGAAACAAATTTCGGGTGCTATTGAATCGGGGTCGGAGATGCTTTATGTAGCTATGTTTGATGAGATGGACGAAGGTACCGCCATTTTTAAATGTGTGACCGAAGCTCCTGTGGGAGAATCAAAGTTTGTGACAATTGAACAAGGGAAGCAATCGGATTATTATCTCTGGTTGGTAGGTGAAGGGGGCAACATGTTGAATCATAAAATTCCCTTTTCCAACAAAATACCAATAAGGTGAAGCAAAATTATTCTTAAGCCTTAAATAAAAAGTGGAAAGCATTGCAGTTTTTTACGGTCTCTTTATTTGTTGCAAAAATTCTATTTTATGTGCGGATAATGATTTTGTTTACTATTTACTTCCAATACCGGATAAAAAATGCAGCAATGTACGTGAATTGTTTCCGGGTTGGAGGTTGCTATTGTATACAAAAGAGCGGGTCATAGTCTTTTTGCGGCTGCAAATTACTTTGCAACTGTAAAAGGAGGTGATTTAAATGTCCATCAAAAGTTGATCAAGCTTTAAACAGGTTTGTTCATCTTGTTCGATTTCCGGAATAAGCGGTATTGAAAGTTCAGGTAATATTTGCTAAACTGAAGCAATGGGGAATATTCAAAAGACTTATAGAAAGCAGTTCCCTTTTTATAAAGGAATTACTTTTCGCGGGTAGAAGACAGGCTGAGGTCGATCGGCAGTAACCCAAACCAACGGGCAGGGAAGAATACAGAATAAGAAATAATCCGCACGTTAATCAATAAATATTTTGCAGATTATAGGAATAAAAGTCCTTTATATAGCCCGAATCTCTGTAATATTGTTTTTTTTCTTTAATCCGGATTATTTTTTTTCTGCATTAATCGGTTTATTAATCATTTTTTATGTGTGAGAATTTAATTTTGTGATGTATTTTTTATAAATGTAGACAATCTGTAGATTGTAACTTTAAATTAACGATAATGAGACACTCACATTTTTTAGTTTCCATCTTATTATTCCTGCTTTGTTTTTCATCAAACCAAAGGTTGAACGCAGGAAATAAAACACAGAAGATTGTTTTCGTCGGAGCCAGCATTACGTATGGGGCCCTTATCGAAAACCGCGAACAAAATTCTTATCCCGCCCAGCTACAAAAACTTTTGGGAAGTAAATTCCAGGTATTCAATTTGGGCGTCAGCAGTTGCACCATGCTCCGGAGAGGAGATTATTCATATTGGGACAGACCTGAATTTCAACAAGCGTTGTCCTTGCAGCCGGATATTGTATTTATTGATTTAGGCGGGAATGACAGCAAGCTCATCAACCGAACTCACCTGAATGAATTTGAACAGGATTGCCGGGATATGGTATTAAAATTCAGGGAACTTCCCTCTAAGCCACGTGTTATTTTATTATTGCCGGTTGTCTCGTTTGTACAGGATACCACCGGTATCTGGGATCCGGTGATTGTAAATTCTGTTATACCTCACACGCAGCAGGTCGCTTATGAGCAGGGGGTCGAAGTTATAAACCTGCATTCCCTGCTGATCAACCGTCCTGAATTGTTCCCCGACAAAATCCATCCTAACAAGGAAGGTGCTACCCTGACAGCACAAAAGATTTACAAATACTTGGTTCAGAAAACTGACCGGCAATTTGATGCTTTCAAGAAGCTACCTGCTTCCGCACAAATATCTTCATTTCATGGCTATCCGTGTGCTGATTTTATTTTTGAAGGCCGGGATTGTAAAGTGGTAAAGCCGAAGCATGCAGCAATAGGGCAACCCTGGATATGGCGCGCCCGGTTTTGGGGCCATGAGCCTCAGACCGAGATAGCCCTGCTCGAAAGGGGCTTCCATGTAGTCTATTGCGATGTGGCCGAAATGTTTGGAAACAAAGAAGCCATAACGATCTGGAATCATTTTTATGCTTTATTGCAACAGACCGGGTTATCGCACAAAGGGGTGCTGGAAGGCATGAGCCGTGGCGGAATTTATGCCCTGAACTGGGCTGCTGAAAATAAAGATAAAGTGGCGTGTGTTTACATTGACAATCCGTTGCTGGATCTAAAAACCTGGCCGGCCGGGTTAGGCCGGCATCCGGTCAGTAAGGATGAATTCGAAGAATTTAAAAAGGATTATAACCTGAAAACACCAGAAGATATAGCTAATTTCAAAGGAAGCCCGATGGATAAAGTGGATAAGATAGCCGGTGGAAAATACAATATCTTGATTTTAAGCGCCGATGACGACTCGGTACTTTCTCCCGAAGAAAATGCCTTATTATTCGAGAAAAAGATGAAGACATTAAACGGCAAAGTTACGGTGATACATAAACCGGGGTATGATCATCACCCGCATAGTTTACCGAATCCGGATCCAATAGTCAATTTTATCCTGACATCGACCGGTTATCAGGTTCCCGTTCCTGAAAAGTAACCGTTTCAAAAAAAAAAGTTTCATAAAATATAATTTAAAAAGAGAAATATCCGGTAATGAAAAAGATTTCGTTTTGTGTTTTAGTTGGTTTATTAGTTTGTTCACAAGTGATGGTTTCGCAAAGTAAACATGCGAAAGTGACGAAGTATCCATCGTACAAAGGATTGGTCATGGCAGGTTATCAGGGATGGTTCCGTCCTCGTGGGGATGGAAAAATGTATCCCGATGAATCCAAAATTCATATTGACATGTGGCCTGACGTGAGTGAATATGAAAAGACATATCCTACCGGTCTGAGATTAGCCGATGGAAGTATTGCCCGTTTTTTCAATTCGACCGATAAGAGTACGGTGGATCTTCATTTCAAGTGGATGAAAGAGTATGGACTTGATGGCGTTTTTATGCAACGTTTCTTTAATGCAACCCGTAAAACGGAAGAAAAGGCCGCTTCAACCATCGTATTAAGGCATGCCCTGGAAGCTGCTTCCAAGTACGACCGGGCTATTGCCGTGATGTACGACCTTTCGGGGTTGAATGCATCCGGGGAGGATTGCTCGTCGATAATAGAAGACTGGAAATACCTGGTGGATTCGCTGAATGTGACTAACCAGAAAGGGACCAAGACTTATTTATTCCACCATGGCAAACCGTTGGTTGCTATCTGGGGAATTGGATTTCCGGATCGTCCCTATACTGTGCGGAATATTGGGATCCAACGGCTAATCGATTTCCTGAAAAACGATCCGAAATACGGGGGATGTTCCATTATGCTCGGGGTTCCTACTTTTTGGCGTGACCTGAATTCCGATTGTGTAAATGACCCGTATTTACACCAGATTATTAAACAGGCTGACATTGTATTGCCTTGGATGGTGCAACGTTTTTCCCCGCTTCTGCATAACGACATGGATCGATACCGCGATGTTATGCTGGGTGATATGAAATGGTGCAGCGAAAACAATATCGATTATGTTCCCTGTGTTTATCCCGGTTTCAGCTGGCATAACCTGAGCCGGTCCGAGTTTCCGGATGATGTGAAACCGGTGGGATCCATTCCCCGTCAGGGTGGACGTTTTTTCTGGCAACAAATCTTCACAGCCCTGGTATCGGGAGCCGATATGTTGTATGTGGCAATGTTTGACGAAGTGAACGAAGGAACGGCAATCTTTAAATGTACGGATAATCCGCCGGTAAGCAATACTGCCCAATTTATTAACATGGATGGCAAACCTTCCGACCAATACCTGTGGTTAACCGGCGAGGCAGCCAGGATGCTTCGGAAAGAGAAACCGCTTTCCATGAAACTGCCCGAACGAAAGTAAACAGCATTTTTCAAACACGGTTTATGTGCTTTAAATGTCATCTTGTTTAAATCCGGTATGTGTGATCCAATTAAATATCTAACTAAATGCAATGTCTTATATTAAAAAAATAATTCTTCTTTCCCCGATATTATTTACAGCTGGCCCTTATAGATTAAATGCCAGTTTTATTCCCTGGATCAGCATGTTGGCTCCCAACACGCCAATTATTAATCCCATGATTTTCCCCACGATAACAAACCTCTTGTTTCCTACAAACCGGACGATATAAAAGCTGTAAATAAATGCATAATAAGTCATTAAAACAATTAAAGCAAAGATGAATACCGTTATTGTCAAATTAAGGATGCTTGCTTTTACCACAAAGTTCATAGCTGTGACAATTGTACCCGGGCCTGCCAGAATAGGAATTGCTAACGGGGAGATGGCCAATCCGTCATCGAAAGTCATATCCCCCTCCAGGTTGACATTCGTTTTCCTGGACTGAAGCATGTCCAGTCCGATAAAAAAGATGAGGACTCCGCCAAATACTTTGAAGGCCGGTATTGTCAGCCCAAAGATCTGGAATATATACTGGCCGATAAGAATAAATGCCAACACGATTAGAAACGCAACAATACTCGAAGTTTTGGCTACTTCCTTTTTCTTCTCTTCAGACTGCCCTTCCGTTAGCTTTACAAAAATGGGAATATTGGCAATGGGGTTCATGATGGCAAAAAAAGCCATAAAAACTGTTAGTGAGTAGGCTCCGATGTTTTCCATGTTACATTTTGATTACTTATAATAATTTAGTACGAATTCATGTATTTGAGAATCGGTCATTTTTTTAGTCGTCACAAGCTCTATTCTGATATTCCTGAAATGATGGTCGGTTTCTAAAAACTCATACAGCCCTTTCTTGGCTCTTGAAGACCCAAATAGAACCACTTGTTCATAGTTTTTGATTATATCAGCGAGTTCTCTATAATAGGCCGACTGATGCCATTGTTTATCGGTGCTCAGTAACGGCTTTAAATAATGATACTGAATAAATTCTTCATTTTCTTTCGATTTGAATACGATATTTCTTGAAACAATCCTGTGGTTGTATAGTTCCATCAATAAAGCACCTGTGTTATCCATGAAAATGGCCAGTTGTTTACGTTGCATCATTTAAAATCCGTTTTTGAACAAGGGGTATTTGAATAATTCCGGACAATTGTCGGGAACGTAGATACTAATTTTAATAGGGGAACTAAACGACGGATAGCTCACGGAATCTTCTTAAATGGCCTGTTTATTCGTACAGGCTAAGCCGGTTCCTGAGTGCTGTGATTTCATCCTGCAAGGCATTTACACGCTGCAACAGATGAGTTATGGTTTCAATTCCTTCGAAGTTAATATCCAACTCATAGTAAAGACGAGTGAACCTTTCCAGCAGAAGAAGTTGGTCTTCATCGATAAACCAGGAATCTTGAATTGTTGTAATTTCTATCAATCCGGTTTGTTGCAACGAATTGATAAACGAAAGTTCAATGTTGTTGCTGGCACAGAATTCATCGAGTGCTATTAAATGTTCTGTTTGCATGGTCATTAATGTCGCCGGTCACCAGTCTCCGGTCTTCTGTCGTAACTTTTCGGCTAAATAGAAAAAAAAACGGTAACTACTTATTTCTTACTACCGGCTACCGGCTTTTCCTTAATTCCTCAAATAATGCTTTTTGTTTTTCCGTCAGATTGGTTGGAATCTTGATAGAATAGGTTATTTGTAAATCCCCAAATTGGCCTTCGCTTTTGTACACAGGAAACCCCTTGCCTTTTAAGTTTACCTTTGTTCCATTTTGGGTTTCCGGCTTTACCTTGAGTTTCACTTTTCCATCCAGGGTGTCAATGGTGATTTCGCCTCCCAGCACAGCGGTGTACAAATCCAGCTCAACGGTTGTATATAAATTATTTTCCAGTCTTTTAACCGACGGGTGGTTAGCAACAGAAAAAGTGATATATAAATCACCGTTTGGCCCACCATTTACCCCGGGCCCGCCATGTCCGGTTATTTTAATAATTTGTCCGTTTTCAACACCCGCCGGGATGGTAATCCGGATGTTCTGGCCGTTTACCGATAAGGTCTGTTTGTGGGTTTTATAAGCGTCAACCAGGTTAAGATGAATCTCGGTGGTATAATCTTCGCCCCGGAACTTAGTTTGTCTGCTTCTGCCGGTTCCTCCGCCACCAAACATAGATTCAAAGAAGTCGGAAAAATCATTTTGTGATGATCCGCCCGTATAACCGGAGCTCCGCGATCCTGACCATTGTGCCTGTTGCTGTCTTTGTTTTTCAAATTCTTCGGCATGCTCCCAGTCTTTACCGTACTGGTCGTATTTCTTTCGCTTTACAGGATCGCTCAGGACCTCATTCGCTTCATTGATCCGCTGGAAATTAGCTTTGGCATCCTGATTGTTTGGATTCAAATCGGGATGATATTTCCGTGCCAGCTTCCGGTAAGCATTTTTGATCTCAGCAGATGATGCTGTTTTATCGATCCCTAAAATTTTATAATAATCTACGAAATCCATACGGATATTGAGTTCGGTTGTTGGTAGATTCCCTTAACTACATAGTTCACCATAAATCAAAACCTATTAGTATCTTATTTCTCAATTTGGTGTATTTTTTGGCACAATATTCAACTGTCTATCAAAATATCAATCATTTAAGGTACTCCAAAATCCTAAGAAATATCAGTCTTTATTTGTGCAAATTCGCGTCATTTGCGTTATTTGCGTTCTGTCTTTTTTGGTTTTGGCTTGTCCAGGTTAGGATTTCCTGATATGGTTTCCGCCTCTATTGTGTACTATGTGGCTCTTGTGTCTTAAAGATTTATTTTCCAGCCGGTTCAACCTATGTAGACCGGATAGTCGATATATCCTTCTTGCCCGGGAGTATAGAATAAATCCATTTTGAGTTCTTTTGATAAAGGCAGCTTATTCTCCATCCGGACAACCAGGTCCGGATTATTGATAAACGGACGTCCGAAAGCAATCAAATCGGCTAATCCGCTTTCGATATCTGCTTCTGCCCGTTCCGGTTCGTAGCCGCCTGACAGGATTATCCTGTTCTTAAATTGTGCCCGGATAATTTTCTTAATTTCCAACGGTACTTCCGGGGCACCCATGGATGAGTGGTCTACTGTATGGATATAGGCAATGCCCAGTTTGTCCAGCTCTTTTGCCAGGTAAGTATACGTTTCATTAATTTCTGGATAGGGAGGCATGTCACTGGCCACTCCATACGGAGACAGGCGGATCCCGGTCTTTTCTTTCCCAATTGTGTCGGCTACGGCCTTCACAACTTCCAGTACAAAGCGACACCGGTTTTCAATACTTCCACCGTACTTGTCGGTGCGGATATTACTAACGGGCGAAATAAACTGTTCGAGCAAATAACCATTTGCCCCATGAAGTTCCACCCCGTCAAAGCCGGCATTCATCGCATGCCTGCCTGCTGCGGCATATTCGGCTACTGTAAGTTGCAAATCTTCTGCATCCATTTCTTTTGGCACCGGGAAATCCTGCAATTGTTTTGTATCCGTCCACATTTGCCCGGCTGCTTTCACTGCCGACGGGGCCATAATCTGCGCCCCTTCAGGTAAATTAAGCGGATGACTGATACGGCCTGTGTGCATAAGCTGTATAAATATCTTTCCGCCTTCTTGATGTACCGCGGATGTCACTTTCTTCCATCCATTCACCTGTTCGTCGTTAAAACAACCGGGAATACGGGAGTATCCCAATCCGTTGGGCGATGGGGATGTCCCCTCTGTGATGATTAATCCGGCATTGGCCCGTTGCCTGTAATATTCGGCCATCAATTCATTGGGTATGTTGCCAATTGCCCGGCTGCGTGTCATGGGTGACATGACAATCCGATTCTTTAATTCTAAATCACCTAACTTTATTGGTTTAAATAAATTATATTCTTTCATCTTTTTCCTGTTTTGTTTATTTAATTTGTAAATGATTGTTTTGGAGTTGTACTTTTCATTTTACAATTTTTGTTTTTCCCAACTCTTACCTGTTTAAACACATTTTAAATCTTATTGTTTACTTTAATCGATTTCAATTTAACGCCTGTTAGTCCGAATGCTGGTTCCTTGTTGCCTTCGATGAGTCCATTTTTACGTCTTTACCCCTTTATTTCGGTATAATTATCAGGCCTTTTTTGCCTTTTTCAAGATCTCTTGTTTTTCTATTTAAGGCGCAATTTTTATCGGCGGGCTTTTTTACAACCCCGGATTATAACTCCATCCCGATAGATCAGGATGGAGTTATAAAGATAGATAAATCAAATCCAACTTATTGGAATCAGATTCGTTTTCTAATCCGCTAAATTTGTGTAAATTTCGTCAGGCCGGAATGTCCCATCTGTCTTTCCCTTTTGCATTTAAAATGTGGTATTAATTTATTTTCTTGTTTAATTGACAGCCTGATTGTTAAATACTAAAGTTTCGCAGGGGTTTACTTAAACAGTTCTCCCGTTGTTTGGCAGGGACTCTTTCTCCTACCAGGCTGTGCAGAACCTCCCGGGAAACTCCTGGGAGGGGCCTTATATAATACATATATAATACATATATAATACTTATATGATACATATTCAAAACATATTTATTTAGATACATATTATCTATGTATTGTCTATGTATTTCCAATCTATTTAGTAACTTTTTTATAAGTCCTTTTTCGGGAGTTTCCCGGGAGGTTCCTAGGAGGTAGGCAGCCTGTATAGTTGCCGGTATATAGCTTTATCGCGCTTCGGATGACAGGATAGAAATTCAGGTCTCCATCACGTTCATAATCGGACGATGCAAATATCGGCTTTGACAGGATGGTAATTATTAAAACAACCCAACAACAGGCAATAATCTTGTTTTCATAAAAGCAGGGTCTTGGCGATTTGACGGCTTCGGAACCAACCATCTCTTAAATAGCAAATCAATTGCAAGTTCCGCTCTTTTTGATAATTCTTGGTCGTTTATTTTCAATAACTTATTTTACTGCGAAGCTTTAATTAAATGATTATCCGCAAAAGTGTCCTGTAAATAGAAATTGTCAATTTAATTAGGACTCGCGATTTCCAAATCGCGAATTGATACGCATTTACGCGATTTGGAAATCGCGGGACCCGACTGTATTCAGTTTCATTTTTTACATATTCAGTTTTTTCAAATTAGGACATTATGCGGATAATCTTATTAATTAAATAGACAAAGAAAATGATTGGGATCTTAACTGTTGTTGTGCCCAGTCGGGAACACCTCCCTTAAAAAGGCACGGCCCCTATGAATAAAAAGAACCCCCGGAACATCATTCATGCTGCCCGGGGGATCCTGTCTTTTTTAGGTTCCGGAATCTTTGAAAACAGATCGGATCCTGCAGGTGCAAAACCTGCTTAACTTTTAATTTCTCACATTCAACTCATCCGTTATTAAATGATTCACTATGAACCACCAACTTCCAGTACCGGCTAAGAACTGATTTTGTCTTTTTGGGTTGGGACAATAAAGAGCGGAATTGTCGTTTTCTTTAGAACATATTCTGTCTCACTGCCCAGGAGCATATTCTCCAACCATTTTCGACTGTGCGATCCCATAACGATCATATCAGCCTCCAGGTCTTTTGATGTTTTCAAAATTGTTCTGGCAATCTCACCTTCCTGTAGCATAGTTTTTATGGATTCATCACCAAGATGTTTCTTTACCTTATCCAGAAACTCCTGGGTCGATTTTCTTAAATCCCCCATAAAGTCAACGCTCAGTTCACTCATATACGTGTAAGCTGAATAATAAATCGGCTGTTCGGAAATTACATGCAACAATATTGTTTCGGCATTCATGGCCTGGGCCATGGAGAAACCTACTTCGGCCACTTTTTGCGATGTTTCGTCGTAGTCCATTGCAATCAATACTTTTTTATTCTTTGTTGCTTCCATGATTGTAAATTGTTTAATGGTGAATATTGTTATGTCGGGTATTTACAAATCAATCGCCTTAATAAAAGCTTTCAACGTATTTGCCGAATGGCTAAATAATTCCTGTTCTTCATCCGACAGGTCGAGTTTAACGTATTGTTTTACACCTTCCCTGTTTACAATGGATGGAATGCTTATACAAACATCGCTGATGCCATAATAATCGGTGATCAGGGTCGATACCGGTAAAATGGAATTCTCATTTCTTAAAATAGACCGGGTTATTTTTACCAATGACAAGGCAATGGAATAGTTGGTGGCCCCTTTTAACCGGATAATTTCATACGCTGCATTCTTTACTTTCACAAAGATTTCCTTCAATTCGTTTCTGGCATTTCCCTGCCGGGCGTATTCCGAACAATAGGTCTCCACGTCCATTCCGCCAATAGTGGCATTACTCCAGACGGGAAGTTCCGTATCACCGTGTTCGCCGATTATGTAAGCGTGTATATTTCCCGGGTCTACTTTCGCATAATCGCTGATCATATACCTCAACCTGGCAGTATCCAATACCGTTCCCGATCCGATAACCCGGTTCGAGGGGAATCCGGATAATTTCAAGGTAACATACGTCAGGATATCGACAGGATTAGTGACCACCAACAGGATCGCATTCGAGGCCTGTTTTGCAACAGCAGGGACAATCTCTTTAAATATTGCTACATTTTTATTTACTAAATCCGTTCTGGTTTCATTCGGCTTTTGATTGGCACCGGCAGTGATCACCACGATATCGGCATCTTTACAACCTTCGAATCCCGCCGCATAAATCCGGGTAGGGTGTGTAAAGCTTATTGCATGATTCAGGTCCATGCATTCGCCAACAGCCAGCGATTCATTTTTATCAATCAGGACAATCTCCCGGGCCAGGCCGCTGATCATCAGTGAAAACGCAAAGGTACTGCCGACATTACCGGCACCGACAATTGCGATTTTAGGTTTTAAAGCATCCATAAGCATCGTATATTTTATTAATTTAAAGTGAACTCAATATAAAAAAATCAACCCGGGTATACCGGACTAAGAATGAAATAAAGCAAATATTGCATAAGTTATTGTTTGGAAATGATCTGATAGGTATAGGCGTTTAGACCGCCCAAGTTAATAGTTTGATTTATAACATATAATAGAATTTAAACTCCGCAAATTTGGTGTGAAGACATCAATATCCCCAGTGTTCATTTTTATTATCAATTGCTGCCTGATTTAGTAGGAGCCAGAATAAGATATAATCAATAAGATTCAGCCAAATCATTTATTATTTAATTTATATTTAAAGTCTTTATATCAGACATTTGTGATTTGACTAAAGCAAATATGATAAATTTAATTTTACTTCTTCTCGTAAAACGAGAAGGCATTTAATGTTGAGATTTGGGCGGTCTAAGCGCCTATACCTATATCTTGAAATAAAACTTCTATGGTGGACTATAGTGAATCTGGCGGATCGTTCTTTATTCGGCAAAATAGTAATAACTGTAAAATGATGTTTTGTCACAATTTCAGAAATAAACGATTATTCTGATAAAATTTATGGGGTAATTTTATCATTTAGATCACTCAACTAAATTTTAAATTATCTTTTTGTTTTGGCATTTGATTAAAAACACATACTTTTGCACGCTAATTTTAAGAAACAATACAATCATTTGCTTTTTATATCAGTTTACAAATTCGAAAAGCACAATATACTTTGAATATCAATCACATATAACAGAACATAAACAATAAACAATAAACAATAAACAATAAAACTAAAAAATTATCATGAAAAAAATTGAAGCCGTTATTCGAAAGTCGAAATTCGAAGATGTGAAAGAGGCTCTTAACAAAGCCGGCATTGATTGGTTTTCCTATTGGGACATTACCGGTCTTGGCAAATCCACCGAAGAACAAACAGTCAGAGGCCAGGTATTTCAATCGAACTACATTCACCGGAGAATGCTTTCGATAGTCGTCCGGGATATTAATTTAGACAAGACCCTTGATGCTATTTTAGATTCAGCCTGGACCGGAGAAACAGGTGATGGTAAAATTTTTATTTATGATATCCAGGACTCGATCCGCATACGTAACCGCGAATCCGGTCCGGAAGCTTTATTTAATAAAGAATGAGTACACGGAACAATTTATTAAATGGTTAAGAATAAATAAAAATGAAAAAATATATAATATTCCCCCTATCCTTAGTAGCGTTATCTATTTCATCACTATCGGCTCAAACTTCCCTCCCTAAAACGGCCCCGGTTATTAATGCCGGTGATACGGCCTGGATGATCGTTGCAACAGCCTTTGTATTATTAATGTCCATCCCCGGATTAGCCTTATTTTATGGTGGTTTGGTAAGACGTAAAAATGTATTAAATGTTTTTATGCAGTGTTTTATTATTGTAGCCGCCATTACGTTCGAATGGGTTGCATGCGGATATAGTTTATCTTTTGGAAGTTCAAAGGGAGCACTGGCGCCTTACATTGGAAGTTTTGACTGGGCATTTTTAAACAACATCAAAATTTCGGATCTCAGCCCATACTTTATTTCACACTCGCAAATCGGGCTCGATGGGAAAGCTGTGGGCACCATACCCCACCTTGCTTTCGTCATGTACCAATGTATGTTTGCCGTTATTACACCGGCTTTGATTATCGGTGCATTTGCCGAACGTATCAATTTTAAAGGATTTTTCATATTCACTCTCTTATGGGCATTTTTCATATACAATCCTGTCACCCACTGGATTTGGTCGAGTGATGGATGGTTAAATAAATTAGGTACCCTGGACTTTGCCGGAGGAATCGTGGTTCATGTAAATGCAGGTATAGCCGCCATTGTAACAGCTATTATGCTTGGAAGACGCCGTGATTATAAAGACCATGCCATACCGCCTCATAATATCACGTATGTGGCCATGGGTGCCGGCCTGCTTTGGGTAGGCTGGTTTGGATTCAATGCCGGAAGCGGATTGGCAGCCGATGGATTAGCGGTCAATGCATTACTGGTTACTCACCTTGCCGGAGCAGTTGCCGCCATGACCTGGGTATTGTTAGACTGGTTTATCGACAAAAAGCCCACGGTGATCGGCATAAGCACCGGAGCCATAGCCGGCTTAGCCGCCATAACACCGGCCGCAGGATTTGTAGGAGTTTCGGGGGCCATAATTATCGGAGCGGTGGTATCCATAGTTTGCTTCTGCATGGTTGCTTATGTAAAACCGAAGTTAGGATACGACGATTCGTTAGACGCATTTGGCGTTCATGGAATAGGCGGTATTATCGGATCGATTTTAACAGGAGTTCTTGCTTCGCCATTCATTCAATCGGCTTATAGCGGAGCTATCTATGGCAATTACAAGCAGCTCTTGGTTCAAACGATTGCAGTAGCAGCCACCATTGTTTATTCCGGGATCGGGACCTGTATACTGTTTAAACTAACAGAAAAACTAATCGGCATACGCGCCACTGACAAACAAGAAGCAATCGGACTGGACGAAACCCAACACGGAGAAACCGCCTACAACAATTTCGATTAATTCAGCCATAATTTATTTCAAAAAGGATATTGGCTGGCAATTCAGACAAGAACAACCTTCCAATATCCTTTTTTTTCGACGATCCACCTCCGGTTAAAGTTACAAATTAAATCTTTCCATGTATTAAATACGTAGAAATGATATTCACACAATTTATTTTGTGTATCTTTGTAAGCAAATAGGATTATTATTCTTTCGATGATATAATAAATATTTCAGTTGCGGGTAGAATCAAATTATTATCATTTAAGTCCGATTTGTGTTAATTTGATACAATTATCCCAATAAATATACCGATCAGGAACAAAACAATCTTTTTTTCCATAAAAAAAATAAAAACATAGCACATAAACTATCATTTTTATTATTTTTGCAGTGATTTAATAGCATTACGATAGAATATAGTAGAATTTCAAAAAATATCAACTAAAAACAACCCTCAAAAAATATAATTATGTCATCATTGAGATTTAAAGCAGTAGAAGAAGCTTTTAAGAAAAAAGCACTTGAAGTTACACCACCCTCAAAGTTTACTTCCGATTATTACGGGAAATATGTTTTCAACCGCGCAACCATGGCGAAATATCTGTCGAAAGACACCCTGAAATCACTTAAAAACGTGATTGACAAAGGGGCGACTTTAAACCTGGATATAGCCAACGATGTAGCAGCCGGTATGAGAATGTGGGCTATGGAGTTAGGAGCTACTCATTACACACACTGGTTTCAACCACTGACCGATAGCACCGCTGAAAAACATGATTCATTTATTGATTATGCCGGTGCTCCGGGCGAAGCAATTATAGAAGATTTTTCAGGGAAACTTCTGGCTCAGCAAGAACCGGATGCGTCTTCTTTCCCAAGTGGAGGTATTCGCAGCACGTATGAAGCTCGTGGTTATACGGCATGGGATCCGTCTTCTCCTGCATTTGTTGTTGATGACACACTGGTAGTTCCTACCATTTTCATTTCTTACACGGGAGAATCGCTCGACTTAAAAGCACCGTTATTGAAGGCCTTAAGTGCAGTGGACAAAGCAGCTACAGCTGTTTGTAAAATGTTCGACCCAAGTGTAAAAAAAGTAGTATCTTTTTTAGGTTGGGAACAAGAATACTTTTTAGTTGATGAAGGATTGTATGCCACCCGTCCTGACTTGCTGTTAACAGGCCGTACCTTACTGGGTCATGAGTCGGCAAAAAACCAACAATTGGATGACCATTATTTCGGATCGATTCCAAGCCGTGTTGCTGCCTACATGAAAGATATTGAATTTGAAGCATACAAATATGGAATTCCGGCGAAAACCCGTCACAACGAGGTTGCTCCTAACCAATTTGAACTTGCACCCATCTTTGGCGAAACGAACTTAGCAGTTGACCAGAACCTGTTGATGATGTCCATTATGAAAAAAATAGCACGTCGTCATGGATTCAGGTTGTTATTACACGAAAAACCTTTTGCCGGGATTAACGGTTCTGGAAAACATAACAACTGGTCGTTGGGAACAGATACCGGTGTCGGATTGTTGACTCCGGGAAAAACTCCTGAAGAAAACCTTCAGTTTGTGACTTTCCTGGTAAACATATTACAGGCCGTTTACAAACACAATGCCTTACTGAAAGCGTCGATCATGACTGCGCAGAATGCTCACCGTTTGGGAGCCAATGAAGCACCTCCAGCCATCGTTTCCATATTCCTTGGTACTCAGCTGACTGCTATTCTTAATAAACTAGAAAACAGTACCAGCGAAGAAGCTATCGTTGTCGGAGCCAAGAAGACCTTAAGCTTGGGGATTGCACATATTCCAGAAGTATTTTTGGATAATACCGATCGTAACCGTACTTCCCCATTTGCATTTACTGGCAACCGGTTTGAATTCCGTGCTGTAGGTTCTTCTGCAAACTGTTCATCGGCCATGGCGACCTTGAATGCTGCCGTTGCTGCCCAATTAACAGAGTTTAAAGCTGAAGTAGACAGCAAAATCGCTGCCGGTTCAACAAAAGAAAAAGCAATTTTTGATGTTATTAAATCCTATATCAAATCGTCTAAAGCCATTCGTTTTGATGGAAACGGATATAGCGATGAATGGAAATTAGAAGCTGCCGAACGCGGATTGGACTGCGAAACAAGCGTACCAAAGATTCTTAAAGCTTATACTTCTAAAGCAAGCATCGATCTGTTCAAGTCTACCGGCGTTATGACGGATGTTGAACTTCATGCACGAAACGAGGTTAAATGGGAAACCTACATTAAAAAGATTCAGATTGAAGCACGAGTTTTAGGCGATTTAGCTATCAACCATATTATTCCGGTTGCTACACGTTACCAATCATTCCTGTTAGATAATGTCTATAAAATCAAGGCTGTTTATTCGGCTGATAAGGCAGAAAAATTATCGAAACTCGATTCAGAATTAATTGAAGAGATCGCAGAACATATTTCAATTATCAAAACAAATGTGGATGCCTTGGTGGAAGCCCGTAAGGTAGCCAATAAAATTGACAGCGAATATGAAAAAGCATTATCCTACCACGATGATATTTTACCCTATTTTGATACGATTCGCTATCATGCAGATAAATTGGAACTCATTGTAGACGATGAAATGTGGACTCTACCTAAATACAGAGAGTTACTCTTTATTCGTTAATGAAAAGGTTTTTACACCTACTTTTATAGATTAAAAATAGTGGGAAAGCCTAAAGGTTTTCCCACTATTTTCAAAATAACAATAGAACAAATTAACACGACAAACTAGCTAAAAGTAGCAGTTTTTTAAGCGTATAAAAAGGAAAAGAAGCTATGACAATCCCAAAAATTACAGACGAATATGAGCAGCAATCTCTTTATTCATCCCAGAACGAGCATGATGCCTGCGGCGTTGGCTTGGTGTTAAATCTTCATGGGGAAAAGTCTCATGATATTGTTGAGAATGGGTTGCAAGTTCTCGAGAATATGGTACACCGAGGAGCCGAAAGCGCCGATAATAAGACCGGTGATGGTGCCGGCATTTTAGTACAGATACCTCACGAATTCATCTTACTTCAGGGGATTCCTGTTCCGGCAAAAGGTAAATACGGGACAGGTCTTATTTTTTTACCCAAAGATGAGAAAAAGGCTGAGCTTTGCCTGAACGTAATCAAAGAAAACGTTATTAAAGAAGGCCTCAATATACTTGCTATCCGCGATGTTCCTGTAAACAGCGACATCTTAGGAGAAATATCTGCTTCCAACGAACCACTTATCAAACAGATTTTCATTACCGGAGCTTCTTCGCAAGATGAATTGGAGCGAAAACTCTACATTGTCCGGAAAAAAATTGAAAATGCTATTTTCAAATCAACAATATCCAAAGAACGTAATTTTTATATTGTAAGTCTTTCGACAAAGCAAATGATTTACAAAGGGATGCTTACATCACTTCAATTACGTGAATATTTTACCGATTTATCCAATCCTAATTTTACGACCGGCATCGCGTTGGTTCACTCCCGATTCAGCACAAACACATTTCCAACCTGGGATTTGGCACAACCATTCCGCATGATGGGCCATAATGGTGAAATCAACACTATCCGTGGTAACCGTCAATGGATGGAATCACGCGAAAGTGTATTGAAATCCGATCAGCTTGGTAATCTGAATGATTTATATCCAATTGTTCAACCCGGAATGAGCGATAGTGCTTCCCTTGATAACGTACTGGAGTTTTTAGTAATGTCCGGGAAAAGCTTACCTCATGCCATGGCCATGCTGGTACCTGAAAGCTGGAATCAAAAGAATCCAATTTCGGATAATTTGAGGGCCTTCTACGAATATCACAGTACATTCATGGAGCCATGGGATGGCCCTGCATGCCTACTTTTCAGCGATGGACGCTATGCGGGCGGCATGTTGGACCGAAATGGCCTTCGTCCGGCCCGTTACCTTGTTACGCATGACGATACAATGATCATAGCATCTGAAACAGGTACTGTAGAATTCGAGCCGGGACGTATTAAGGCAAAAGGCCGATTAAAACCCGGCAAAATGCTTATGGTTGATACCGAGCTAGGTCAGATTTTCTATGATAACGAACTAAAAGAAGGACTTGCAAAAGCATTTCCTTATCGTGAATGGTTAGACCGCAATTGCATTAACCTCGACAATATTTCCTCGGGCCGAACTGCAAAAAACGACTTGGCCAATTACCAGACATTACTTCATACTTTTGGCTATTCAAAAGAAGATTTGGAACGATTAATCCTCCCTATGGCAAACGATGGTTACGAACCAACATCCTCCATGGGTAATGATGTTTCTTTATCAGTTTTTTCAGATAAACCCCAACGTCTGTTTAATTATTTCCGTCAACAGTTTGCCCAGGTAACCAATCCTCCAATTGATCCGATTCGCGAAGAATTAGTCATGTCATTAACCGGCTATATTGGTTCTGTACATCAAAACTTATTGCAAGCTGCTCCTGAAATTTGTAAGATGGTTAAACTAAAAAGCCCTGTCTTAACAAATACTCAGTTCGACATATTAAGCAACCTGCAATATAAAGGATTCTCTACCATTTCATTACCAATGCTTTTTGATCCGACATCAGGAGCTGCCGGCCTTGAGAAAGCAATACAGGAACTTTGTTTATCGGTAGAAAAAGCCGTAGACGATGGTAAAAATTACATTGTATTGAGCGACCGTGGAGTAGATGCTACGCACGCACCAATTCCATCACTTTTAGCGGTATCTGCCGTGCATCTTTATTTAGTTCAAAAAAGGAAAAGGATGCAAATTGATATCGTGGTTGAGACTGCCGAACCACGCGAAGTAATGCATTTCGCCCTTTTGTTTGGGTTTGGAGCCAATGCGATTAATCCCTATATGGTCTTTGCCATTATTAATGACAGGATCAAATCGGGTGATATTCAAATGGACATGGAAACAGCTAAAAAACATTACATTAAAGCTGTAAACAAAGGTCTTTTGAAAGTATTATCGAAAATGGGGAACTCTACTTTGCGAAGCTACCGCGGGGCTCACATTTTTGAAGCGGTTGGCTTGTCTTCATCATTCTTGGAAAAATACTTTAAAGGTATTTCTTCTGCTATAGAGGGCATTGATATTGAGGACGTAGCAAACGAAGTATTGAAACCTCATAAAGAAGCATTTTCCCCAGCTGAAGGAACAGATCCTACGCTGGTAGAAAACTTTGGGCAATATGCTTATCGTAAAAATGGTGAAAAACATGCCTGGAATCCGGAAACGATTGCACGTTTGCAAATTGCGACAAAAACAAATGATTACGCAAAGTTTAAAGAATATACGAAAACCGTTGATGAGAAACCAGCGCCAATATTTATTCGTGATTTAATGGATTTTAAGCGTAATCCTATTGATATAAATGAAGTAGAACCAATTGAAAATATAACAAAACGTTTCGTAACCGGTGCAATGTCCTATGGCTCGATTAGCCGTGAAGCTCATGAAGCCATGGCGATTGCCATGAATATAATTGGTGGGCGCAGTAACACTGGTGAAGGCGGCGAGGATCCTGAACGTTATAAAATACGCGAAGATGGTTTGAGTACCCGTAGTGCCATTAAGCAAGTTGCATCCGGACGTTTTGGTGTGACATCAGAATACCTGGTTAATGCCGATGAGATCCAGATTAAAATGGCTCAAGGGGCAAAACCTGGCGAAGGTGGTCAATTACCCGGGCATAAGGTTGACAAAATCATTGCTAAAACCCGTCACTCCATACCCGGAATTTCATTGATTTCACCTCCGCCCCACCACGATATTTATTCTATCGAAGATTTAGCACAGCTTATCTATGATTTGAAAAACATCAACCCAACAGCTACCATTAGCGTAAAATTGGTTTCTGAAACTGGTGTCGGAACTATTGCTGCCGGTGTGGCCAAAGCAAAAGCCGACTTAATCTTAATCAGCGGTGCTGAAGGAGGTACAGGTGCAAGTCCTTCTAGCTCAATCAAACATGCGGGACTTCCGGTTGAAATCGGTTTAGCTGAAACCCAACAAACATTGGTTTTGAACAATTTGCGGGGACAGATACGATTACAAACAGATGGTCAGTTAAAAACAGGACGCGACATTATTATCGCAGCATTATTAGGTGCTGAGGAATATGGTTTTGCTACCAGCGCACTGATTATTCTTGGTTGCGTAATGATGCGTAAATGTCACTTAAATACTTGCCCGGTTGGAGTTGCCACGCAAGACGAAGTCTTGCGGAAACATTTCGTCGGCAAATATGAATACCTGGTTAATTTCTTTAAATTCATTGCTCAGGATGTACGTGAGCACTTAGCCGAAATGGGTTATCGCTCGTTGGATGAAATTATCGGACATGCAGAATTACTTGAACGCAAAAATGTTGAAGGAAATTCCAAACTGAAAAAAGTGGATTTGTCGAAAATAATGTTTGTTCCAGGCAAAGGCTCAAATTCAGCTCTACGTCATGTAAAAGACCAGGATCATAAATTAGACTCCGTATTGGATCACAAATTAATTAAGAAATCGCTTCCAGCATTGGATTTATGCATGCCTGTTGAGATAAAATCAAAAATCAAAAACACCGACCGCACAGTTGGAGCAATGCTTTCGGGCGAAATTGCAAAACGTTACGGTCAAAACGGCTTACCATCCGACACCATCAAGGCTTATTTTGATGGCTCTGCCGGACAAAGTTTTGGTGCGTTCCTAAGTAAAGGCGTATTTTTCCAACTTACCGGAGAAGCGAACGATTATGTTGGTAAAGGTCTTTCAGGCGGTAAAATAGTCGTTGTTGCGCCTAAAGAAAGCACATTCAAACCGGAGGAGAACATTATTGCCGGTAATACCATTCTATATGGTGCTACGTCAGGCGAAATTTATATCAATGGTGTAGTAGGCGAACGTTTCTGTGTACGTAATTCGGGAGCAATTGCCGTTGTAGAAGGGGCCGGTGATCATTGTTGCGAATACATGACAGGCGGACGCACTGTGGTTCTGGGAACTACAGGACGTAATTTTGCTGCCGGTATGAGTGGTGGTGTGGCTTATGTACTCGACGAAACCGGGAATTTCGACTTTTTCTGTAACATGGAAATGGTTGAACTTTCACTAATCGAAGACAGCATGGATAGTAAAGAACTACAAGGATTCATTACTAATCACTATAAATATACTAAGAGTCAACGTGCAAAAGAAATCTTAGATAATTGGAATTTTTATGTTGATAAATTTAAGAAAATAGTTCCTATTGAATATAAGAAAGTATTGCAGGAAGAAAAGATGGAAGCAATCAACAAGAAAATTGCTCAGGTTGAACGCGATTATTAATCACAAATTAGTAACCTTTCCCTGAGTTTGAAACTTTGGGAAAGGTATTAATATAAAAACAATAGAACTTATGGGAAATCCTAAAGCATTTATAAATATACCCCGCAAGGATGCCGGTTACCGTCCAATAAACGAACGGATATACGACTTCGGGGAAGTCGAACAGACTTTAAATCGTGAAGACAGAAAACTTCAGGCTTCGCGATGCATGGATTGTGGCGTACCATTCTGTCATTGGTCTTGTCCACTGGGGAATAAAATGCCGGAATGGCAAGATTTAATTTACAAAGGACAGTGGAAAGAAGCGATAGAGGTTTTACACGAAACAAATAATTTTCCTGATTTTACAGGTCGTATCTGTCCTGCTCTTTGCGAAAAATCGTGCGTATTGGCATTGCACGAGGCTCCGGTAACGATTCGTGAAAACGAAGCTGCAGTTACAGAAGTGGCATTTATCGAAGGGATGATTAAGGCACGTCCGCCAAAGACACGCACCGGTAAGAAAATAGCAGTGATTGGGTCGGGACCTGCGGGTTTAGCGGCAGCTCAACAGTTGAACCGGAAGGGCCACCATGTTACAGTTTTTGAAAAGGAAAACGGATTAGGAGGTTTATTACGATATGGCATTCCTAATTTCAAACTAAACAAAAATATTATCGACCGACGGTTAGCCTTATTGGTTGAAGAAGGAATCGAATTTAAAACCAATATTGAAATTGGGAAAGACATCACCGGGAAGGAAATTATGCAAAACTACGATGCTGTATGCATTGCCGTCGGAGCAGGTCATCCCCGTGATATTAGCCCTAAGGGCCGCAGCTTAAAAGGTATCCATTTTGCATTGGACTTTCTGAGTCAACAAAACCAATTGATTATGGGTGAAAAGGTTGATGAAAATAAGATCATATCGGCTAAGGACAAGCATGTGCTTGTGATCGGAGGTGGTGATACCGGGTCCGATTGTGTTGGAACTTCGATACGCCAGGGAGCCGTTAAAGTTACTCAGATCGAAATCCTGCCCCAACCTCCGATAGATAAAAATCCGGATACACCGTGGCCTTATTATCCAAATATACTTAAAACTTCAAGTTCACATCAAGAAGGATGTGTGCGTAAATGGAGCCTGAACACCACTAAATTCATTGGTGAAAAAGGCAAATTAACAGAGGTTGAAGTTGAAGAAGTTGAGTGGACAAAAGATGAAAGCGGACGTTGGAACATGAAACCAACCGGCAAAACCGAGATTATCAAAGCTGATTTGGTTTTTCTGGCCCTAGGATTTATCCATCCAGTTCACGAAGGATTACTTACCGAATTAGGTGTTCAGTTTGATGGGCGCGGCAACGTTGCTACTGACAAAGAAAGTAAAAGTAACATTGGTAAGGTTTTTGCTACAGGCGATGCAGCTATGGGTGCAAGTCTGGTCGTTCGTGCAATTGCGTCTGGTCGTCAAGTTGCCGAAGATATTCATAACTCGTTGTAATCTTTTTCTTGTAAGTATAAAAACAATAAAACTTTAAAATAAGACTATAAAAACAATTTCTTCTTAGAAAACAGAAGATTAACAGAGAGGGTAAATATTATGTGTGGAATAGTATGTGCATTTGATATAAAACAACCAGTACAGGCTTTACGGCCACAGGTACTAAAAATGTCTAAACGTATACGGCATCGTGGGCCGGATTGGTCGGGAGTTTATTCCGATGAGAAAGCCATTTTGGCACATGAACGTTTGTCCATTGTTGATCCCGAATCAGGGAAGCAACCGCTTTATAGCAAAGACGGCAAATTGGTTTTGGCCGTTAATGGTGAAATTTATAATCATCAGGAAATACGCAAGCAATTTGAAGGAAAATATGAGTTTCTCACTAAGTCCGATTGCGAGGTTATTCTGGCACTCTACCGTGAAAAGGGACCGAATTTTCTGGAGGATTTGAATGGCATTTTTGCTTTTGCCCTTTATGATATAGAAAAAGATATCTATTTAATTGGACGCGATCATATCGGAATTATTCCACTGTATCAGGGTTGGGATAATGAGGGGACCTATTATGTAGCTTCTGAATTAAAAGCATTGGAAGGTTATTGCACTAAAATTGAAGAATTTCTTCCGGGTCAGTATTATTTCAGTCCTGACGGGGAGCCAACTCAGTGGTACACTCGTGACTGGCAAAGTTATGATGCAGTCAAAGATAATGTTTCGGACATCGATGTATTGCGCGATGCATTGGAAGCAGCCGTTGAGCGTCAGTTAATGGCAGATGTTCCTTACGGTGTGTTGCTTTCCGGAGGATTGGATTCATCCATTATTTCAGCTGTTGCGAAAAAATATGCAGCAAAAAGAATTGAGTCCGGTAATAAAGAAGCAGCCTGGTGGCCTCAATTACACTCATTTGCCGTTGGGTTGGAAGGCTCTCCTGACTTAGCTGCAGCCCGCAAAGTAGCCGAGCATATAGGGACCATTCACCACGAAATACATTTCACTGTTCAGGAAGGATTGGATGCTGTCCGCGATGTGATTTATCACGTGGAAACATATGATGTAACCACTATTCGTGCCAGTACACCCATGTATCTCTTATCCCGTGTTATTAAATCAATGGGGGTAAAAATGGTACTGTCCGGTGAAGGTGCCGACGAAATATTTGGTGGTTATCTATATTTTCATAAAGCTCCTAATGCAGAGGAATTTCATAAGGAAACAGTTCGGAAAATAGATAAACTCCACCTGTATGATTGCTTGCGGGCCAACAAATCACTGGCTTCATGGGGAGTTGAAGGTCGCGTACCTTTTCTTGATAAAGAATTTATAGATGTGGCTATGCGGCTCAATCCTGTCGACAAAATGGCTGGAAGCAATGGAAAAATGGAAAAATGGATTTTGCGGAAGGCTTTCGAGAGCTATTTACCCGAAAGTGTTGCCTGGCGCCAGAAAGAACAATTTTCCGATGGAGTTGGTTACAACTGGATTGATTCATTGCGGGAGTTGACCTCTGAAGCGGTAACAGACGAACAAATGTCCAAAGTAGCTGAAACTTATCCTATAAATCCACCAATGAATAAGGAAGAATACTATTACCGGACTATATTTACCGATTTCTTCCCTTCTAAATCTGCCTCCATGTGTGTGCCTTCGGTACCATCAGTTGCTTGCAGCACTGAGATCGCATTGGAATGGGATGCCGCTTTCAAGAACATGAATGATCCTTCCGGACGTTCTGTTAAGAGCGTTCATGAACAAGGATATAAATAAGACTATCTATTTCTATCTGGCATTTGAAAAAATTCTTCCCATTGAGGAAGTTCAAACCAAAGTTTGGACTTCCTCAAAATAGAATGTTGGCAGACTGATTCAAAAGGATCAGTCTGCCAACATTTTATTTTAAGGAAGAACGTAACCTAGCCATTTTTCTTCCTACTCATAATTCAAGAAAAGATAAAATAAGAAAACACATTTTCGAAATTAACCTTTTTATTCTTCTAAATTTCACATCTCCATTAAACCTTTTAGTTTAAAAATCGTCTATTTAAACAAATAAGTAT
>JAUZOM010000139.1 GCA_030706465.1 Bacteroidota bacterium | reverse complement strand
ATCAAATACCATTCGTTGTGATATTCTGATTTGCGAAGCTTTACAGTACATTTGGTTTTAGCGAGTTTCTTTTTCATGGTACTGCTATTTATTTGTTAGCGAATAATCGGTCAATTTCTACTTTAGGAACATAAACGAATTTTCCCATTTGTTTTTTTGGAATGCTACACTTGCGTATCGTTTTATCAACTGTAGAAAGCGAAACGCCGTATTTCTGAGAGATTTCGCCAATGGTATAGCAATTGGTAGGGTCAAAATTGATTTCTTGTTTTGTGATTGTTGGTTGAATTACTTTAGCAATTTCAACCTTTGGAAACATAGCCTCTATATGAACTCGACTAATGCGGGTTAATCGCTCCCCAAGGTTGACGGCAGGGATATTGCCTTTTCTGATTTGGCGGTAAATGGTATCTCTTGAAATGCCAAATAAAACTACAGCTTCAGCAATGGAGATATAAGGGCGGTCGGTTGGGATTTGCTCGGCTAACTGTTGGCGTTGTTCCTCTTGTTTCTCTTGCGCCTTCTTTTTGCGGGTTGCAGCCTCCGAACATTTCTTTGAGCAAAACTTTGAATACACAGTTTTAGCATTGAACTGAGTACCGCAGTTTTCGCATATCTTTGGAAGAATAAATTTGCTACCTGGCATATCAATCGTTTTTAGAATGAGTAAGTAGTAATAAGTATTTATTAGTCGCACTTTACTGTTATTTAAGTCGCGTAACAAATATGTAGCAAATATACGGAAAATAATCGGATATATCAATAAGTAAGCATAAATAATAAAATAAAAAACCGCTGTAAACTAAATGTTTACAGCGGTTCGAGTATGGATATTAATCCTTGTTTTTGGCTTTTACTTTACTTCTTCAAAGTCCACATCGGTTACATCGCCCTGTTGCTTGTTGTCACCGTGGCTTTCCTGTTGTCCGCCAAAGTCAGGATTAGCTTGTGCTTGTCCCCCCTGGGCATTCTGGGCATTGTACATTTCCTGGCTGGCAGCCTGGAAAGCAGTGTTCAGTTCATTGGTAGCAGCATCCAACGTAGGAATATCCTGGGTTTTATGGGCTTCTTTCAATTTAGCCAAAGCAGCTTCAATCGGACCTTTTTTGTCAGCCGGTATTTTATCGCCAATTTCAGAAAGTTGTTTTTCTGTTTGGAAGATCAAGCTGTCGGCATGATTCAGTTTGTCGATTTTTTCTTTTTCTTTAGCATCGGCTTCCGCGTTGGCGGCGGCTTCGTCCTTCATACGTTTGATTTCAGCGTCGGTCAAGCCGGATGAAGCTTCAATACGGATGCTTTGTTCTTTTCCGGTTGCTTTGTCTTTAGCAGATACATGCAGGATACCGTTGGCATCGATATCGAAAGTCACTTCAATCTGCGGTTCACCACGACGGGCAGGCATAATGCCATCCAGATGGAAACGACCGATTGATTTATTTTGGTTTGCCATAGGACGCTCGCCTTGCAGGATATGAATTTCCACAGAAGGCTGGTTGTCTGCTGCCGTTGTAAATGTTTCCGATTTCTTGGTTGGAATAGTCGTGTTGGCTTCAATCAGTTTGGTCATCACGCTACCCATGGTTTCGATACCCAGCGAAAGAGGAGTAACGTCAAGCAACAATACATCGGTTACTTCACCGGTCAACACTCCACCTTGAATGGCAGCACCTACGGCAACGACTTCATCCGGATTTACCCCTTTCGAAGGTGTTTTACCGAAGAATTTTTCAACAGCCGATTGAATGGCCGGGATACGGGTTGAACCTCCCACCAGGATCACTTCATCGATATCGCCAATGGTCAGTCCTGCGTTTTGCAAAGCAGTGCGGCAGGGAGCAATTGTTTTTTGAATCAGGTCATCGATCAGTTGTTCGAATTTAGCACGGGTCAAGGTACGTACCAGGTGACGTGGAACCCCATCAACCGGCATAATGTACGGCAAATTGATTTCCGAAGAAGTGGTATTGGACAATTCGATTTTAGCTTTTTCGGCAGCTTCTTTCAAACGTTGCAAGGCCATAGGGTCTTTGCTCAGGTCGATATTGCTGTTTTCGTTCTTAAATTCCTGTACCAACCAGTCGATAATCCGGTGGTCAAAATCATCACCACCCAGGTGGGTATCACCATCTGTCGATTTTACTTCGAATACACCGTCACCCAATTCCAGCACAGATACGTCATGGGTACCACCACCACAGTCGAATACGACAATCTTCATATCTTTGTTGGTTTTATCCAACCCGTAAGCCAAGGCGGCAGCAGTCGGTTCGTTCACGATACGACGTACATTCAGGCCTGCAATTTCGCCTGCTTCCTTGGTCGCCTGACGTTGTGCATCGTTAAAGTAAGCCGGTACGGTAATAACCGCATCGGTAACTTCGGTGCCAAGATATTCTTCGGCAGTCTTCTTCATTTTCTGAAGAATGATAGCCGATATTTCCTGGGGAGAATACATACGTCCATCCACATCCACACGGGCTGTGTTGTTGTCGCCTCTTACTACTTTAAAGGGTACGCGTTCGATTTCTTTAGTCAGTCGGTCATAGGTTTCACCCATGAACCGCTTAATCGAGAAAACTGTTTTTGTCGGGTTGGTAATGGCCTGGCGTTTGGCAGGATCACCCACTTTGCGTTCGCCACCATCCACAAATCCAACTACCGAAGGGGTGGTGCGTTTTCCTTCACTGTTGGTAATAACGATTGGTTCGTTACCTTCCATTACCGAAACACAAGAGTTTGTGGTTCCTAAGTCAATTCCAATAATTTTGCCCATAATTTTATTTATTTGTTTTTTTCAGTTGTTTCTGATATGTTTTATTACGCTTTCCGTTTTACAAACGATATGCCAACCGAAGAATGTTCTATCGGTTTCGGCTTTTGACAGAAAAAACGGACAAAGTTTAAGAAATGGGGAGCCGTTTCCTGACAAAAGGGCAGAAAAAATATGCCATGGAGTGAATAGGTCCCTCCTCACGGGTTGCTGTCCTCGCCCTGATAAATAATTGGAAATATACAGTGCCCGCTGTTATTTTTACTTTTTACCGGAAGGAAATAAGGAAAATTTAGGAGGGTGTTCAATTTTCTACAAAGGGGAGGGTAAAAGAAAAACAAGATTTTTTCTCAAAAGAGGAGTTTTCTCAGTCTGGGTTCAACCGTATTTCGACCGTATTTCAGTCTTATTACCTCCTAGGTTCAGTGAGGGTTCAGTGAGGGTTCAGTGAGGGTTCAGTGAGGGTTCAATGAGGGTTCAATGAGGTAGGCCTCACTGAACCCCCTCGAAACCCTCTCTATACTCCCTCTGAACTGTCTCTATACAGAGCAAGAACCCCGGAGGAAGTAAGACTGAAGGAAGAGGATACTACCCGGGGAGGAAGAATCCGAAATGAAACAACATCCTTCAACGAGTTGGAATAAGGATAAGGATCGGCTCCAACGCACCGACACCTTCGTCCGATGGCCGGGTGCCGGACAACTGGTCAACATAGATTGTCCGGGTGTATAAAACAGGACATTCGGTTATTCCACCAGCTTACTATAAAATTTTCCTACCTTTGTACAAAAATAGAGGGATATGTCACTTGCTTATTTGGGATTGGGAACAAATTTAGGGAATAAGGCACAAAACCTGCATAATGCCGTCACGGCTTTGCAGGATGAAACAGGTCGTGTTTTGGGAGTGTCTTCTTATTACACCTCCAAACCCTGGGGCTTTAAGTCTGAGAATATGTTCCTGAATGCAGTAGTATTGGTGGAAACCAGTTTGCAGCCGTTGGATCTGTTAGCTAAAACGCAGGAGATTGAAAGAAAGCTCGGACGGACTTCCAAATCGGCCGATGGCTATTCCGACCGGGTGATAGACATTGATATTTTGATGTACGACAACCGGATTATTGACCTGCCGGACCTGAAGATACCGCATCCGTTGTTGGCAACAAGGGATTTTGTACTTATTCCATTCGCTGAACTAGCTCCGGATTTAATACATCCGTTGTCGGGTAAAAGCCTGATTGAATTACGGGATGAATTAATCTCCTGATGGATTCCTGACCGCCGGTGTTAAATGGATATAGCCGCTGATAATGGCGAGCAGGACAAGGATATGAAATGCAGCACTCAGCCAATCGTTTGCATAAATGAAAATGGATGTATCCAGCCCGTATAGGATCAATCCTGCCAGAAAGGCCCATTTCTTCTTCGCTTTTGCAAAATACCCGATGCCAATGAAGGCTCCTGAAATTAGCAAACTGATTAAAACGGTCATTAGTTTGTATTTCTCAAACAGTGAAAATGAAATTGTGTCAATAATTTGGGTGATTCCCAGCCCGAAAATAAAGTGAATGGTTGATTTTGTTGCCCGGATAATCGTATTGATAATCGATAAATAACCGATAACCAGAAACCACAGGAACATCTTGTTGGAAGATCTGCTTTCCGGCCGGATTTGTACGGTTGTTTTAGCCCGTGCTTTCCGGATGTCATCGGCCGTAATAACCAACCCCCGCTTCGCGATAATCCGGTTTGCAATGCTTTGCTCTTCCTTGGTCCAGTCTGTTGGATTGGCGATGACGTCTATGATGTCCGGATCGGAGAAACTATTTAAATAATGGTTTTCAACAACTTCATCGTTATCCTGATCCGATGCCTGATTTTCCCCGGCAGGGGCATTCCTTAACTCTTCCAATAACTGAAGCGCTTTTTCATAATCTTTTTCGAAGACTACAATTTTTAGTCCTTCGTTAATGTCTTTAAAGGTCGGGTAAAGTTCTACCAATTGGTCGTTGTTGATAAAACATTCAATCCCGTTGGCTTGAAGTATATCCAGATCAAGCAGTGCGTCTACGGTCGATTCGTACGTTCTCAGGGTGATGATTTGATCTTTCATTCCGGGTATTTAATTTGATGTTTCTTAAGATAGGGAGTCGTCTAGTCATTAAAATGGAGCTTGCTTTTTTTCAATTTCAGAGCTTCATAAATTAAATAATGTCAAAGATAACGTAAAAATAATATATTCCGATGCCGGATAATCTTTTAAAAGAATTATCCCTCTTAATGAAAAGTTAATACTGTCCCCCGAAATGGATATTTTTTCTTACTTTTGCAACTGATTCTAAATAAATAGCGCAAGAATGGATATCGACCAATTACCCGATCATATAGTTTACAGCCAAAAAGTTATTGAATTTGTAACCGTAGCAGCCGAAACCTGTTTATTCCTGGAACACGCAGACGAAATTTCCAAGACGGATTTTGTAGAAAAGTCGGTTAAGATTTTACCTCTTCTTTATCTGAATGCTTCCCTGGTGGACATTCCGGAGCCTGTTTTTGATGAAATACCCGAACGCTTTGTTAACGAAGAGGATTACCAGTTTGTCCGCGAACAGGTGGAGCAATTGTTGGGAAATGATGACACCTACCTGGAAGTCTTCCATCCCGATATGGCGTTGAGTGATACCCCGATTGCCGCTTTTATCTCGGAGAACATGGCCGATATTTACCAGGAACTGAAAGACTTTGCAGCAAACTATCAATTGGGGGATGTTGACATCATGAACGATGCGTTGGTAGCCTGCCTTGAAGCGTTTAGAGAACATTGGGGACAAAAATTGCTGAACGGGTTGCGGGCAATGCATGCTGTCCGTTTTAGCGATGCATTCGGCACCGATAAAGACGCTGATGAACCTGCAACTAAAAAATCAATTGACCGGAATACCTTTCTTAATTTTCAGCATGATGACGATGACGAGTTGACAAATCTATTGTAAAAGAGAACTATGTTTAAAACCAAAATAACAAAAGACGAGGTGAATTTATTGCCGGTCGTGATCTTCGAGGGTAAAATAACGATAGTCGACGATTTGTCTAAAATCGACCCGGCCATCGAAGAACTGAGAAAGAGCCCTGTTGTGGGCCTTGATACAGAAACAAAGCCTGCGTTTACCCGCGGCACGCATAACAAAGTCTCGTTGGTTCAGATCTCCACGCTCGATCATTGTTTCCTCTTCCGGTTGAATAAAACAAATTTTCCTACTGCTTTGGCCGATTTTCTGGCAGATGAGAGCGTCAAGAAAATAGGGCTTTCCCTCCGAGATGATTTTAGCGGATTGAATAAACATCAGATTTTTAAACCCGCCAACTTTGTCGATATCCAGTCTATAGCCCAAAGCTATGGCATCATGGAACTCAGCCTGCAAAAAATATATGCCATCCTGTTCGAGAAGAAAATTTCTAAATCGCAACGATTAAGTAATTGGGAAAGCCCCGAGCTGACAGAACAGCAACAACGCTATGCCGCAACGGATGCCTGGGCAAGTTTGCAGATTTACCTCCGGTTGATGAACGAGAAGAAACTGACAAAAATAGAGATTGATAAACTGGTGCTGCAAAATATGCTTGAACAAAAAGCAATGAATAATCAGCCTGAAACTCCATTAGTATAAAACAAATCCATATTCGATGATTTCGATACAACTTAAGCCCAAAAAAGAAGAAAGTTTGCAACGTTTTCACCCCTGGGTGTTTTCAGGTGCCATTCAACGGATTGAAGGAAAACCTGCAGAAGGAGACCTGGTAGAGGTACTCGACAATAACCGCAATTTTTTAGCCATTGGCCATTACCAGATCGGAAGCATTGCTGTCCGGGTAGTTTCCTTTGAAAACATTCCGGTGGATAATGATTTCTGGAACCGGAAAATCCAACAGGCATATTCATTGCGGAAATCGCTCGGCCTGGTAGTTCCCCACCAAAATAATACCTATCGACTTGTTCATGGCGAAGGAGATTCCTTACCGGGATTGATCGTGGATGTTTATGACGATACGGCCGTCATGCAGGCGCATTCGGTGGGTATGCATGAAATCCGGCAGGCTTTGGCCGAGGCTATTGTGAAAAATGTACCTGAAGTCAGGAATGTTTATTACAAATCGGAAACCACCCTGCCATTCAATGCACCGATAACGCCTGAAGATGGCTATTTGATCGGAAAAGAAACTGCAGACCTGAGTGCTTTGGAAAATGGGTTAACGTTTCATGTGGACTGGCTACGTGGGCAAAAGACGGGCTTCTTTGTCGATCAACGGGAGAACAGAGCACTTCTGGAAAGATATTCCTCGGGCCGGTCTGTGCTGAATATGTTTTGTTACACCGGCGGTTTCTCCGTGTATGCTTTACGTGGGGGTGCCGGGCTCGTTCACTCGGTAGATAGTTCGACCAAGGCGGTAGAGCTGACGGATAAAAATGTACAGGCTAATTTTCCCAATGATACACGTCACAAATCATTTGACGAAGATGCCTTCAAATATTTAAATAGTCTGCATCTCCGGGATCAACAATATGACCTGATAATTCTCGATCCTCCCGCTTTTGCAAAACACCGGGAAGCTATCCGGAATGCATTGAAAGGGTACAAACGTTTAAATGCAAAGGCGTTTGAACAGATTGCGCCGGGCGGGATTTTATTTACATTCTCCTGCTCCCAGGTGATAACGAAGGAACAATTCCGGCTGGCCGTTTTTAGCGCAGCAGCCGAAAGCAAGCGTAATGTCCGGATTTTACATCAGCTTTCACAACCGGCCGATCACCCGATTAATATCTACCATCCCGAAGGCGAGTATTTAAAAGGCCTGGTACTCTGGGTGGAATAATGTTTTTTATCCGGTTTAGCCGTAATATGAAGTTTATGTGCTTTTTTGCAAATTATTTGTAGAAAAATTTGTTCTTCTAAATAGTATTATTATATTTGCAACCTGAACAATTTAAGAATAACCCTAAAATCGAATATGCCTATTGCTGAAAGTTACTACAAAACCTCAAAATTATTAGTAATGAAAAATCTGAATCAATTAACCGACGATGAATTGGTCAAATTGTATGAGAAAGGCAATAACACGGCATTTGAAATTTTATTATTGCGTTACAAATCGAAGGTGTATACCTATATATTCCTGATTGTGCGCAATAGAGAACTCACCGAGGACATCTTTCAAGACACCTTTATTAAAGCCATTGCAACTATCCAGCAAGGGCGCTACGTCGAGTCGGGAAAGTTTCTGGCGTGGATTAACCGGATTGCACATAATCTGATTATCGATCACTTCCGGCGCGAAAAAAACGAAAATACCTTTTCGGCAGACGCAGTGGATTACGATATTGTAAATAATGCAAAGCTTTCTGAAAAAAGTGTCGAGGATACCATGTCAAACGAACAGGTGCTTGCCGATGTCGTTCATTTAATTGAACTGTTGCCCAAATCGCAACAGCGTGTTATCCGCATGCGGTTTTTCGAAGACCTGAGTTTTAAGGAAATCGCCGAAAGAACCGATGTAAGCATCAACACGGCTCTCGGGCGGATGCGGTATGCACTCCTGAACATGCGAAGGATTGCTGCCGAAAAAGACGTCTACCTGGAAATAAAATAAGTCCGACAGATTTTCATTACCCGGTCTATAATTTGGATTCACTTCATCTTATCAATCAATAAAACAATCCCCTGTAAGCTTGAAATCTTGCAGGGGATTTTCTTTTACCGGATTGACGGATTTAAACGGCCAACCAACTAGCCGATCACTGCCAGTTGACTTTCTCGACATTGATTTCGAAGCATTGCTGCCCTCTTTGCTTTATGCGAACAGCGGGCAGGCATGACCGTGTTGAATACCTGCAGCGTTAAAAATCTTTCCGGGAGTTATAAATGAGTTAAGGAATAACAATTTCTTATTGACCCGTAAAACTTTTATACCAAACAAGCGTTTATTCATAAAATTCAGACCAATGATTTAAGAAGATCCGCCGGCTGAAAAATGATCATTTCTCAAGTTGCTCTTATGTTCCAACATGTTCGGAAAATTGAAATAAGACCCTTTGCGGCTTTCCTTTTAAGGAAAAAACATGAAATCCACTTCAGGATTCGGTTTAATTCACGGGAATTTTCTTTGAAACAAAAAAAAAGTTATAAACAGGATATACTATTTTACATTCGTCTGCGTTTTAGTTCTATCTTGCTAAAATTTTATAATACAAATGAATTTTATAGATTGCCTATGGATAAACTTACTACTTCACCAAAAGAAACTGATTTAAATTTAGAAAAAACAAGGTTTGAAAACCGACAACAGATGCAGCCCAAGGCCGCAACGCTGCAAGAAATTCTCCAGTTTGCTGCTTCCTATCGGGTTGAGCGGATTACCGAAAATCAGTACGTCGAATGGCATTTAAATTAAAAAAAGGACTTCCAAATCGTTGGAGGTCTTTTTTTTGTTATATTTGCAAGTTTAAGAAAAGATGCATTAATAAAAAACGTTATCCCGCCCTTCTGAAAATTATGAAAAGAATTATATCACCATCCGTATTATCCGCTGATTTTGGAAATTTACAAGCTGCCTGTGAAATGATAAATGCCAGTGAGGCGGAATGGTTGCATATTGATGTGATGGATGGATCGTTTGTACCAAATATCTCATTCGGATTCCCGGTATTGGAAGCTGCAAAGAGATATTGCACCAAACCGCTCGATGTGCATTTAATGATTGTTCACCCCGAAAAATATATTACCCGCTTTGCCCGGGCCGGTGCCGGCATTATCACATTTCATTACGAAACGGTGGAAAACCCGCTGGAAGTCATTGATCAGATCAAAGCGGAAGGCGTAAAAGCCGGGATAACCATTAATCCGGATGTGCCGGTAAGTGTGCTGGAACCTTATGTGGATAAAGTGGACCTGGTGTTGCTGATGACGGTTTTTGCCGGCTATGGCGGGCAAAAGTTTATGGAAGAAAGCTATCAACGGATTGCTGAACTGAAAGAAATCATTCAGCGGAAAAATGCCCGTTGCGTCATCGAAGTGGATGGAGGCGTCAATGTGCAAAATGCGGCAAAACTATTTGAAAGCGGAGTAAATGTGTTAGTAGCCGGGAGTGCCGTGTTTAACGCTCCTGATCCGATAGAAACGATTCACGCCATGCTAAACACTTAGAAAATGGAATTTTTGCAACGAACTCCCTTTTTGCGTTTGTTGCTCCCTTTTATATTTGGTATAATCTTATATCAATATGTGGAGTTCCTGCAAGGGACTTTGTATGCATTAGCAGCCCTGTCCGTTTTGTTGGTTCTATCGTCTTTTTTAATTCATGTCGCAAAACGACAATTTCAATTCCGTTGGCTGTTTGGCTGCGGAATTTTTATTTTTATGCTTGTCATGGGCTACCGGCTGATGGGCGAGCGTGAGAAGATCGATGTGTTTGATCATCTGCACCAAAAGGGAATTTATCGGGTTGAAATTACCTCGGCTCCTGTTGAAAAGACGAAATCGTATCTTTGCAAGGTTGATGTATGGCAGTTCTTCGATACGACCTGGAAGCCTGCCAGGGGACAAGCTATGCTCTATTTTCAGAAAGATAAGAAGGCCTCCAGACTCTTGTTTGGGGACCGATTGTTGATTGAAGCTGATTTTGCTCCTCCAGCGAAACCTCTGAATCCAGATGAATTCGATTATGCCGCCTATCTGAATCGCCAGGGAATTGGCGCAACCTGTTATATGCCATCCGGCAGTTGGCAAGTAACGGACAAAAATACGTCTTTCTCCATTCAGCGGACAGCCGATCAATTCAGAAACAGGTTGTTGGCTGTTTATCGAAAATTCCATATTCAGGGAGATGAATTTGCCGTCCTGGCAGCCCTGACACTGGGTTATACCGATGCCCTTCAACCAGATATAAGGGCAAGCTACAGCGCCACAGGTGTCGTACATATTCTTTCGGTGAGCGGGATGCATGTAGGCATCGTTTATGTGGTGATGGCCTTTCTGTTAGGATTTCTGGATAAGACGCAAGGACAAAAAGTAGTTAGAGCCTTGTTTATTGTGTTGTTTTTATGGGGGTATGCTTTCCTCACCGGAATGTCACCGCCAGTCATTCGGGCAGCTCTCATGTTTACTTTTGTGGCTCTTGCAACCTGCTTTGGACGTAAATCGAACATTTACAATACGATTTTTATGTCCATGCTATTCATGTTGCTTGTTAATCCGCTCTATTTGTTCGATGTCGGGTTTCAGTTAAGTTATGCAGCCGTATTAAGCATTATTTTCTTTAAACCGATTGTGGATAAAATCTACAGCCCGACAACTAAAATCACCCGATTTTGTTGGGCCATGTTTTCTGTTTCCCTGGCTGCCCAGCTGGGAACCACCCCATTTACCTTGTATTATTTCCAGCAATTTCCTAACTACTTTTTAATTACTAATTTTATTGCCATACCACTCTCCACGGTGGTCATTTATCTGGCCATGGGATT
>JAUZOM010000138.1 GCA_030706465.1 Bacteroidota bacterium | reverse complement strand
TGCGCGTTATAAATAGTTATTCAATGTTATTAACTGCGTGTTTTTTCTTGTTAAGTAGTAGGAACAACATATTGTCTTGTTTTATTTCTTGAAAAATACGACTAAAACAGCTCTTCTAAATAAGAAAATAAGGGTTTTAACAGGGGAGAGTTAGGTTTTATACGAAGGTTTACTGTCTAAAAATAAGGGCTTTAAATCAAAAACCTTATTTTTATTTTTTACCCCTTAGTAGAAATATTAAGCAAAAAGATCTAACCCTTATTCCCTTCTTAAATTAAAATAATACGACATTATTTAGTTTCTGTTACTTATTAGCAGCGCATTAAACTTTATAATTAATGACACCGGAGACAAATAACGCTAAAAACCCTTCTAGGTTAATAATCCCAAATAAAGACTGCAAAAATAGCTCAAATTTATTATTTTTGCAGCAATTGTGCACGTAAAAGTTGAAAAGACTTGTCGATTTTGATTCAGAATTGATAAATTGAGTATCTTTATCCACCAATTTTCGGCTTGGTTGCTCTTTTTCTTTAACAACCAGGTGCAAATAAATTATTTATGGCTAAGAAGAAATTCCATTTTAATCCCGAAACGTTAAGCTATGAGCAAATTGAACATACAATTGCTTATAAGCTTAAACGATTTTTGATTCATGCTCTTTCGGGTGTTTTTTCGGGTGCCATCTTTTTCTTCATCTTTGTTTCTACGGTCCAGTCTCCTCAGGAAAAGCAACTTGGCCAGGATAAAAGTCACATGGAAGCTCAATACCGGGTACTGGAACGCCAGCTGGAAGAAGTGCAATTAGTCATGTCCGATTTGGAACAACGGGATGATAACATGTACCGGGTGGTTTTCCAGGCGGATCCTATCCCGCTTTCCGTTCGTAGGGGCTCTTCGGCTAATACCGAATACTACGCCCAGTTGTTGGATATGACCAATTCCGAAATAGTAGTCTCCACGACCAAGAAATTGAATGAATTAAAAAAGGAGCTCTATATTCAGTCAAAGTCTTACGATGACCTGGTACTCCTGGCAAAGAACAAAGAAACAATGCTGCAGAATCTTCCGGCCATACAACCCGTCTTAAATAAGAACCTGACCCGGATGGCCTCTGGCTTTGGCTGGCGTATCGACCCGATTTACCATACCCGCCGTTTCCATGCCGGTATGGACTTTACCGCTCCCATTGGTACCGATATTTTCGCAACGGCTAATGGAACCATTCAGAGTGCCGGGTGGAAGCAAGGATATGGTAATTGCGTTGAAATTAACCATGGATTTGGATATCTGACCTTATACGGGCACATGAGCGCGATTAAAGTTCGCGTCGGACAAAAAGTAAAACGTGGTGATGTAATTGGGTTAGTCGGAAGTACCGGTAAATCAACCGGGCCTCACTGCCACTACGAAGTACATTATAAGGGCGAAGTAATGAATCCTCAAAACTATTACTACCTGGATCTGTCGCCTGCCGACTATGATCGTATGGTTCAAATGAGTAACAACGCCGGACAAATGTTCGATTAAAACTCCCGGTCTTTAATGGAAAACCCGCAAAAATAGTGCAGCAGCCATCGATATGTCAAAGCAAGAAATAAAAATACAAACAACAAACAACCTCAACTCCCTTCCGGGGGTGGGGGGCTTTCCTTCTGCTCCCGGCCCTATCGGGGTGTTTGATTCCGGCTATGGGGGACTGACCATCCTGGATAAGATAAGGACTGAATTGCCCGGTTACGATTATCTTTATTTAGGCGATAACGCTCGCACGCCTTATGGCACCCGATCTTTTGATGTAGTCTACAAATATACGCTGGAATGCGTCACCCACCTGTTTGCCATGGGTTGCCAGTTAGTGGTGCTGGCATGCAATACCGCCTCAGCCAAGGCGTTGCGTTCTATCCAACAACGGAATTTACCGTTAATGGATTCAAGTCGCCGGGTATTAGGCGTCATCCGTCCAACCGTTGAAGCGGTAGGAGCCCTGACACACACGAATCATATCGGATTGCTGGCCACCACCGGTACCGTGCAATCGAACTCCTATCCGCTTGAAATCCAGAAAATAAATAGTGATATTATTGTAACTTCCGAAGCTTGCCCCATGTGGGTCCCGTTAATTGAAAACAACGAGCACCTGTCGGAGGGAGCCGATTATTTTATCCGGAAGAATGTAAAGAATTTATTGGATGCCGATCCGCTTATTGATACCATCATGTTGGGATGCACCCACTATCCGTTGCTGGAAGATAAGATTAAAGCCTGTCTTCCCGAAGGAATCACCCTCGTGTCGCAGGGAGAAATTGTGGCACGCAGCCTGGCCGATTACCTCAACCGGCATCCCGAAATGGATGCTCGCTGTACCCGGAATGCTACTTGCCGGTATATGACCACGGAATCGACGGAAAAATTTTCCTCTTCAGCTTCTATTTTCCTCAACGAAGAAGTTCAGGCCGAACATCTTGATCTGGGATAAACTCTTCATCCCCGCTTTTTACTTCGTGTTGTTAACAGTACGTTATTCATTGTTAGGTTTCAGGTGCATCAACTTGTCAGGAACGGCGTAATGCAACGATCCGGTTTTAATGGGAAATGGTTAATGTCGTAAGATTGCAGCGGAAGCTGTCGTTTTGCACGATCCCGGTATTCTCTCAAAATCTCTTTTTAATTTTTTCCGATCCTTTTCCCGCAACTCTTCATTCTCTTTATCCTGGTTTCCTCTGTTTGTTTTAGTAACACACAAGTCACGCTCCCTCTTTTTGTAGCCTCACTAAGAATCATAACAGGACTTGCACCGTATTTCGGTTTAGGCGTAGAGTAAGTATAAAGATTATTCACTTATAGTTCCTTTATAGATATCTTAACTTATTAATGCTATATAACATCTAAGTAACATCTAAGTAACATCTAAGTAAAAACTAAGTAAGAACTGAGTAAAAGCAACTAATTTACTACGACCGAACGCAGGAGATAAGATAAGGAAGAATATAGAAAGTATGTGAACCGGAGGGTCTAAAATAATTCTGATGATCTTCGCAGGGAACAAGAGTTAATTCAAAATTCAGGAATGGAAAAGGAACTAAAACTGGAGAGGATTACGAAGAAAGGCACTGATTGGATATTGCAAACCGGGTATAGGAATATTTATACTGGTTTGTGGGCCAGAAGTATCCGGACTTGCCAGCGGCCGGTTTGCCATTTAAATTAAGGTGCGTTCGTCTAAAAAACTCTGGAAGGAATCTTTATACGAATCTGAAATGGGGATATGGGTCTTGCCAAATATGATACGATTGTGCTCCACAACTTTTATTTTGTCTTTTCGAACGATGAATGAACGGTGTACCCGCATGAATAAATGGGCGGGCAACATTTCTTCCATGGCTTTCATGGTGATGTGCGACACCACCGGTTGTGTCTCGCCTTCGAGGAAAATCTTCAGATAGTCCTTCAGCCCTTCAATGTATAAAATTTGAAGGAGGGATATCTGGATAAGCCGGTAATCGGATTTGACATAGATACAATCGGGCGCGATTTTAGGGAGGTTAGTCGTGGCTTTCTCATTGAGCTGGTACCATTGCAGGGCTTTGTTGGCAGCCTGCAGGAAATCGGGATACCCGAATGGTTTGAGCAGGTATTCAAGCGCATTTACCTTGTAACTTTGCAGGGCGTATTTTTCGAAGGCCGTGGTGAAAATAATTCTTGTTTTATCGGGAACCAACCGGGCAAACTCCATTCCATTGAGTTCGCCCATTTGGATGTCAAGAAAAATCACATCCGGCGGTGTTTCGCGTATTGATTCCACCGCCCTGACCGCTGAGGTGAATTTACCGGTTAGGTGCAGGAAAGGGGTTTTGGCAACGTAGCTTTCAAGCAATCCGAGAGCTAACGGTTCATCATCGATTAAAAAACAGGTCAATGTCATAGTTCGTTGCTGTTTTTAAGTGGAATAATAAGCTGCGCAATAAAAGTATCATCTTCTTTTTCAGTACGCAAAATGTGTTTGTGCGGATAAAGTATTTCCAGTCGTCGATGGAGGTTCTCCAGCCCGATCCCCGAACCGCTTTGGTCGGATTCGTCTTTTGGAAAGTAGCTGTTCCTGATGGTGCAATTTAGTTGTTTATCGTCATTTAAATGAATGTCAATGTCAATGAACGAGTGTTGTGTGGGGCTTACGCCGTGCTTAAAGGCATTTTCAATCAGGGTGATAAACAGCAGGGGTGCCACCGTTTTATCCTTTTCGGCTATGTTGATATTTATTTTCATATCCACAGCCGGATTCAACCGGATGCGCATTAATTCAACGTAGTTGTGGATGAAGTTGAGTTCGCGTTCCAGGGGGACAAAGTTCCCATTGTTTTCATATAACACATAACGGAGCAGTTTACTGAGTTCGAGCATGGAATTCTGAGCTTCCTCCGGTCGAATGGCAATTTGTGCGTAGATATTATTGAGGGTGTTAAACAGAAAATGAGGATTCAATTGCTGGCGCAGGTTCTTAAGCTCCGCTTCGGTGCGTTCGTTTTGTTCTTCCTGTCGTTCAGCCTCCGTTTTATACCACTTGCCGGTCATCTTAATGGTAACACTCAGACCGGCAATAATAAGTAAGGATACGATGTCCCGTAATAAGAATGATATGCCACGGGGTAATACTTCGGGAGGGAATTTTGCATTCAGAGGCATTGCCGGCATATTGCTTTCCTGCCAATAGTGAACGACAATCCCGATTCCTAAAATAAGAAGAACATTGTATCCTAAGAATTTGCTTGTTTTCCTGGGAAAGAGATACTTCTCTGTTAAAACAAAATAATTCAGGTAGAACACAGTCATGAGCGACAAGACAGTTACCGTATGATGTAATACTTTATCCATCATGTTGAAGCCCGGATATTTCCAGAAAATCAGAAAGGGTAATCCAAAAAACATTCCCCATCCGGTAACGTGAATAAGCAGCTGAAGGATATTATTCTTTTGAGTTTGTTTCATTGTCGGGTTCATTATCAGGCAAAGATAAATAATTGTTTTGAGTTCTGTGATTTGAGTTGTTAATCTGCTATGATATTAATGGGCATTAGCTACGCGATATTCTTTTCCAACATGTGTTTTAGTACATAAACGATTTCAAAAGCCGGATATCTATTCATACCTGATGGCTTCGATCGGATCAAGTTCTGATGCTTTCTTGGCGGGATACCAACCGAAAAATACGCCGGTGATTGTACAGACCAAAAAAGATAAGAATACGGAATAGGGTTGTATGGAGATCGGCCATTTTATTCCAAATTTTATCAGAAACGATGCCCCCATACCGATCAGAATTCCGATAATTCCTCCGGTAAAACTGATCAGGATAGCTTCAATCAAAAACTGGGACAAGATATCACTGCCTTTTGCTCCGATGGACATACGCAACCCGATTTCGCGCGTCCGTTCTGTAACGGAAACGTACATGATATTCATGATACCGATACCGCCCACCAATAATGATATTCCGGCAATACAGGCCAATAAAATGGTCATCATGTCGGTTGTGGAAGTAAGCATGTTACTCAGTTCCTGCTGTGAACGGACATTGAAATCATTCTGGTCGGTAGTTTTTAGTTTGTGGTTCTCGCGTAACAGGGTCTCAATTTCTGAAGTAGCTTTTGTAGTCACGTCTTCCGATAATGCCGACGCAAATATTCCCTGGATATAGGTAATGGCGAGTACCCGTTTTTGAATAGTCGTGTAAGGAGCCAACACGATATTGTCCTGGTCCATGCCCATGCTGTTATATCCTTTCTCTTTCAGGGTACCGATAATGGTAAACGGAATTTTATTGAACCGGATGACTTTCCCCAACGGATTATCACCGTTTGGGAACAAGTTCTTGATGATAGTTTTACCCACAAGACACACTTTGGCAGAACTGGCAACCTGCTGCCTGGTGAAAATATTGCCTTGATCTACCGTTAGTTTGCGTATTCCAAGGTATTCGGGATTTACTCCCGAGATAGAACTCGGATAATTATTTCCTCCGCAGATAAATTGCCCGCTGCTGTTAACCGATGGGGAGCAGGCGGCTATATACTTGGTTTTGTTTAGGATGGAATAATAATCTTCCAGTTTAAGCGATTGCATATCACTGCTGCTCTGTCGTACTCCGCCCATCATACCGGCCCCGGGTTGTATCATGATCATGTTCGACCCCATTTCTGATATCTGGGCCTGTATACTTTTCTTGGAGCCCTGGCCGATAGCCAGCATGGTGATAACCGATGCTACGCCGATGATAATCCCCAACATAGTCAGGAAGGCTCTCATTTTATTGTTACTGAGTGCCCGCAACGATATTTTTATTAAGTTACCTATATTCATTGTTTTTATTTTTACTAGTCAACTTTTTCAACGTTCGAGACTTTGGAAAAGTTAATATAAACTTCTAATCGTCTTGTTTCGGCAGTGCATCCAACATTTTCTTAGCTGATTCGATGTGTTCGTTTATTTCATCTTTAATTATTTTCCCGTCACGGAGTACAATGTTCCGGCTTGTAAAGGCAGCCAACTCCGGATTATGTGTTACAAAAATTATGGTTCTTCCCTTTTTATGAAGCTCCTGAAACAAGACCATGATTTCGTAAGCTGTACGCGTATCCAGGTTCCCGGTAGCTTCATCGGCCAGTACCAGCACCGGATCGTTTACCAGGGCCCGGGCAATGGCTACACGTTGCATTTGCCCTCCCGACATTTGATTCGACTTGTGGTATAACCGGTCACTCAAACCTACGGCATCAAGCGCCTCTGTAGCTTTTATCCGGCGTTCTTTCGATCCGTAATCAGGATTATACTGTAATGGAAGTTCTACGTTTTCAAGAGCAGTTGTTTTAGCCAGCAGGTTGTACGATTGAAATACAAAGCCGATTTTCCGGTTGCGCAGGGTTGAACGTTGATTCTTATTCATGGAACTGACAGCTATATCGTCCAGGAAATACTCCCCGCCGGTGGGAGTGTCCAGGCAACCCAGCAGGTTTAGCAGGGTGGATTTGCCTGAACCGCTCGTGCCCATAATGCTCACAAATTCACCTTCGCTTATGCTGAAAGATACTCCCCGCAATGCATGTACCGTTTCATCGCCTACCTGAAAGTTGCGCTTAATGTTCTCTAAGTGAATGATCGATTTACTCATTTTTTTGTCTAAAGTCTAAAGTCTAATGTCTAAAGCATTGTTAGCAAGGGAGTCAATTTATTAACCGGTTATTTGTTTCCGTTGTCTTTATTTCCACCCGGACGTTTTGGCATAAACGGACTGGCTTCTGTACCGGCTGCAGGCTCAACCGGCAGAATGGATTTTATTTCTGTGATTATCCGATCCTTGTTTCCTACCCCTGAAATTATTTCCGTGTTATTGGCATCACTATCGCCTATGGTTATACGTTTATTCCGGATTGTCCTGCCTTCCTGTTGCCAGATTATTCTTTCATTGCTCGTTAGTTTGTTTTTAATCTCCAGATTTTCATAAACAGTATAACCGTTCCTTTTCAGGCTTTCAATATCCGGCTTCAGGTTCAGGGCTTTGTTGGGTAAAGTTTTTATATCAGCTTTCTCCATGGTGTAAATGCTAATGTTGGCTGTTAGACCGGGTTTGAGCTTTAAATCAGGGTTGGGAGCATTTACGATCACCTGATAGGTTACCACATTCGAGGTAGTTGTGGGGTTCAGCCGGACCTGAGTGATTGTACCATCGAAAATGTCAGTAGGATACGCATCTACCGTAAACGTAACGCGTTGCTGTACTTTTACAGTTCCTATATCGGCTTCATCGACGTTAGCCACGACTTGCATTTTTGTCAAATCTTTAGCAATGGTAAAAAGGGTAGGCGTGCTAAAGCTGGCTGCTACGGTCTGACCTTCTTCAACTGCCCTGGAAAGGACAACTCCGTCAATTGGCGAATATATGGTAGCATAACTCAAGTCGGTTTTGGCTTTGTTGAGATTGGATAAACTTTGTTTATACGATGATTCGGCTTTTTCGTAATTATAGTTGGCCGTTTCATAGTCGGTTTCGCTGATCAGGCTTTTCCCGAATAATTCCTTGGCACGTGCATAATTTTTCTTTTGATACTCATACTCCACTTTGGTCGTTCTTACTGCAAGTTCCTGGGTGTTTACTTCTGTTTGCAAATTAGTCTTGTCAATTTCTGCCAATAATTCGCCTTTCTTTACAACCGAGTTGTAGTCGACATAAATTTTTGAAACTTTACCCGAAACCTGGGTTCCCACAGCCACCTCAATGATCGGTTGTATAGTCCCGGTGGCCGTAACTGTTGAGCTGATATTATTGGCAGCCAATTTCGTTGTTTCCAGTTGGAAGTTATTTGTTGGAGTCCCTTTCAGGAAAAAAGCCAGGCACAAAGCTAAGACAACAACACCCGATACGGAGATGATTATTTTTTTATTCTTTGCCATATTATTTTGAAGTTATAAGAGTTACTTTTTAGTTGTTTAATCGGGATATTGCAAGACTATTGTATTTCCAAGGGTAAATCCTGATACAGGTTCAGCATTTGCCCATTCATAAGGCTGAGGTATTTTGCCTGCAACAAGTTTTGTTGAGCTGCCAGCAGGTTGTTTTTCTCTGTCAATAGTTCCAGCGTATTCTTCATGCCGAGCTTATATTGTTGGTCGATTAAGTCGTAACTGGTTTGCAGGGCTTTTACTTTTTCTTCGGCAGCCAGATACTGGCTTTGGGCGGAGAGTGCATCCTGATAAGCCGATTCGATTTCTTTTAATAGGCTTTTTTCAGCGTCCTGAAGATTCAGCTTGCTGGTTTTCTCGTTTAATACAGCTTTCTCGACCGTCGATTTTGTCTGGCGATTCGTGAAGATTGGAATACTCACCGATAATCCGATACCTTCGTTGAAGCCATCCCTTAACTGATTGCCGAAATTGAAACTTGATACGGTTGAGTGGTTTGTCCCTACACTTGCGTTCAGGCTTACGGTAGGGAGGTAACCGGCCTTTGCTTTCCGGGTTTCCAGTCCGGCCATTTGGATATTCAGTTTACTGCTTTTGAGGGCGGGCATTACGTTCAGGGAATTTTCATAAATGCTTTGCAAACTGGATAACGGCTTCAGAACATCTACCTCGTTAAGTTCGGGGATAACAATGTTTAATTCATCCGTTACTGAAAGTTCCAGCAATTGTTTTAACTGGACTTTCATGCTGCTGAGTGAGTTTTCGGCTGTTACCAGTTGATACTTATCGGTACTGTATTGCGATTCCAGTTGTGCCAGATCGGTTTTGGAAATACTACCTGCCTTCAGTAGACTTTGACCCCGTTCCAGTTGAAATTTTGATACATCCAGGGTGGCTTTGTTTATCTTTACCGATTCGTCGGCATAAAGAATTTGCAGATAGGATTGTAATATCGACAGTTGGATGCTTTTTTCAGAAGCCAGCACGGCGTATTGATTGGCTTGCTCCGTCAACTTTTGTTCCCGAATGTTTGTTCCTGTTTTTCTTCCATCAAACAATAATAATGAACTATTGATAGCATAGCTGCCACTATAAACATTGGCCGGAGTAAAAGGATTGTTAGAAAAACTTTGAGTAATGCCGGCCGATAAATTCGGCAATAGTTGTGCTTTGGCTTGTTTGGTCGTTACAAGACTGGTTTCCAGTGTAACTTTACTTTGTTGGATCTGGATATTGTTCTTTAATGCATACTCAATGCAATTGGCCAGATTCCATTGTTGCGGTTTCTCCTGAGCCGAAATACCGCTTGCAAAGATGATCGATAAGCTTATAAGGATAGTTTGGAGTTTCATCTGTTCGTAATTGATTGTTTCGGGATCAAAAGTAGAACAGATAAAAAACGGGTACAAATAAATTCGACGAATAGGGCGGTTTTGTCGATAGAAAGGAGATTATAAAAGAACAGTCGCTTTGCAACATGCAAAGCGACTGTTTCCGGTTGAAATCCGATAAATCATTTCGGTTGCCAGAAGCAGTTTTTTGGCGAAACAATTGCTTCATCCGCTTTCAGTTGCTTCATGGCTTTATCTACTTCTTTGCGTTCAAGCCCGGTGAGTTCAACTAATTTCCCTGCATTTAAAGGTATACCGGCTTTTTTCATGGCTTCCAATACTTGTTCTTTTGCTTCCATAAATATGAATTTTACGAATTAATACGAATTACACTAATTTATAACGAATTGTTTTTATTTTATTTAAGCTCTCAAAACCCTTAAGGGCTTTTGCGATTCTTCAAAGTCTTGGTTCTTTGTTCTTGGCTCTTTGGTCTAAAGTCTTATTCTATATTCTTCCTCACCTTCTTCAAAAACGCCTGCATACGTTCCGTATCTTTATCTTCGATAATATCCAGCAGGGTTTTTAGTTCCGCACGGATATTTTCAACTTGTTTGGGTGTATTCGGGTTGAAAAGGATCTCTGTTAGCAGATAATCATCTTCCGACAACAGTCCTTCGGCAATATCCATGTGCCGTTTGAAAGTAGTTCCCGGAGCTTCCTGGTGTTTCATAACCGAAGCAAAGACCAGTGTTGATGCAAACGGGATAGACAGTGAATAGGCAATGGTTTCGTCATGTTCGTCGAAGGTGTATTCAAAAATCTTTAAACGTAATGAGCCGTAAAGATCCTTGAAGAATGCTTTCCCCATATGATCCGATTCGGATATGATAATGGCACTCTGAGTACTTAAGTTGTCAAGTGTGGCGAATGTTGGTCCAAACATAGGGTGAGTGGAAACGTAACGCATGCCGGTACTTTCGTAATAAGCCTGCAACCCCGTCTTTACCGAAGCAATATCCGAAATAATACAATTTTTGGGCAGGTAAGGCAACACAGCCTGAAAAGCTTCGATGGTATATTTCAACGTAACGCAGTTGATAACCAATTCCGGTTCAAAGGCCCGAATTTCTTCGTATTCTGTCATTCGATAGGTATTGAATACAAAACGCAACCTTTTCGGATCGGTATCAAAGAGTGCTACTTCGTGTTGAATACATAAAACATCGGTAAGAAAGGTGCCCATTTTTCCGGCACCAAGAATAAGTATTTTCATTATATGTTACAAATTACCTATAGAGACATAGCATGTTACGTATCTAAACATTATTTCAAAATTTATAGACTACAAAGGTAGAAAAATTTGTGTTGATTTGCGATATTTGTGTCATTTGCGTTCAATCTCTTTCTTTCCATAGTTTTTGTCAATCTTCAGGAACGGAATGATGGCCAGTGTCGGAATGGCGCAAATCATGATCCAGATAAAGAAATGTTGGTACCCAAACAATTCTTGTAACCAACCCGCTATC
>JAUZOM010000137.1 GCA_030706465.1 Bacteroidota bacterium | reverse complement strand
TAAAACTCCACCATTGTTTTTGTACAGTCGATAGATGTCACTGCTAGCTTCATCGTTTGCACCTCCATCACCATTCAGCAATAAGTCTAACCAACCATCACCATCAACATCAGCCCAAACTGCACTTCCGTATCCTTTTTGAATAAGGTTCGGTTGAGCCACAGCTGTGAAATGGCCAAAACCATTATTAATCAAAAGTTCTGAAATGCGTGATTTTGCATTATCGTCCCAAGCACAAATAAACATATCTAAATACCCATCGTTATTAAAATCAAGTACGGTTACGTCCGGGTCAACAAAATTTGTCCCGGTAAACGATGTATCATCTTTGGTAAAAGTCCCGTCTTGATTTTGAAAGAAAATTGTTCCAATATTTCCAGTTCCATTGCCAATAGCATAGTAATCAAGAAGACCATCATTATTAAAATCGGCAAATCCGCATGAGATCGTTGCATTGGTAACATCATAAGGTGTAGCAGGAATACTAAAAACGCCTGTACCATCGTTTAGAGCGATTCCTCGTCCTGCTTCTGCGTTGTCGTTACCATTGAAGATAACATCGAGATTTCCATCCCCATTAATATCCCCTACTTTGATATCGGCTTCATGACCCGGATTAATCACATTGACTCCATTCTGAAGTGTATAAGTGTTATTCCCATTATTGATAAAAATGGCACTTTGAATAGGATCTCCTTGCTGAGCTTCTCCACTGACAATGATATCCAGGTTCCCATCGTTGTTAATGTCTGCTGCCACAATATCTGCATGGCGAACATGAAAATCTGGCGAAAAGGGCACAAATTGTTGTGATTTGGCTGTCATTGCTATCGCAAAAATAGCCACGAAAAGGGTAGTTTTTTTCATACATTGATTTTTAATAAGATTGATAGTACTTAGTTTAAAATTATTATTTATCACATATTTAAGTGTTATTTAAAATAGGGCATGGGTTGTAAAGTATTACTTGGTACACCATTATGAATTTGAGGCCAACCATTCACCCATTTGATTCTATCTATAAGCAGGGGACGGCGGGTTGCTCCGTTAGGTAATAACGGTTTCGTAATGTCTATTGCATGATATATAAAATAGTCATTACCGTTATCGTCTGTAACCAACCCTGCATTATGTCCGGGTCCTACCCAGCCGATAGATTTATCACCACTAAGAAACAATGTACCTTCCTGACCAACCCCGTTTATATCATTTCCTAAAATGTCAAGATATGGCCCATGTATATCAGTAGCAACTGCCACAGCTACGTGGTATTTAGAGTCTAAACCTTCGCAACAATTACCGAGTGAACCGAAGAAATAGTATTTGTTATTTTTAAATTCAATATGAGCTGCTTCAAAATTAGAGTTGGCGATTTGGAATTTAGTACCAACCGGTGTTTTCAAATCAGCACTTAATTCAATTCCATAAATCCCTTTAAAACTTCCCCAAAAAAGATAATTATGCTTTAACCTCCCTGATCCAATTTGGATAAAACAAGGGTCGATACTGTTACCAACCCCTATTGAATTGGAATCAAACACTTTTCCTTGATCTACAAATGGGCCATAGGGTAAATCAGAAATAGCTAATCCAATTCCGGGGTTGGAGTCACCCCATGTAGAAATGGCATAATACATATAGTATTTACTGTTGATAAAGTGAACATCTGGAGCCCATATTCCACCTGCGGTTTTCCAGATTGGACGGTTTGGGAAAGCATCGGTAACATACTCCCAGTTTACTAAGTTTTTAGATTTAACAATAGGAACAACACGTTCGATCCCGAGAGTCCATTCATTTTCAGTACCATAAGCATAAAACATACCGTCGGGGGCTCGTACTATGGTTGGGTCGGCCAAATCGGGCTCAAACACAGGATTTTGGTACAAAGTATCTGCTGCTGTCGGCGGATCATTCCATATCAAAGTATCTTCCTTTAATGTGGTGCATGAAGTATTTAATAATAATGCTAAGATTACAGTTATAATCATATATGCTGGTATTTTTTTCATTGTGAGAAATATTATGAGGTTGTTAGAATTAATAGCCCGGATTTTGAGTAATTGGAACTAAAGAAATTTCACGATAGGGTATAGGAAAACGATTGTTGATACCTATTACGAAGTTGTTAAAGTCGGCATCACGGTTCTTCAACCAAGATACATTGGTAGCATTATCGAACATTCCCCAACGTTCCAAGTCAAACCAACGGGTGGATTCACCTGCCATTTCGCAGCTTCTTTCGTGCATAATTTGAGCCTTCATTTTATCATGGTCATTCCCAATATTAGTGAACACAGTGGAATTTTCTAAATCAGGCATTCCCACTCTACGACGAACTTTATCGATATAAGCGTAGGCTTCCGATGTCCGGCCTAATTCATTTAGAGCTTCAGCATAAAGTAAATAGATATCTGCTAATCTGATTAATCTGAAGTTGATACCTGAATCATAATCTTCTATAGTTTGAGTATCGTAATTAGTGTATTTCTTCCAATAAACCATATTGTGATCCAAATTCAGCTGATTCCATGTTTTTCCATAAAACAATTCAGTTGAATTGGCGGCATCATAATAAGCCAACGTAGCTTTTAAACGAGGATCAGGCTGATTAGAAAGAGTATTTTCCAATTGAAATTCTTTAAATAGCGACATGCGGGGAAATGCATCAGCCCAAGAAAGACCATCGGCGGAAATGCCCATAAATTTAGCCCGATTACAACCGACCTCTTGACCGTTTTGCAAACCTGGAGCAAACTGGACTTCAAAAATAGATTCAGAATTATTTTCATTAACTTGTGTAAAGTTGTCTTTGTAATTGGGAACCAATGAATAAAGTGGCTGGCCGGAAGCATTCTTTAAAGCAAACAGCATACGACATTCAGCCTCGGCATCTGCCCAATTTCGTTCTTGCATCAACACTTTGATACGCATACCACGTGCGGCTCCTTGGGTAACACGCCCTATATCTTTCAGATCGGGATAACTTACTGGTAAAAGTAAAATGGCTTGATCAAAATCTTTACGAGCTTGTTCCAGAATTTGTGGTTGCTCCGCATTTACCGGGTTGTCTCCACCAGCAAAAGATGTTAATGTTAACGGACCCCTTCCAAATACCTCTGCTACATTGAAAAAATGCAATCCTCTTAAAAAATAGGCTTCTCCTTGAATCCGTTTCTTTAGATCTTCATCCATGCTGATATTCTTACTGTTGTCAATTACTTGATTAGCCCAGAAAATACCTTTATAAGTATCAAGCCATGTATAGAATATAGCTTCGGCATTATAATCATTGTAACTTTTTACCAAAAAATTGGAATAGGATTGAAAATAGGCGTTGGGTGAAGTACTGTAACCTTCGTCAGATCGCTGAACGTAAAGTATATGCAACCATCTGCCGTACGATCCGTTGAAACGCAAGGGACGATAGGCTGCATCGATTCCATTTTGCAAATCAGCGGCAGTTTTCCAATAATTGGTAGTTGTCATTTCGTTTGGATTGCTTTTATCTAAGAAACTATCTGAACAGGCAGTAAAAAAGAATCCTGATATAATTGTCAATATAAATAGAATATGTTTCATACGTAATAATTGTTTTTTTTAAGGCCATCTGGAGCTTGCATATCAGATTATCACTATCTTTGGTGAACCTCTGTATTCATGCTCGTTTCGTTATTTTTATTAATTAATATTGAAAGATTTATAGAGTGATTTGTACTCCAATATTAAAACTTCTAACAGGTGGAAAATGTCCATTATCATTTCCTTTCCCGAATATATCACCTCCCGATATTTCCGGATCATATCCCGAATAATTTGTGATCGTCAACAAATTTTGAACGCCTGTAAAAAGACGGCATGAGTCTATAAACTTAGTAGCCCGAAGCATCTTTTTAGGAAAATTATATCCTATCTGAACATTTTTCAACCGAACATAATCACCTTTCTCAATCCATCGATCGGATAAAGGGTTGGTATTGTCATTGGGGCCAATAACAGCCCGTGGTGTCGTGGTAGAGTGGTTTTGTTGAGTCCACGGAACAAGATCAGCTGGCATATTGGAAGTTTCATCCATTTTCTCAAGCCAGTATTTTGTATTATTGTATATCCGATTTCCAAAGACCCCGGCTACAAACATGGAGAAATCAAAGTTTTTGTATTCACAAGAGAATTGCATTCCTAATTCAAAATTGGGGAAAGGACTTCCGACATACTGACGGTCGTTTTGATCAATTTTTCCATCATGATTATTGTCTACATATTTGATATCACCTGGCTTGGCATTAGGTTGAACCATGGAAGTAACGGATTTTCCTGTAACAGGATCTGTGCTTGTATGCGTATCGGAATAGATTTCATCCCAATTCTGGAAAATACCTGCAGTTTTTATCACATAGAAATCACCTACAGAGCGACCTACTTCGGAGCGGTTTACTCCATCGTCACCGCCATAGCGAAAACTGTCACCCAGCTTCAATACCGTATTTTTCAACGTAGTCAGATTCAAATTTACATTGTATTTAAAATCTGATTTTTGCTCTTTGTAGCCCAAGGTAGCTTCAAAACCTTTATTGTTAATAGCCCCGTAGTTTGTCCAGGGAGTGATGTCTGTCCCTTGTGTCCATGAAATTGGCAGTTGCACAAGAAGATCTTTAGATTTAGCTGTGAAATATTCTACCGATCCATATAATTTGTTTTGTAAAGCTGTAAAATCTAATCCCAGGTTTAAAGTTGTTTTAGATTCCCAATGCAGATTGGGATTGGCACGTCCTTTTTGAATTGCGCCTGGACTAAGAGCTTGGTTACTACCGAACACTCCACCATCGCCGGTCGTGATATAGGTTGCATAATCATAATCCCCTATGGCTTGTTGGTCGCCGATAGTACCATAACTTGCACGGAATTTCAGGTCATCAATATATTTTTTTGCCCCCGCAAAGAAATTTTCTTCACTGATTCTCCATCCCAAGGAAGCCGAAGGAAATACGCCATAACGATAATTAGCTCCAAAGCGTGAAGATCCATCCCGACGTACATTGGCCTGAAACAAATATTTATCGGCATAAGAGTAGTTGATACGTCCTAACATGGATAGCATGGCATATTCTGAATCCCCTCCGCTCATTTGCATATCTGTACTACCAGAACTCAATACCCAAAACCCGGGGACAACATTATGCACAGTAGAGTACTGACTTTGATATTTGGTATCTTGCGCGGTATATCCTGCTAATAAATCGAATGCATGCTTGCCTATCTTTTTATTGTAAGTAAGGGTATTTTCTAGAATCAAGGTGGTAAAATCACCTCGATTATCGTCTAACTGGTTCGTGTATTTGGAAACATCCAGATATCGGACCTGATCAAATGTGGTTTCTTTTCTATCGTGCCAAGCATGATATTCTAGCCCAAAATTCGATTTGAACTTCAGATCTTTAATTATTTCTAATTCAGCAAAAACATTACCTAAAACTCGGTTGGAAGTTTGAACTAGATTTTGAATTTGTTGCTCACCAATGGGGTTGGTGCCATAAGTCTGATAAGCCGGGCTTCCGGTTCCCCAATTTCCATTGGCTTCTTTCACCGGAATAATAGGGGGCATTCTGCACAAATCAATAAATGGGGAACCTATCATTGGTTTGGTTTGAGTGCGTGAGAAGAGTATATTTTCCCCCAAGGAGAAAATTCCTTTTTTCATGCCGCTGTTTACTCGCAATGCATAGCGATCATAAGTTGGACCAACGACCACCCCATCTTGCGACATTACATTTCCGGAGATTAAATAATTTCCATCTTTGTTTCCGCCTGAGACTGATAGGTTATAATCTTGTGTATTTCCCGTTTTAAAAAACTCTTTCTGCCAATCCGTATTTGTAAGAACCTGTCCTTGGCTCGGTTCTCCGGGCCATATCATTCCAGCATTTTCATAAGCCTGGCGATTAGCCCGCAAAAATTGCAAACTGTTCATCATATCAATTTTATGAGCTATCTGTTGCATGCCGTAATTTGTTGAAAATTCAATTCGAGGAGTTCCTTCCTTCCCTTTTTTTGTAGTTATAATAATAACTCCATTTGCGCCCCTTGCTCCATATAGAGCTGTCGCTGAAGCATCCTTCAAAACTTGAACCGATTCAACATCATTGTTATTAAATTCTCTTTGACCGCCAGTCAAAATCATACCATCAATTACATAAAGCGGACCTACATTTGAAAAACTTCCAACTCCACGAATACGAATGTCTGCATCAGTACCAGGCTCACCGGAAGTACTTACCGAAACACCAGCAACCTGACCTTGCAAGGCCTGACCAATGCCTGGTGTCAGATTTTTTTTCATCTCTTTGATGTCAACAACTCCTACTGCACCAGTTAAATCTTTTTTGCGTTGTATACCGTAGCCTATCACAACTACCTCATCCAATGCTTTTGCATTCTCTTCGAGTTTAACATGTATATTCCTTTGATTGCCGATATTATATTCTGTCGATTTATATCCGATATATGAAATGACCAATGTACTATTGTCTTTTATATCCATTGAAAAGCTTCCATTTAAATCTGTCATTGTTCCTTCTTTTGTCCCTTTTACTAGAACAGAGGCCCCAATAATTAATTCTCCTTTTTGATCTGTTATCAGACCGGTAATTTTCTTTACTGTCTGTTGGGCCGGTTTTACTTCTGCTTTACTCAAGACTATTTGTTTCCCGTTTATACTGAAATTCACATCGGTTCCTTTGAAAATCTCTTTCAATATCCGGGATACTTCGAGATTTTTACCTGTAACGGTAACTTTCCTGGTTACGTCAACCAACTCTTTGTTATATAAAAAGCGATATGTTGTCTTAGCCTCAATGGTATTCAGCACTTGCTCCACGGAAACATTTTTTAAATTTAAAGTACAGGTTGTGGATTGGGAATATGTCTTATTGTTGATTATTTGTACCATAAAGCACAAAATTAAAACCAGGCAGGCTCGTTTGATACGAATCAAATTATTGGTTCTTTGTTTGAAACTTGTTACATTTTTTAAAGCAGAATTCATACGCATTAAAAGGTTAATTTAAAAATTAGAGGATTTTATGTCAGGTAATACACAGTACTACGTTGGGGAATTAAAGTAGTACCTGATGATGGAGGGTATTAAGGCGATTTTTTCATTATTTATTTAATTTTAGGGTTATGAAATGAACCTTCCGCCATTAATTGCTTTTGGTCCTTCTCCGGAATAAAGACGTTTCAAAAAAAAAATCCCACATAAAAAATTACATTAATTTGTACTTCTTTATGTGGGATTCTCTAAATAATCTTTATTTAATTCGCTTTATACACTTCTATCTTTTCTTTGTTGTACTTACCGGCACTGTTTTTTTCCCTGATTGTTTTTTTATATTTAATCGGGGCGGTCATTTTGAGCAACCTTAGTATTTCTTCGAAAGATTCTCCTTCAAAGGTAGCCCGGTAAAGTTGATGCGCTACAATTTTATCTTTAATCGTAATGTCGACATTAAATGTCCTTCCCAACCTTTTAAACACTTCTTCTAACGGTTCATCCCGGAATGCCAGGATACCATCTTTCCAGGCACCCCAATGTGAGGCATCGGTTTCCGTCAAATTATAGTTTTTTGAAATGGAGTTCAGCACAATTCGCTGGTTCGGTTGTAATTTTTCATTTTTATCCCCGAACATATTGACATCAACCTTTCCTTCCACTAGCGTCACGGCAGTAATAGTATCGGCCGAATAAGCCTCAACGTCAAACCGGGTCCCGGTTGCCCTCACTCTTACATGATCGGTTGCCACAATAAACGGGTGGCTTTTGTCGGAATGTACCTTAAAAAACGCTTCCCCCGATAAATAGACATTCCGCTCATTGGAAGCAAATACAACAGGGTATTTTAATTTGCTTCCGGAGTTCAGCCAAACGGTTGAACCATCCGGTAAATCTACTTTCGAGCTTACCCCAAAGGGAGATGTAATTTCCTGATAAGCCGTAAAAGCGGTATGCGAAGGTTGGTTATAAAGCAAATAGCCCATCAATATCATAACCGGTAAAATCAGTATAGCGGCTACCCGTTGCCACCATACCAACACAGGTGCCTGAATCCATTTTCGGTCTCTGATCTTTTCCATTACTTTCGCTTCTGCGTCGATCAAGTCTATCTCATCGGGTGTAAAAGCAGGATGGCTTGCGTCCCAGATATTTTTCAATTGTGCGAGATATATCCTGTGCTCTCCATTCTCGTTCATCCACGCAGTCAATGTAGTTTTTTCATCGGGAGTGATATTTTCCGAAAACAGTTTAACAATTAATTCTTCTATAGGTCTATTTTCTTGCATGTCTATTTATACTTACTACGAGGATGACGTTTTATAAAGAAGATACCACAATTAATTTAGATTTTTTAAGACAGTAGCAATGCCAGGATAGCGACAAAGAATTCCTTTAAATATTGACGGAGCAGCCCAATAGCTTTCCCTATGCGGACCTCGACTGTTCGTTCCGAAACGTCAAGCCGTTGCGCAATCTCCTTATATTTCAGTCCTTCCACCCGGTTCATCTCAAAAGCTTCCCTACAGGTTTCAGGCAATTTTTCCAGGGCCACGTTCAAATGGGCCTGTAAATCCGAAAAAAGTATGTAGTGCTCCGTGTCCAGATGATCGACATTTCCAAATATTTCGGTATAGGACTCATGCTCGCGAATTACCTGCCGGTGCCGGAGTTCATCCAGGCAACCATTCCGTACAGACCGGAGCAAAAACGATTTCAGGGAAGTTTCAATTTCAATATTTTCCCTATCGGTCCATAATTTCAAAAAGACTGTCTGTACAATGTCCTCCGAACGGACTTTGTCTCCAAGGAAATTGCCCCCGAACAGTACCAGGTCTTTGTAATATTTCCGGAACAATAAAGAGAATGCCTCCCTATTCCCTTGCTTAAGTGCTACAAGTAAATACTGTTCTTCGTTCATGAGAAAGTTGCAAATTTTAAGGCTTAACATCAAAAAATAAACCTGTTTTACTCATTCAAAGTGAAAATATATTCCAGATGTTCGGGTACAAAACTATAAATAATTTTTTGACTTTACTAACTTTAATTGTACAAATCAAACTATTTTATCATTTAACAAAATCGGAAACTGTACCGCATGCATTACGGATAAACCCTATTTATCAATTTAGCAGTCACTGTTTTACAATTTGCTGTGAATGGCGTTTTATACCATCTGAGATTATAAAACCACCCAACCGGTTTTATAATCTCAGTGTCGTTAAGTCGTTACCATCCAAATGAAACGAAGTTGAAATTGGACTCTGTTAGTTGGGTAAACACGATTCCATAGGTTTCCGAAGAGTCTCATACTATAGCAATAAGGAAATCAATTGGTCGCTTTCGGCAATGAGAATAAAAATGAATCAGGAATATCCGGCGAAAATCGCTGCAAGGACACAAAAGTAATTTTGTATGAATACAATTCAGCGGAATCGGGATCGAAAGAGGTGGTAGAGAGTCGTCGAATCCATTCTTTAGATTACTCAACCCGAAGAATGTGACTACTCCCGACAAAACCAATTACCTGCTGTTGGAGATCTTATTGGAAAAAGTATAAGCAAAAAGGAGAGTCCCGGGACCAATTAGTGTAAAGGCATTGAACTAACGGGTTCCGGAACGATTTAAAGTCTATCATTTTTTATTTTTTATACCATCTGTGATTCAATGCCGTTTACTTAAGTAAATGAAAAAAATGGCACGCGGATAGAACATTCCCGCCTTACGGAATAATACGGATTTTAGAACACTGATAAATACGGATAAAAATATAAAATCTGCGATAATCCGCGTTATTTGTATCCGTTTTATCCGGGTTCAAATTCTTAACTTAACGACATTGATCTGTGATTATAAAACAGCCCAATCTGTTTTATAACCGGACAGTGGTTAATGCCGTTGCAAAACAACTGAACAGGCCAATGAAACGAAGTCGAAATTGCCCTATGTTTTTTGTGCAAGCGGTATTACTCAAAAATCGACCCACCGGAATCAGTCTTTAATTCTCTTTAGTTGATGAATGAGTGCTTCGCCCCAGAATTCTCCCAACTTTTCAGCTCCCAGAGCATTGGGATGAAGATAGAATGTGCCTGAATTTCCTTTCTCCGGACTCAGGTATTGCAGGTAATTTTGTTTAAAGAAGTTGAATGCTTTCGTATCACCTAAAAACACTTTCCCTTTTCTCAGTTGGACTATCGATAGAATTTCCGGCGTATAGCGCTGCAAGCGGGCAAGGCCTTCTGCCAGATAAAGCGCTCCATTATGCGTATTCGGGCTATACCAGATAGGCCGGTTTAAAATCACATGACTCCCGGGATAGCGGTTAAGCAAGCTGTCGATAATAGCCAGGACATTCTTCCTGTAATTGTCGGGCGATACCGGCGAGCCCGTCGGGCCCTTTATAGCACTGTCGTTTGTTCCGATCATGATCGAAAATAGTAATGGCAGGCCTGTTTTAGAGAGCGAATCGGCAGCCAGAATAATTTGGGGGAACAGGTTTTTGCTGACGGGCAAAATATCAACCGTCGTACTCCCGCTGACACCGCAATTGATAAAGTTTACCTTGTAATGGCGTTTATTCAAATAATTCACGGTCCTGGCCGGTGGAGCCTGATTAATAGGATCTTGTAAACCGGCACCATGGGTAATGCTGTTACCAATAAAAACAATATTAAATTCAGAGACCGTTTTCTTTGCCTGGATTGTACCAAACAAAATCAACATAAAGGAACCTACTAAAAAAAATCTTTTCATAATTGGATACTGACTGAACATGAAATTAAACGGTATTTTCGATTGTTTTGAAAAATCGGGACGAAGCTAATGCTAAAATCTTACATGAACAATTATCTCGCTAATAATTTTACTGATTTATACCGATTGGAAATGCGAAACGAGGCAAATCTCAATGACGGCAAGAGACTGCAAAACCGACCATGCCTACTCCCATTTACAATTAGGACTCTACCGGATAGGTTGTGGAAACGAGCCTGAATTCCGCGGAGAAGACAGATCGGCTATCAAAAATTAATTTCAATAAAAGTACTGGGTAGGCTGATCTTATTTTCTTTCTATGTTTAAATTACCCTTTAACGGAACTTATTCTGCTTCTTTTTTAGGTATAAAGTGGAATCGAAGAGATTTCAGATAGACTTCACTTAGGGTTCGGATAGGTAGACCTAACTGAACCCTATCCGAACCCTAACTGAACCCTAACTGAACCCTATCTGAACCCCCTCTATAGGGAGACCAACTGGCGACAGGAATTCGAGGAAGCTTTGTTTGGGCGAAACTGTAACCTG
>JAUZOM010000136.1 GCA_030706465.1 Bacteroidota bacterium | reverse complement strand
TCAGGTTACGGTCTCGTCTAAAGAATGCTTCGCCGGAGGCGATCCGCCATGGGTTCGCAGTGTAGAGGAACTTTGGATAGGGTTCAGATAGGGTTCAGATAGGGTTCAGTTAGGGTTCAGTTAGGGTTCGGATAGGTATGCCTATCCGAACCCTAACTGAACCCTAACTGAAATCTATCCGATTCCACTTTATACCTAAAACGGAAGCAGGCTACGATCCGTTGGGGTGAGGTTACAAAAGCAGCAACAAGGAAAATAAAATCGGAATACCTTCCTTCTTTTCCTGAAATTAATTTTTGATAGCCAATCTGTTCACACCGGGTAATTCAGGCCTATGTTTACCGGAAACCCGGCAGAACCGATCGTATAGGAATCTCCCGCGTCGATAAACAGGAAGAGTGGAGGACAAAAAAGAATGAAAGAAAGCCATTCCTGGTTACTTCGAATCTTCCGGTTCGAAAAAGTTGTCCGCGTGACCGGATAAAGTGACAAATAAAAAATACTTGTTGACTTTTCAGTTGTCAAATCGGACGGATAGCACTAATTTTGCAAAAAGAAATTTGCCGACAAACGAGGTCCTGTCTAAAGTCCTTATTGAGAAAGATGTTACTTTCGAAAGGCCTTAAAAAGGGGAAAGTATTCTCCGGCAATCTCCCCGGTTTGGATAAAGCCGGTATGTCGGTTTACAGTCTTATTTTTCTCCGGCCGAACGGAGCTATTAATGCCTTTTGCAACCAATGCACAAGGGAAAAAACGATTAAAATGAAAAGTTATTTAAAGCATCTGAGTGTTGTACTGTTGGCTGTGTTAATTGCCTCTTGCACATCTTCCGTAAAAAAAAACGATGTAATTAATTTGTTACCGGTGCGAACGGGACAAGTTTTCCGGTATATTGATACCGAAGGGAAAATCATCATCAATCCGCAATTTAAGGAAGCCGGTTTGTTCAGAAACGGGCTGGCCTTGGTTCAGGTCTTCGGCAGCAAACCGATGTGGGGCTTTATTACGAAGGAAGGGACCTTTGCGCTGAGAGCCCGTTATAAAGAAGCAACGGTTTTTAGCGAAGAGATTGCCTGGGTAGTCCCCGAAAACGGCGCTCCCGAAGCCATTAATGTGAAGGGCGATTCATTATTTACCATAAAGGCCGCTAAATCAGTCCGGATTTTTCACAACGGGCTCGCCGCATTTAGTGTCAGTGCAGACAGTGTCAGCGTTAAATGGGGGTTTGTCGATACGAAAGGAAATGTGAAGATCGCACCACAATTTTCGGCAACTGGCGATTTCAGTGATGGAAAGTGTGCGGTAGCCAATAGCGCCGGGGAATGGGGATATATCGATACGGAAGGAAACGTCAGCATAAATTATCAATATACCCGGGCCAACGGCTTTGTCGATGGAAAAGCCATTGTCCAGTCGGGCAAGGAGTGCGGGGTGATTGATGAGAAGGGAAAATTCGTGATCAATCCCCTGTTCTCGGAAATGAAAGCGGACAGTCCTGAGTATATCATAAAGCAAAACAACAAATGGGGCTGGTGTGATGGTTCAGGTACCATCACCATCGATCCGCAGTTCGGGGAGGCTTATCCGTTCAACGGGAACGAACTGGCACCGGTAAAATTGGGGAATAAATTCGGGTTTGTCGACCGGAAAGGGAAGCTGATTATCGATGCCCAGTTCGATGCCGCCCTGCCTTTTAACGGCAAAATAGCCTGGGTGGTGAGTAAAGGGAAGGGCGGTTTTATCGACAAAGATGCGAAATACATTATCCAGCCTCTGCATGATGCCGTTTCGGAAGATTTAAAAGCTTACCTGCAGACGGGAACATCTGCCTACGAGAGCGTCAATACCGATTATTTTGACGTGGATGCCATTGTAAACCGGCTGAAGAATGATATCACGGAAAGTACCGTTGCCGGCCTGAGTTACAAAAGTCCCATGTCGCTGATTTATAGGAAATATAAAAAGTCGGAAGCTGATTTTATTAAGAACGCCTCAGAACATAAGATAATTTCTGCTGAACGAATATCGAACGATGCTACGTTGGATTTCTTTCTGTTGGGAACACCCTGGTCGGAAGCCTATAATGGAAAGATGGGATTTAGTTATACCCTCAAACCGAATTATACCCATACCGGATTTTCGTACCGCTTTATGTTAACCGGAAAAGGGGCTGGAAATGAAGGCCAGGTGCTAAGATTACTTGAAACGGCCCTGAAGGGTTATTCCAAAGATGAAAAACACTCAAACGCAGATGTAACGATCCTTCAAAGTAGGTTCCAACTTCTGGTCGGTCTTAAACAGAAGGGGATGATCATTGTGGCCGTATATCCGTTAACTCCCGAAAATTTACAAATGATTGATCTTAATTACGGTGATGGTACCGGTCCGGATTCTACTACCCTTGCTTCGGATTCGGCAGCCGCAAAATAAAATCCAGGATGCCGACACCCTGAGCAAAGCCGGTCATAATCGGATACCGGCTTTGCTTATGAGTTGTATTTTAGAGTCCTGCAACCGGTATCTGGCGTCAAAATGCAGCCGGAAGTTTATTGCAGTCAACAGGCTCCTTGTTTTCATGCCACCACCCGTAAAAAGTAATTTCTCATATTACTTACTTTTTTGTATATTTGCATTTTATCCGAAATTGGAATAAAACTGTAGAGCCCGCACATGCTATTTTCAGAAATAATTGGTCAACAAGAAATTAAACAACGATTAATCCGTACGGTAACCGAACAACGAATACCGCATGCCCAATTGTTGCGGGGTCCGGAAGGCGTGGGGAAATTAGGGCTGGCCATTGCATACGCCCAGTATATTTGCTGTGAGAACCGTACCGGTACAGATTCGTGTGGAGTCTGCAAGTCCTGTGTAAAATATAAAAAACTGGCACATCCCGACTTGCATTTTGTTTTTCCGGTAATAAAACCATCGGGCAGGAGCAGTGTGGTTTGCGATGATTTTATTGCAGAATTCCGGGCGAAGGTACTCAAGAATCCGTATCTTAGTGTGAACGATTGGTATGCCGAGATTTCGGGTGATGCCAAACAGGGATTAATTTATTCCAATGAGAGTGAGGAAATTATTCGTAAATTAAGCCTGAAAACCTACGAGTCGGAATACAAGATCATGATTATCTGGTTGCCGGAAAAAATGCATGCCACCTGTGCCAATAAGTTGTTGAAGATTTTGGAAGAGCCCCCGGAGAAAACGGTTTTCCTGATGGTGTCGAACGAACCGGATAAAATGATTACCACGATTCTGTCGCGTACGCAGCAGATTCATATTCCCCGTTTGAGTGAGGCTGAAATTTCGCGGGCATTGCTTCGAAATGATGAACTGGATATTGAAGAAAATGATGCGAACTATGCAGCGCACATTGCCAACGGAAGTTACCTGAATGCAATTGCCGTTTTGAATGAAGGGGATGAAAACAAGCAAAACCTGGAACGTTTTAAACTGATCATGCGCCTTGCGTGGCAGGTTGGCAATAAAAAGGACCATGCATCACTCAAAACCCTGCGGAAATGGTCGGACGATATGGCGGCAACAACCATGGGACGTGAACGGCAGAAGAATTTCCTGAGCTATGCCCAGCGCATGACCCGTGAAAACTATATACACAATTTACACCAGCCGGAGTTGAATTATTTAACGGCATCGGAAGCGGATTTTTCACACCGGTTCTCACCATTCATCAATGAGCGCAATGTGGAAGGAATAATGGAAGAATTTGAATTGGCCGAACGGCAGATAGAACAAAATGTAAATGCCAAAATGATTTTCTTCGACCTGACGTTGAAGATTATTATGTTGCTGAAAAAATAAAGATCGATTGGTTAATTAGTTGATTGGTTAATTAGTTAATTCGTTGATTGGGTTTAAGAAAATAACGAAACAGAGTCTCGTAACTACTATAAAGTTTATAGCGCCACGCAAATAATGCGAACGCTGGGAGCAAATAACAATTAAAAACATGGATTATAAACTAGATACCGGCGGATGCCGGATGAATAAGAAGGGCTGCAACCGCAACTCAACACAAAAGCTAAGCACGTTCGACTGGATGTGCGACCTGCCTGAAACACAGGCTGATACAGACTTTGTGGAAGTACAATTCAAAAATACGCGGAAAGGTTATTTCTTGAACAGTACCAAAATACCGCTGGAAAAAGGGGATATGGTTGCGGTAGAGTCTTCTCCGGGCCATGACATCGGGGATGTGACGCTGGTTGGAAGATTGGTGCTGCTGCAGATGAAGAAATACAATGTCCATCCCGATAAAATTGAAATCCGGCGTGTCTATCGCAAAGCAAAGGAAGCCGATCTGGAGAAATACCAGGAAGCAAAATCCAAAGAGCAGGGAACCATGATTAAAGCCCGACAGATTGCCGAGAGCTTAAAACTAAATATGAAAATCGGGGATGTGGAATACCAGGGAGACGGGAACAAAGCTATCTTTTATTATATTGCCGATGAGCGGGTCGACTTCCGGCAGTTGATCAAGGTCTTTGCCGAAACATTCCGCGTGCGGATTGAGATGAAGCAAATCGGAGCCCGCCAGGAAGCAGGAAGGATAGGCGGCATTGGCCCCTGTGGACGTGAATTGTGTTGCTCGGGCTGGATGACAAACTTTAATTCAGTATCCACCAGTGCGGCGCGTTACCAGGATATATCGCTAAATCCACAGAAACTTGCCGGCCAGTGTGCCAAGCTGAAATGCTGTATGAACTATGAACTGGATGCTTACCAGGATGCCATAAAAAATTTCCCGTCCAAAGAGATCCAGCTGGAAACGGTTGATAACACCTATTATCATTTCAAAACCGATGTGTTTAAAGGAATAGTATCCTATTCGACCGCTCAAAACTTTGGCGCCAACGTAGTTTCTATTACAGCCGCACGAGCCAAGGAGGTCATTGCGATGAACAGAAAAGGCATTAAACCGGATTTGCTGGATGACCACGCGGATGAAGAAGTGAAACCGGCATCCATAGATTATGAAAATGGGGTCGGCCAGGATAGCCTGACCCGATTCGACACGGCAAAGAAACGCCCGAATGGAAAATCGAACGGAAAATCGAACAAACGACCGGCTAACCGGCCTCAGGCTGCAAAACCGGATGCATCAGAAAATAAAGCAAATTCACCCAGATTTAAAAAACCCGTCAAGAAAAATGACACAGATGTCACTGAGAAGAATGAATAGAAGTCTTTGGGCGATTTTTATTTCGCTGATTGCAGTCGCCTGTACAAGTAATGATATCTATTTCCAATATAAACCGGTTACTCTAAAAGGATGGAGTAAAGATAGTTTGTATAGTTTCGATATTTCGGTCAAAGATACGGCTGCAATTTACAATGTGTATGTCAATGTACGAAACAGGGGTGAATACCCCTATCAAAACCTGTGGCTCTTTTTGAATAAAACTGCCCCGGATAAAACACAGACAAAAGATTCGATAGAATGCTATCTTGCCGACCAACGCGGAAAGTGGCTTGGCTCCGGTTTAGGATCCATTATGGAAATGCCGGTGCTGTATCAACAGAAGGTGCGGTTTAAAGCAATTGGAACGTATCATTATAAAATCGGACATGGAATGCGGGATAGTCTGTTGATTGGAATCAATGATATCGGCATGCGGGTTGAGAAATGCCCCCTAGCCCCTAAAGGGGGGAAATAGTAGTATTTGATACTAAAAAATGAAATAAGAAATAATAATTTAAATATTCCCTTTGTGTGATTTAGGGAACTGAGGTATAAATGGGTAAGAATAAATTGGCTAAGTTTGCCGATATGGAGGAATTTCCACATGTCTTTCAGGTTTCATCACATGCTTTACGTGAAGGAGCCAGTTTTGAAATGAAAGGGAAATGGAATGAATTGTTCTTTAAAAATAATCATCCTATCGTATTGGAATTAGGTTGCGGGAAAGGAGAATATACCGTTGGGTTAGGACAGCTCTATCCCGACAAGAATTTTGTGGGTGTTGATATTAAAGGAGCCCGCTTGTGGACGGGGGCAAAGGATTCTTTTGAGAAATCAATGAAAAATGTTGCCTTTTTACGCACCAATATTGAAATGATTCATCATTTCTTTGCAGAGAATGAAGTGAGCGAAATATGGCTGACTTTTCCGGATCCTCAGATGAAAAAGGTGACCAAACGATTGACTGCCACTAATTTCATGAAATCATACCAGCAGTTTCTGAAACCCAATGGAATGATCCATTTAAAAACGGACAGTAATTTTATGTTTACCTATACCTGTGAAATGGTAAAAGCAAATCAATATCCGGTAGTCTTTTCCAACGACAATCTATATGCCTCCGATTTAAAAGATCCGATTTTAGGAATTAAAACGTATTACGAACAGCAATGGCTGGACCGGGGCCTGACGATAAAATATATTCAGTTCTTACTTGAAAAGCGCACCGGTTTTATTGAGCCGGATGTTGAAATAGAACCTGATGCTTACCGAAGCTTTGGCAGGAGCAAGCGTCAACATTTAGACTAGCTCAATTGTTTAATTTTCTTACTTTTAAAACGAAACTATTATGACAATATATCCGCAGTTGATTCTGGATGCACTGGCTCATGTCCGTTATCCGGGAAGTGGCAAAGACCTGGTTTCTTCGGGAATGGTTCAGGATAACATTCGTATCGATGGAAATAAGATTAGCTTTTCATTGGTGTTCGAAAAATCGAACGATCCTTTTTCCAAATCAGTAGTAAAAGCCGCCGAACAAGCTATCCTGACTTATGTAGGTGAAGAAGCAGAAATCAAGGGCAATATCAGCATTATCACCAAAGAAGTACCAAAGCCTGCGGTAGCACCTGTTTTACCAAACGTAAAAAATATTATTGCCGTTTCATCGGGCAAAGGGGGTGTCGGAAAATCCACCATATCCTCCAACCTGGCCGTAGCCTTAGCTTCCTTAGGTTATAAAGTCGGGTTGCTTGATGCAGATATTCACGGTCCTTCCATCCCCAAAATGTTTGGTGTGGAGGATGCTCAGCCGGAAGTTATTGAGGTAGAAGGAAAACATACGATTCTACCGATTGAAAAATTCGGAATCAAGTTATTATCGATCGGTTTCTTTGTTGACCCCCATAATGCATTAGTTTGGCGGGGCCCTGTGGCGAGCAATGCGTTGAAACAACTTATAACGGATGCCGATTGGGGCGAACTGGACTATTTTGTGATGGATTTACCACCCGGAACCGGAGACATACACTTAACCCTGGTACAAACCACCAGTATAACCGGTGTCGTTATCGTGACAACTCCCCAGGAAGTTGCTTTGGCCGATGCCAGGAAAGGGATAAGCATGTATACGGGCGATAAAGTGAATGTTCCCGTACTTGGACTTGTCGAAAACATGGCCTGGTTTACACCGGCAGAACTTCCGGATAATAAGTACTATATATTTGGAAAGGAAGGGGGAAAACGTTTAGCAGAAGAACTACATACTCCTTTGTTAGGCCAAATACCGTTAGTCCAAAGTATTCGGGAATGTGGAGATGCCGGTCAGCCAATAGCCTTTAATGAGGATAGTATCATGTCTGTTGCCTTTAAAGAGTTGGCTCAACGTGTGGTAGAACGTGTTGATTTTCGAAATTCAACAATGGAAGCAACTAAAAAGGTTGACATGGTTAAATAGTTAGATTTCTTATGCTGTTTAATCTGCCTCGAAAATAAAGTGAAAAACTAATTTACTGGTAGAGACAGGGATGGATTGAAAAATTTATTAAAAATATTATTTTGGCATTTTGACTGTAAGTATAAGATTATTAATCTAATATTAACCTTTTAAAAAAGATGTGTAATAAATTGTAATTATAATGGGAATTGGTTCAATATTGAAAATTCAAATATATTCTTAACTTTGACCCTTATTTTTTATAACTTCGAAATTGTTAATTTAATAGACTGCGGGTTTTTAATCTTTCCTCCTGAATGAAAAGAATTTTATTGTTTATTTTTACATCATTATTTATTATTACTGCTTATCCTGAAAATAAAGGTTTTTCAAGATGGTCGTTTGTGCCTGAATATGGGTATAATTATTTTGATGGGGATATAAACCAGAATTTAACAAATCTTTTCCCAACTTCATTCCGGAATATTACTTTTGGAGCCACACTTGAATATGCCCTGACTCCAATTTGGGGATTGGGACTCGATTATTTCTTTTTCCCCTTACGAGCGAATAATAATAGCCCGGCTCCAATAGCTATTAATACTGATTTATATACTTCAGATTTTAATGCGACTCTCAATTTTACAAGATGGATATTCCCCAATTCAAAATCGAAATTTTACATAAACGGATCAATTGGGATCGGTTTTGCGTATTATACTTTTGATGTGAGATATGCAAATGGAAATAAGGTGCTTGCCTCTGATACTTATGTAGACCAAAAATATAACGGACAGATAAGGCCTATTCTTTTATGCCAAAACCAACAACCAATGAAATATGGTTTGGCGGGTTCGGTTCCTGTCTCATTTTCTGTCGAGTATAACTTTTCAAGACCCTTAGCCATCGGCGCCAAGGTTCAGTACCGGGCTTATACAAAAGATAATTTGGAGGGTGTCACTAACCTGAACTGGGATGGGGTTACGAATGATTTTGTTGCTGCAGGAACTCTATTTTTGCGCTATAAATTCAATTCCATAAAGAAAAATCATTTGCGTAATATCAACTGGAACGTTTATCAGCCCGATGAAGGGTTATTATTAGCCAAGAACCTGGAGAAAAAATTCGATAAGCTAAAAGGGAAAGTTGATTCTATCGGAAATAAAGTGGACAGTCTTATCCCGAGGGTTGCTAAACTGGAAAACATCCTCTCAAACGATGGTCCCGATTCGGATGGTGATGGCGTCCCGGATGTGAGGGACCTGGAACCAAATACCCCGGCAAATACCCCTGTCGATTTTTGGGGAAGAACATTGAAAATTCCGGTTAATACTTCCAGACAGGGAGGATCTATCGACGATATCCCAGCTGTCTATTTTGACTTTGATCGGATAGACCTTGATGATAACGCACTAGTTGCGATAAGCAAAGTCGCTGCAAAGATGAATGCAGACCCAAGTTTATATGTTGAAGTCCGGGGTTATTGCGATTATATGGGTAATAATCCCTATAACAATTTGTTAAGCCAGCGCCGCTCCGATCGGGTGAAAGCAGAATTAGTGAAGATGTGGAAGATTCCTTTCGATCACATTATTTCAAATGGGAAAGGCAAGGTAATTGAGCCCCGATTGAAATATCGCCCGAATCGTAGATGCGATTTCTTTTTTGGGAAGCTATAAACTTAAAGACATTGAATGACAGAGCCTACTTTAAGTGGGCTTTGTTTTTATAATCAAATCTGCATTTGCAAAGACAATCGATTAGAAAACAATTATCTTTACAACCAGTTTCTATAATAAAACAATCAAGTTATATAGATAAGAATTTTAACAAGGATGTGCCGTATCTTATTTGCCTAACCCAACGATATTGATAAAATAATTGTATTTTGTAATCAGATGATTAACCGTTTTTGTTAATCGAAATAAATATTGAATGAAGCCGACTATTATTGATTTGCTGAACATAAGTGTAGATAAATATGCTCACAATCCCTTTCTCTGGGAGAAAACTACCACGGAATTCTTACCAACCACTTACCTTGAAACCAAGATACAAACCCATTTACTGGCAGCCGGATTACTTGATTTAGGAGTGGAAGCGGGCGATAAAGTAGCATTACTTTCGGAGGGACGGAATGCCTGGATTATAGGAGAATTGGGAATACTTCATGTAGGTGCCGTGAATGTCCCATTATCCATAAAGTTGGAAGAGAGTAACGATTTGATCTTTCGTATAGTTCATTCCGAAGCATGCTATATTTTTGTGTCGGGGGGGCAGTTAAAAAAGATACGGGCAATCGCCGAAAGTCTTCCAAAAATAAAGAAAATAGTTATTTTCGATGAACAGCCGGAATACCTACCCAATGAGGTCTCTTTAAGGGAAGTCCTTGAAAAAGGACAGGAGTACCAAAATGCAAATCCGGAGGCAGTTGTAAACAGAGCTAAATCGATAAAACCGGATGATTTAGCCAATATCAGTTATACTTCAGGTACTACTGCCGACCCGAAGGGCATTATGCTGACCCACCGGAACTATACGGCAAATGTAGAGCAGGCGCTCTCCTTAATGAATATCCCGGTCACTTACAGAACGCTTATTATACTGCCGCTCGATCATTGTTTTGCACATGTTGCCGGATTTTACAGCTTTATGGCTTCCGGAGCCAGCGTGGGGACTGTTCAGAGCGGCAAATCAGGAATGGAAACCCTGAAGAATATTCCCGTCAACATCAAAGAATTGCAACCGAACTTATTATTAAGCGTTCCGGCACTGGCCAAGAGTTTCCGAAAAAATATCGAAAGTAGTATTCGCGCCCAGGGGCCCGTTATAACCTGGTTGTTTAATACCGCTTTGAGAATGGCCTATTCCTATAACAAAGAAGGATTTAACAGAGGCAGTGGGATGCAATTCCTCAAAAGGCCACTTTTGCTTTTGTTTGACAAGATAATCTTCTCGAAAGTACGGGAAGGTTTTGGAGGTAAACTTGATTTCTTTATTGGAGGAGGGGCTTTGCTCGATATCGATTTACAACGATTCTTTTATGCTATCGGAATGCCCATGTTCCAGGGATATGGCCTGTCCGAAGCAACTCCTATTATTTCTTCGAACGGACTGAAGAATCATAAACTAGGTTCATCCGGGTATTTGGTAAAACAGATGGAGCTGAAAATAGGTGATGATACCGGAAAGGAATTACCTCACTTTGAAAAAGGAGAAATTATTATCAAGGGTGAGAATGTAATGGCAGGATATTACAAAAACGAAAAATCGACTGCTGAAACGATTATTGATGGTTGGTTGCATACAGGTGATTTGGGATATATGGATGACGATGGATTCTTGTATGTAGTCGGGCGGTTCAAGAGTTTGCTTATCTCCAGTGATGGTGAAAAATACAGTCCGGAAGGTATTGAAGAGTCGTTAGCCGATAATTCACAGTATATAGATCAGGTCGTACTTTATAATAATCAGAATCCTTATACAGCAGCTCTGATAGTTCCCAATAAAGAAGCGTTGAAACGATATGTCCATCACAAAAAACCTCAACTCGATTGGAATACAGCTGAATCGAAAGGACTGGCATTGCATAAACTGCAGTCAGAGATAGACGAATACCGTAAAGGGGGACGGTTTGAAGGTCTGTTCCCTGAACGCTGGTTGCCTGCAGCCGTTGCTGTAATCGGAGAACCCTTTACCGAGCAGAACGGATTGGTAAACAGTAGTATGAAAATAATGCGCGGCAAAGTAG
>JAUZOM010000135.1 GCA_030706465.1 Bacteroidota bacterium | reverse complement strand
TGGGAGAATAATCGGCAGGCCCGAAGTACTCTTTGCTTCCCTATCCGAAGATGAAAAGGAATCATACCGCCCGGAGTTACTTATCACCATTGGCCATTCAGCTATTTCCAAACAACTGAAGTTATTTTTAAAGGCCCACCAACCTATCGAACACTGGCAATTTGAGTCTTCGTTGCCTTATGCCGACACGTATAAAAGTCTGACCACCATTGTGCCGGGTTCAGCAATCGAAACGCTTGAAGCTATGCCGTCAGATAACACCAAGAGCATATTTGCCGACCTGTATCAACATCAAATGGAGTCCATCAGTAAACGTCATGACGCCTTTGTCGAGGATACCCGGTTGTCCGATATGAGTGCCGTGGCAAACCTGTTGAACCTGATCCCTTCCGGAACAATACTACAACTTGCCAACAGTACTTCTGTCCGTTGGACTCAATTATTCCCTACCCGGAGCGATTTATCCTATTATTGCAACCGGGGAACCTCCGGTATTGATGGCAGTTTATCCACGGCAGCCGGTTTCGCCTACTCATCAAAACAGCAGACTGTTTACCTGACGGGTGACTTGTCGTTTATTTACGATTCAAACGGTATGTGGAACGATTACCTGGGAGGAAACTTCAAAGTCATTGTACTGAACAACCATGGTGGAAATATATTTAAGTTTATTGGTGATGCCGAATTAATGGCCGCTAACGAGAAGTTTTTCACAACGCCTCATCAGGTAAAGATTAAACCGTTGACAGAAGCCTATGGAGTCCACTATTTGGGATGCGCTAAAAGTGAGGAACTGGAAGAAAAATTAACAACTCTTTTTAATGCCGACAAAGCCACTGTGCTTGAGATTTTTACAGATGCGGAATTAAATACCGAAAATTATAAGGGATATTTTAAAAATATCAAAGAACTACTCCTAACCCCTAAAGGGGAATAAGACATTGCTTATTAAAACAGATCAAAAAAACACTAACAGCTCTTTATCCCCCTTTAGGGGTTCGGGGTTAAATTTATATTAAAATGAGAAACTGGACAACTATTAAAGAATTTGAAGAAATAAAGTTTGAGTATTTCGAAGGAATTGCCAAGATCACCATTAACCGTCCGCGTTACCGCAACGCATTTACACCGGATACCATCAAGGAAATCATTGAGTCGATGGTGTTCTGCCGCGAAAGCCAGGACATATCCACGGTAATCCTGACCGGTGAAGGAGACAAAGCTTTTTGTGCCGGCGGCGATCAGAACGTGAAGAATATTGGCGGATACATTGGGAAGGATGGCGTGCCACGCCTGAATGTACTCGATTTACAAAAGCTGATCCGTAGCCTGCCAAAACCGGTGGTAGCTATGGTAAACGGCTATGCTATCGGGGGTGGCCATGTATTGCACGTGGTTTGCGATCTTTCCATTGCTTCCGAGAATGCCATCTTCGGACAGACAGGTCCCCGGGTAGGAAGCTTTGATGCCGGTTTCGGATCCTCTTATTTAGCGCGTGTTGTCGGACAGAAAAAAGCCCGTGAGATATGGTTCCTGTGTAAACAGTATTCAGCTGCCGAAGCTTATGAAATGGGATTGGTGAATAAGGTTGTACCGTTCGACCAACTGGAAGACGAAACGGTGGCCTGGTGTAAGCAAATGATGCAACACAGCCCGATAGCCTTGCGTATGATTAAAGCCGGACTGAATGCAGAACTGGATGGTCAGGCAGGGATCCAGGAACTGGCGGGAAATGCCACTATGCTTTATTACATGACGGAAGAAGCCCACGAAGGTAAAAATGCCTTCCTGGAAAAACGTAAACCTGATTTCTCTAAGTTCCCTAAAATGCCGTAAGCAATTGATAGTTGACAATTGACAGTTGATAATTCTCTGAAAAACAAACAGTCAGGTCATGCATATAGCTTTACGTTTAAACACTTACGCGATTACATAATGAATATTAAATCCTGGATAGAAGCTTTCAGGCTTCGTACGTTGCCACTTGCTTTGTCGAATACCATTATCGGTTCCTGTCTGGCGGCAGGGGACGATAAGTTTCGTTGGCCGGTATTCGGTTTGGCGGCCTTGACCACCGTGTTGCTACAAATCATGTCGAATATGGCCAATGATTATGGCGATTTTGTGAATGGAAAAGATACGGCTGAACGAATAGGCCCTAAACGCATGGTTCAATCTGGTGAAATAACGCCCGGCATCATGTTGCGGGGCATTATCGTCATTGGGATATTCTGTGCTGTTTCGGGGGTTTCACTAATCCTCGTTGGTACCCAAGGTATAGCCATTACCAATTTGCTTATTTTCGGATTATTGGGCCTGGCAGCGATTGCCGCAGCGATTAAATATACTGTTGGTAAGAATCCGTATGGCTACCGGGGGTTGGGAGATATCTTTGTATTTATTTTCTTTGGACTGGTGGGTGTGATCGGTACTTATTTCCTGCATACACAAACTTTCCGATGGGATATCGTGTTGCCTGCTTCGGCTATCGGTTTCCTGAGTACGGGCGTTCTGAACATGAACAATATGCGGGATTATGAAGCAGACAAGAATGCCGGAAAGAAAACCATCGTAGTGGCTATGGGAATAAAAAAAGCAGCCCTGTATCATTTGTTCTTAATAGGCGGAGCCGCCATATTGGCTGTGATTTATACGTTGTTGAATTATCATACCCCCTGGCAATGGTTCTTCCTGCTTTCATTCCCGTTGTTATTCCTGAACCTGAAAAAGGTTTTCACCTACAAAGATGCTAAAGAATTATACCCTGAATTGCCACGCTTGTCCATGGCAAGCCTGGTGTTTGCTCTGACTTTTGGAATAGGACTGTTATTATAGATATGATTTCAGGATATGAGCCTTCGGCTATATTACTTTTTTGATATTACTCCCTTCGGTCGTGATATTTATATTAAAACACCTAAATAACGCCGAAGACTCGTATCACGAAGTAATATCGCCAAAGGCAACTATCTAACTATCTGAATTATGCTCAAAGCCCGCTATACAAAATTAGATCTGCAGTTTAAATTCCCTGCCGGTACGTCCCGGGGAGTACTTTTACAGAAGCCTTCTTCGTTTATCATTCTTGAAAAAGATGGTTATACCGGTATCGGAGAGTGTTCTACTATCCCCGATTTAAGCATTGACCTTGTTGATTCGTATGTTGATAAGTTGGATAAACTTTGCAGGCAGTTGAATGAAGGCTATGATCCTGCCACCCTTGATGTGGAGGACTATCCGTCCATTGCTTTCGGTCTCGAAACAGCCTTATTGGATCTGGCTGCAAAAGGTTCCAACTGTCTTTTTCCTTCTTCCTTTACGGAAGGGGCAACCGGTATTCCCATCAACGGGCTCGTATGGATGGGCGATCGGGATTTTATGGAAAAGCAAATCAAAGAAAAGATTGTTGCCGGGTATCCTTGCATTAAACTGAAAATTGGGGCCAATGATTTTAATACCGAACTGGAAATTATTGCCGGTATCCGTAAACAGTTTTCTTCCTCCGATATAGAGATCCGTTTGGATGCCAATGGAGCCTTCAGTCCCCTGGATGCACTGGACAAATTAAATAAACTGGCTGTTTTCGACATTCACTCCATAGAACAACCTATCCGCCAGCACCAGTATGAGGCCATGGCGGACATTTGTTCCAGATCGCCTATTCCCATTGTGTTGGACGAAGAATTGATTGGTGTGAAATCACCGGACAAAGAAGAGTTGCTGCAAAAAATAATGCCGGCTTATATCATTTTGAAACCAAGCCTGATAGGTGGGTTGAAACAGTCGGAAGAATGGATACGACTGGCTAAAAAATACAATACCGGTTGGTGGATAACTTCTGCCCTGGAGGCTAATATCGGGTTGAATGCCATTGCACAATGGACAGCAACCCTCGGTTCTCCAATGCCACAGGGGTTGGGTACCGGGCAATTGTACCATAATAACATTCCTTCACCCCTTACGATTGAAAATGCAAAACTATATTATAAACCCGAAATCAATTGGGAGCTAAGTTCAATTTTAACCTGATACATGGAAAGTATTAAACTAAACGGAGTCCTTTATAACCGGCAAAACTTGGATAAACTATACCGTGAAACAGAACCTGATGACTCGTGGCAAAATGCCATTTATCATTTTCTGCTTAACTGGTTCGATGATACTGCCTTTATTCCGGCTCAAACTTCCGGCTCCACCGGTAAACCGAAAGCGATCAGCTTGTCAAAGACAAGCATGGTTAACTCGGCCCGTATGACCAACCGTTTCTTTGGCCTTACTGCCGGAAGCGTTTGTTTGTTTAGCCTTCCCGCTACCTATATTGCCGGCAAGATGATGTTGGTACGGGCCATGGTGGGCGGTTTTAATCTGCTGACTGTTGAACCTTCGGCAGATCCTTTCAAGATGCTGCATACGTCCATTGATTTTGCTTCCATTACTCCCTATCAACTGTTCCATTCAGCGAAAAGCCTGCAAGAAAAAGCAGTCCGGAAGATCATTGTGGGAGGAGGTCCGGTAACAAAGAAGCTGGAAAAGCTGTCTGAAAATATCACTTCCGAACTGTATGAAACCTATGGTATGACCGAAACCTGCTCGCATATTGCCTTGCGTCGTTTCAACGGAGTGGAAAAATCGGAATACTTCACCATTCTCGAAGGGGTCTCTATCCATCTTGATGACCGGGAATGCCTGACTATCAATGCACCGCATCTGCTGGATACCGAGATACAAACCAACGATATTGTCGAATTGAATGGCACCAATTCATTCCGTTGGTTGGGTCGTGCCGATTCCACCATTAATTCAGGGGGAATTAAGATTCATCCCGAACAGATAGAAAAAAAGCTTGAGGAAATAATTCCCTCAAGCTATTTTATCTCGTCTGTCCCCGATGAGTTGTTGGGAAATAAAGTCATTTTAGTTATTGAATCGGAAGCCTTCACTCCTATGCAGGAAGATACGTTGAAAGCTCAGTTGGCAAAAGTGCTCACAAGATATGAAGCGCCTAAACAAGTCCTCTACCTTTCCTGCTTCATACGTTCAGAAAGCAACAAAGTACTGCGTAAGCCAACCTTGCAGAAAGCCCTGGAATAAAAAAGTTTACGCCGACATCCGCAGATTGCTTCCCTGCACTTGTTTCTGTAATCTGCGTAAACGCATATCCTCTTTGATTATAAAACAGTCCAATCTGTTTTATAATCGGACAGTGGTTAATGCCGTTGCGAAACAATTGAACAGGCCAATGAGACGAAGTCAAAATCGGACTCTGGTATTGGTGCAAACAGTATTAATTATTTATTTGCCGATAACTGGAAATCTTTGCTGAAACTCTTCCGTTCCATTGAGAAACCGCCACGGGAATCACCTTCCTGCCCTGAAAGTTCACCTATATTACCTCCCGGTAAGTCATTTTCCATTTGACCCTGCAAATCGTTGCCCATTCCTTCGTTTCTTCCTCCGCCCATGCCACCACGTCCTCCTGCACCCATGCCGCCGGAGTGTCCTCCGCCCATTCTACCTCTCATTTTCCTCATGGAGTTTCTCGACAGGTCATTTATATTCACCTGAAGTTGAATAGGAATGCTGCTGATAGATTCCAATACGTAGTTATCACCAAATAATTCACGTAATGGTACCCGTATTTCGTAATAGGTCAGTTCACGGGGCGATTTGCTGCGCGAAAAGCAAATGCCGTTTTCATCCCGGTTATCGGATGTTATTATTCCCTTGGCGTATTGAAAGCCATCCAGAACAGCCGTATCTTTTATCATGAGTTCCGGCCTGGCAGATGATTTATCAACCAATTTATCGGGTAATCCTCCCGGATTGGTCTGCATGGGGGGAAAACCATCGGCTTTTGAGGTCGGAAAAGTAATGCTTGCCCTTAACGGTGTTGCGGCTTTTACTTTCAATCTTACACTGAACCCGGCTTTCAAAAGTTGCATTTGTACAGCACGATCGGCCGACTTAATAATCAGATATAAATTCCGGGCATCATTTCTGAATTCATACTTCACATTCGAATCGGCATTAAAAAAGCGGGGGTTTGTTCCCCAATCGGAACCATCCCCATCAATCGCAATGGGCTGAGCCTGCCATTTGGAAATACTTACCTGGGCCATGGCACCCGTAAATAAACTTAAAAAGGTCAGTAACGTAAATTGAATCAATCTTTTCATATATTTTTAATAATAGAGCATAAATTGTTGCTAATAAGATTATTTTTCTGTATGGAAATGAACGTTGGGTCAACTATATTCGTTAACTTTGCCACAAATGTAGTAGACTTTTCCTTAGCATCTTACAACATAAAATTATTTTATAAAAAATTATCGTATTTCTGCCCACTTTTATTTTTCTATACAAAATCTTATTCCAATGAAACAATTACCTCCCCAATCCAATCCTTCTTATGGTTTTTCCCCCACCCCATTTGGTGAATGTTGCATTGCTTTCTCGAATGATGGAATTTGCTCCCTCACTTTTCCCGAAAGCAGGGAAAGTGCATATGCCGATCTGGATCATCGCTTTCCGGATGTTGATTTTAAACTGAATGAAGAAAAAGCCGATCACCTGGTGCGCCAGATTTTCGAGAAAGGCTCAAAGCCTGTTTTGAATCTGATAGGTACCGAGTTCCAGCTTTCTATCTGGCATGCCTTGCAGCGTATACCCGCCGGCAAAACAACTACGTATGCCCAGATTGCCGAGGCTATCGGTCGGCCGAAGGCAGTACGGGCCGTGGGTACTGCCATTGGAGCCAATCCCATCGCCTATCTGATCCCGTGCCACCGGGTAATCCGCACGGATGGAACATTGGGAGGTTTTCGTTGGGGACTTGACTGTAAAAAGAAAATGCTGGCCTACGAAAAAAAATAATTTGTTGGACAATTTTCCACTCTCATTGATTCTCCGGATTAAAGCCCTTAAAAGTCAATAACAGCTTGACCCTTTTTCAGGAGAAGAGAATAGCAGCCTTTAAATTTCATCCTTTAAATCTTACTGTTATCTTTGTCCTGATTTCTTTAGTGAACCGTTTTTAATCTAAAGAAAAGAAGTATTTACCAGTTCAAAAAATCACCTTTATGAATGAAGAAAAAACGTATGATTGCAAGAACAGGCATCACCATCAGCAGTCGGCTTCGGGTGGAGCGGTCTATGGATTAGGATTAATCGGTGCTGCCATTTATTTTATTTCGCATGCAACCAGTTTCTGGTTTGGAGTGTTGGCTTTTCTGAAAGCCATTGTTTGGCCGGCTATTTTGGTCTACGAAGCTTTACGGGCCTTGGGCGCCTGATCACATCCTCTTTTAAAAAATGCTTTTCCCCTGTTGAGAAAAGCATTTTTTATTTCTGCTTACAGCCGGTTTACCTTTTTCTGCCAAGCTCAATAGTCACCCGGTCTACCTTTCCGCCAAGCGGCGGGTTCATTTTCGAAAGCCTTACCTCCAATCCCCGGACTTGCGGGAATTCATTAAAAATATGATCCAATATCCGCTGACCTACATGTTCGATTAATTTCGAAGGAACCTCCATCTGTGCTTTCACCACATCATACACCAACTGGTAATTCAGGGTTTCACCCAGCTCATCGGTTTTTCCGGCAAGTGTAGTATCCAACTCCAGACAGATGGAAACAATAAAAGTGTTGCCAAGTTGTTGCTCATGTTCCAGGCAGCCGTGAAAGGCGTGGAACTCCATATTTTCAAGAATTATGTTGGACATGACGATTGATTGTTGAATTGTGTAACTGTTGAACTGTATAAATGTGTAACGGTGTAACTGTTGAACGGTGTAACTGTTGAAACGTTTGACAGCAATAACTATGAATAACTACGAATATCTATGAATAACTATAAATGACTACGAACAACTATGATTGTCAACGAAGTAATATCACTCCACTTTGCTTTCAAAGTCGCCATCATGCACAAAGGTACGAATTTTATCCCCTTGTTTTACCTGGTTGGCCGTAGTGATACGTTTTCCGTTTAAGGTAGTAATGGTATAACCACGACGCAATAAAAAGACCGGCGAATGGGTTTCTATATTTTTTTCAAGTAAAAGCAACTTATTGTTTTGTTTTAGGAATTGCAGACGGATATTCGATTGCAAACGGCTTTTCTGTAGGTCGAGCGCATGCGTTTTTTGTACTACCCAACTTCGCAAAGTTTGTTTAATCCGCATTTTTGTCTGTTCCACAACGTGGTATTCATTTTCAATCCTGTTTTTGATAACATACCGGATATCCGCAAAAACATCAGTCACCCTGTTTTCTGCGTCCTGTAAATTGGAAATCAGCAACTCTGCCACTGCTGTCGGAGTCTTTACGCTGGTATGGGCAACCAGATCCAAAATGGAGACATCCCGTTGATGGCCTATTCCGGCAAGTATCGGCAACGGGAATTGCGCACAGTTCAATGCCAGTTCATACGAATCGAAACAAGCCAGATCGGTGGTTGCTCCTCCTCCCCGGATAATGACAACTACATCAAACAAATCGATGTGCGCATAAATTTTTTCCAGGGCTGCTATGATCGATCCTTCTGCCTGGTCGCCCTGCATAATAGCCGGAAACAACCGGGTATAAAATGCAAAATGCGATGGATCGTTTTTTAGCTGATCACAGAAATCACCATATCCGGCAGCCGTAGCAGATGATATAATGGCAAGCCGCTGTACCAGTTTCGGCAACGGTAATAGTTTATTCATTTCTACAATACCATCTGCTTCCAGTTGCCTGATGATCTGCAACCTGCGGGCTGCCATTTCACCAATGGTAAAAGTAGGGTCAATATCACGGACATTCAGGCTGAAACCGTAAACAGGGTGGAATTCAACGCTCACAGCTACCAGCACCTTCAATCCGGTCCGGAGAGTTTGCCCGGTACTGCTTTCGAAATACGGTTTCATCATCCGGTACGTAGAGGCCCAGCAAGTTGCTTTCGACTTAGCCAGCAAAGTATCCGAATCAGTGTCCTTTTCAATCAACTCCAGGTAACAGTGTCCGCCGGGGTTTTCGCGCAGTTCGCTGATTTCGGCACGAATCCAGACCGGAGTTTCGAAATTCAGCCGGATAGCCTGCTGTATCTGTTCGGTAAGCTCGGAAAGAGTGATGGAGGTCATGGCTAGAGTTAATAATTGACAGTTGATAATTGACAGTTAATAGTTGACATCTGATGGTTGACGGCTGACAGTTGACAGTTTGGAGTTTCGTGTTCTTTATTACGCATTAATTGCATCTTCAATTGGCACATTATTTTATCATCACTTTCCGGGTTTCCGGGCCTCCGTTTCCGGAGATACAAACCGCATAAATTCCTACCGGAAATTTATCAGTCTTCAAAACTGTTGAAGAATCAACAATCGGCTGACTAAGCAACATACTTCCGTTCATGGAGTAAATCCGGACTGTCGTATTCGACGGGGGAAGAAAATCGATTAACCGGATATGAATGGCGTTCAGGGATGAGTCATATTCGATTATATAGTTATCTCGATTGGCTTGCCGGATTGAATCAACCATCTTTAAATTTCTTTCAGCCTGCACAAAATCAGGAATTCCATATCCCAATTGCGCTGTCGGATCAGTATGCAAACTTCCACTTGCCAAAACGACATTTAATAGCACCGGAAGGTCTAAATTCTTATCCAGGGCCTTATACCGTTGCAACAGGCAGGCCAGCATACCGGCCATAATCGGAGTTGCAAATGAAGTCCCGCTGCCATAGCCGGTTATTCCCCCCGTACCGATCAACGCGGCTGAACTACCCGTGGCACAAAGTTCCGGTTTTACCCGTCCATCGGAACTGGGTCCGAAAGAGGAAAAATCACTTGCTGTCCCGTTTGCTGTAACCGCCCCTACGGTTACAATACCTTCCGCATCAGCCGGAGTACCTATGTAATGCCAGCTATTATTGCCTTCGTTTCCGGCAGCTACAGTAACCAGAATTCCTTTCTTGCCGGCCATATTGGCTGCCCGGCTGGCTCTTGATACTTTTCCGTTCATATCGGCATAGGTAAAATTCATGAGCGGATCGTCAAAAGTATAGTAACCCAGCGACGAAGTCGCTAGATCCACCCCCACACTATCGGCAAACTCAATGCCCGCGACCCAGAAATCTGTCTCTACTTTATATTCCGTCGGTACATATTCCGTACGTATCAACCAGAATGAAGCATCCGGTGCCGTCCCGAGGTACTGGCCGGGGAGATTACCGGTCATGGCCGATAAAACCATAGCGCCATGAGGGTCTTCTGCATAAATATCAGAGCCCGGATTGATAATATCTTTGGTACCCAATAACCTCCCCTGAAGGCGCAGGCTATCGAATGCCGGATTGGTATTTACATTCATAAAGCCGGCATCGATGACTCCGATCTGAATCCCTTTACCCCGATACCCCTCGCTATGGAGCTGGGTACCGTTCAACTGGGCTATCTGGGCTGCCGCAATTCCATAGTCATTCGATGCTTTCACAGGAAGCTTGCCTTTATGAACTTGCACAGATCCGGTAAGTTTACCCGTATATTCCACAAATTTCACAAAGCTCAACCTGCGGACCTGAGTCATCATGCTTGAGTCGGGAAGCAGTACCGTTGCCCCGTTCATCCATTTGCTCCAACAATGAACCGGTATTCCCAGGTTTCTTAGTTGCTGTAAGTAGGAAGGATTAACCGGCAGATCGGTTGAATCGCAGGCCAGGCCGTAAGCACTCCGCCGTGCAACAGCGCGCTCTGAAAGAAATTCCCCGGGCCTTGAAAGCGAATAGGGCGAATTATTTTTATCCGTAAACTGGACATAAAAATAATAGCTGGTTGTCTGAGCACAAACAGACACTGAACTTACCAACAAAAGCACTATGAATAAGCCCGTAAGTTTTGTTTGAAATGCAGAATTCTTCATCGGTCTGTTATTTATAGCTACAAAAATACAACAATTTACGGTAGTGTTGTTTTATCCTTGATTATTTAAAAATAATTAAAAGATGGTACCTATCAAACAATATCTACGAAATATTCGTAGATTTGCGAAGTATTCGTAATAACACATAAAATGAATCGTTTAGTAAAACAAAAATAATATGAAAAAGCTAACCAATCAGGAAGAAGAATTAATGCTGATTATTTTTCAGCAGGGTAACGGTTTTATCAAGGATTTTTTACAGCGGATGAAAGAACCACGCCCCCCTTATACCACCGTGGCTTCCATTGTAAAGAACCTGGAGCGAAAAGGATACATAAAAGCCACCCGGTATGGCAATGCCTCCGCCTATAGTCCGGTCATGGAAGAAAGCGAATTCAAATCGAAATTTATGTCGGGTATCGTACAAAACTATTTTGAGAATTCGTATAAAGAGATGGTTAGCTTTTTTGTTGAAAAGAAGAAGATATCAGCCGAAGAACTACAAGAAATCATTAAACTCATCGAGAAGAAATGAACGACACACTCCTGTATTTTCTAAAAGTAAACATCGCGATAGCCCTGTTCTACATCTTTTACCGCCTGGTGTTCTACAACGACACCTTCTGGGCTACCCGGCGGTTCTATCTGGCATTTAGCATTTTGTTGTCAGTCGTTTATCCGTTTATATCCCTCTCGGGCTGGTTGGAGAAGCAAGAACCCATGCAGGTGATCCTGACCAACTATGTTCAACTTCAGGAAATCAGTGTAACCCCCACTCCGGCAACCTATGTCACCATCGAAAATATCTTGTTGGCAGCTTATGGTTTAGTTTCCGCAATTTTGCTTGTAAGAATGATTATTCAATTGGTTTCAATTTTACAATGGAAAATGAAAGGAAAAAAACAACTGGTAAATGGAATCGAAATTATAGCTATCAGCGGGAATATAACGCCTTTCTCTTTCTTCAAGTCAATATTT
>JAUZOM010000134.1 GCA_030706465.1 Bacteroidota bacterium | reverse complement strand
GGTAGTGTGTAGAGTTACCGGTGTATCGCTTTATCGTACTTCGGATGGCAGGATAGAAATTCAGGCCTCCATCTCGTTCTTAATCGTACGATGCAACTATCGGTTTTGACAGGATGGTAATTATCAGAACAACCCAACATCAGGTACTAATTTTGTTTCCATAAAAGCAGGGTTTTGGTAATTTTACGACTTCGTTTGTTACTAACGATCTCCTAACTAGTAAACTAATTGCGAATTCCGCTCTTTTTGGTAATTTTAGGTTCTTTATTTTCAACAAGTTATTTTACTGCGAAACTTTAAGATATTATTCTTCCCGTTGTTGTAACTGTATTAATTTTTGCAGGTAGCCGGGGCTATCCGAAGTTAGTCAAGTAATTTTTGTCCAGATTACTTCCGGTCGTTTTGCAGCTATTCCGGTTCCGGCTTTGTCTAATCAACGATTTCTCTAATTCCTTTCCGAATCCGCTCTATACTTAAAATAAAAGTCAGGCAAGATCCGTTGGAGGGGAATGAATAAGAAAGAGCAAGAATAAAAAAATAAGAGCAAAATAGCTTCATTTTTCTACAGAGATTGATTCGGGACTCTGGAATCAAGGTGTTTTGATTTTATATGGTGAGGCTCTGCTTTTATTTTGATGAATCAACGGATAATCATTTACACAGGAATAAGGAGCAATGGTTTGTGTTGAATGGAAAGGATACTTAAAGGTGTGCGTTGATCTAAATGAGTGATATTAAATAATATAACCGGAAAGGGTGTCCGGGATAAGAGTCAGGGGAAGCAGAATTGATCAGGCCGATATTTAAGCGGGAGTATTGCGGAGACTCATTTATTTCATCTTTTTACGCAATTAGTTCTTATTTTGTAAATTTTAAGGCTCTGTTTCTGTTATTTTTTTTCTATTTTTGTAGATTATGAGTCGATTTAGAATAGCGTATAAGTTTATCCTCCATTTTCTATCTGCAAAAAATACACGAGGATATGGGGTTCACTCACCCTCAGTTTATCATTTTACAAAGTTTGTAGTATACAATAAGAGTTCATACTATGTGTTTTCATCGATCGAGAAAATTCGCAAGGTTTTAAAAACGGATAAGAGAGTGCTGAATGTTATTGATTTAGGAACCGGGAATGACCGAAAAAAAACAATTGCACACATAGCTTCAACATCGATTAAATCAGCTAAATATGGCCAGCTGCTTTATCGACTATCCATCGACAGCCGGGTCCGGAATGTACTGGAACTTGGAACTTCGCTTGGGGTAACGACGGCTTATCTGGCATCTTCGTCTTCCGATATCCGATGTGTAACCATGGAAGGCTGTCCGCAAACAGCCGGAATTGCCCGGGAAAACTTCAATCGGTTGGGTGTTAAAAATATTCAAATTGAAGTAGGTAACATTGACCAAAGATTGGCTGAAGTGTTGGATGGATTTGAACAGCTGGATTTGATTTTTATTGATGCAAATCATACTTTACAGGCCGTTTTGAGCTATTTTGAACAATGTTTGGCAAAAGTTCATACTGGCACGATTCTGGTAGTAGATGATATTTATTGGTCGGCTGAAATGGAGCAAGCATGGGGAAAAATCAAAGAACATCCCCGTGTTACGTCGACTATTGATTTATTTCAACTGGGTATTGTGTTTTTTAACCGGAATTTACACAAAAAACATTATAAAATGCGTTATTAATAGGTTCTGCGACAGAGCACGTTTCTGAATTAAAATTATCGGCTAAAATTTAAAAGAGATGAAACTATATACCAAAACAGGAGATAAAGGTCAAACCGGTCTTATCGGAGGTACCAGGGTACCCAAAAACGATATCCGGATAGAAGCTTACGGTACGGTTGATGAACTGAATTCTTTCATCGGAATGCTTACCACTTATCCGATAGCGGATGAAGAGCTTCTTTTTCTACGAACAATCCAGCATAATTTATTTACGGTCGGTTCGTATCTGGCAACCGATACGACCAAAGTTTCACTTCAGCAGGCATCCATATTGAGAAAAGACAGTATTGAGCAAATCGAGCAGGAAATTGACCGGATTGATGCTATGTTGCCGACACTCAATTCGTTTGTTTTACCCGGAGGCTCACGGACAGGAGCTTTGAGCCATGTTTGCAGGACTATTGCCCGCCGGGCAGAACGCCGGCTTTTTGATGTAAATGAATTTCATTTAATTGATAATGAGATTCTTGTGTATTTCAACAGATTATCCGATTATTTTTTCGCTTTGTCGAGGGCTTTTACGCTGAAAGATGGAGGTGAAGAAATTTATTGGAAAAAGCATGATTAATAAAAAAAATCCCTATTTTTGCACAAAAATAGAAATAAAATATTCTTAACTTATTTACTTAAAAAAAAACGAGCTGATTATGTATTGGACATTGGAATTAGCTTCTAAAATTGAGGATGCGCCCTGGCCAGCCACCAAAGATGAATTGATAGATTATGCCATGCGCTCCGGATCTCCTCTTGAAGTTATTGAAAATTTACAAGAAATTGAGGATGAGGGCGAAATCTACGAATGTATAGAAGACATTTGGCCGGATTATCCTAGTAAGGAAGACTTCTTCTTTAACGAAGAAGAGTATTAACGTGCCCTAAAGTGATACTTCATTTGACTGAAATGTCACTGTATTTGGTCAAAAACAGATCAATGCGAATAAAAATGTTAATTGAAACAATTTTTTGACCGATTTGCAGTTTGATAAATGACACTGACGTCAAAACAGAAAATCTGCATGGATTGTGAGAGAAAAATTATCAGGACCCCCTATGAAGAAAGTAGTTTTAAGTATTCTGTTATTACTTATTAGCATAGGTTCTGCCTTTTCACAATTCGATGTACAATTAAGCCAGTATATGTTTCATATTTCGTCTTTTAATCCTGCAGCGGCAGGTGAAGGCAATATGATTCAGGTTACGGGGCAAGATCGTATTCAATGGTTGGGGATTCCCAATGCCGGACAAACGACCATTTTCAGTATAACTTCCCCGTTAAAAATTGGAAACAGTAATAATGGGGTGGGTTTTACTTTTTTAAATGATAAAGTAGGGCTGTTTACCAATCAGGCTGCCCATTTGCAATATGCTTATAAGAAACGGCTTGGAACAGGCATGCTGAGTGTAGGTGCCGACCTTGGATTTGTCAGCTTGGGATTCAATGGGGATAGTGTTCAAAAACATGCCATACCCATAGGAGATTATCACGATATAACGAATGACCCGGCCATTCCTCAAACGAGTGTGGCGGGTATAAGTTTAGACGTGAATCTTGGAGCTTTTTATTCTACTCCAACCTATTATGCAGGCTTATCCTTTTCACACGTGAATACTCCTACCGTAAAATGGGGGGATAAGTACCAATTCAAAGAATCCGGCTCTCTTTTTATGATTGGAGGTTATAATTTTGTTTTGGGAGATCCACGGTATGTGTTCAAGCCAAGCACCTTGTTTAAGACAGACTTTAGTTCCTGGCAATGGGATCTTACTTCACGATTGGAATACAACAATAAATTCTGGGGCGGAATTTCCTATCGGGTTCAGGATGCTGTGGTTTTATTGGCCGGAATCAATATCTCGGGTGGTTTATCCATCGGCTATTCATATGATTTGCCTACTTCTCAAATTATAACGGTAAGCTCCGGTTCCCATGAAATCGTACTCATGTACAGTTTTGAATATGTATTTGGGAAAAGAAGCAGCAAATATAAAAGTATTAGGATATTATAATGAGTTTATTATTTTTCTTGTAAACAATCAACGACGAACACAGTTTTATTTCAATAAATAAATTGTACTAGAATGAAAAAAAATCTGATAATTATTGTAACGACGATTCTTTTTGTTGCATGCAACAAACCGGCCGGCGAATTGACGGGACTTGGAACTAAAGACAAATTTTTTGAACCACAGCCATGGGGTATGGTGTTTATAAAAAGAGGATCTTTTATGATGGGGGCTAATGATCAATCGGCTGTTGGAGCGATTAATGATAAATCAAAAAATGTTACTGTAGATGCATTCTGGATGGATGAAACTGAAATTACAAATGATAAATATAAACAATTTGTCTACTGGGTTCGCGATTCCATTGCTTTGCGCTCATTGGTCATAGCGGGGAAGGATGAATTCAAAATGAAATTTAAGAATCAAACCGATGAGGCCAGTCCCGAAACAGCGCGTCTGAACTGGAGAGTGAAAATTCCATGGAACTCTAAAGATGAGGAGGTAAGGAATATCCTGGAATCACTTTACTATAAAGAAAGCAATGCATTGGGATTCAAAAAGCAAATAGATCCGGGAAAACTTCAGTATAAATACGAGTGGATAAATTATGATCAGGCAGCTTTACCAAAAAACAAATATGATGTAAATACAGGTGCCTATTCGAAAAATGCAAAAGCAAGGGTTGATACATCCTATGTTGAGAATGGCGTTATCATCAATAAAACGATCGAAAGAAAATTAACAACAAGACGGGATTTAATTTCTACCCGAATTGTAAATGTTTATCCGGATACCATTATGTGGTTACGCGATTTCCAGTACTCTTATAATGATCCTAAAATGCGCATGTATTTCTCTGCCCCGGGTTACAGTAATTATCCTGTGGTGGGTGTTACCTGGGAACAGGCTCAAGCATTTTGCCAATGGAGGACTCAATTGTTTAACAGTGTAAATTCCAAGAAAGGGCAGGATTACCGTTTACCTACCGAAGCGGAATGGGAATATGCTGCCCGGGGAGGTAAGAATTTGGCATTGTATCCCTGGGGAGGCAATTATGTACGTGACAAAAAAGGTTGTTTTTTGGCTAACTTCAAACCAATGAGAGGTAGTTATACCGATGATATGGGATCGACCACCATGAAAGTAGCGTCGTATCCTCCTAACGATTATGGATTATACGATATGGCAGGTAATGTGGCAGAATGGACTTCTTCGGCTTACGATGTATCAAGCAGTTTATTAGTGTCGGATATGAACCCAAGTTTCCAGTATAATGCTAAAAATGATGATCCTGATGTATTAAAACGTAAAATCATAAAGGGTGGATCGTGGAAAGATATTGCTTATTACCTTCAATGTGGGGTGAAAACATACGAATATCAAAATGAAAGCCGCCCCTATATAGGTTTCCGTTGTGTACGCTCGTATAATGGTGAGTAATAGCTTCTTAAACTGAATTAAAATATTAAAAAACAATAATAAAATGTCTGAAAATAGGTCTAAATTTGATATTTGGTGGAATTCACCGGAAACAAAACAGAAGGTAGGAGCTGCATATAGTTTAGGGGCTTCGGTGGTTATTATCGGAGCAATGTTTAAAATTTTGCATTTAACGGGAGCGGGTACCATGTTGGGGATTGGAATGTCTGTAGAAGCTTTCCTTTTTGCATTAGGTATTTTTGACTCACCCCATAAAGATTATGAATGGGATAAAATATACGATTTTGAAGGAAATGGTGAGCCGATTACTCCGGGAAAAGGCATACAAAGTCAGGCCCAAGGTGCCGGAATAGCATCTGCCCAGCGTTCAGTTGGTTTGAATTACACAGAAACCATCAATGATGACGACGTAAAGAAGTTATCGGAAGGAATCAAGAATCTGACAGATACGGCTCAACAGTTCAGCAACCTGTCAACTGCGATAGGAGCAACTGACCAGTTTGTAAAGAATATAGATGGAGCAACGCAGGTTACCGGAAAATTCATTCAAAATCAGGAAGCTTTAAACGGAGCAACCGGGTTGTTAGCAAATTCCTATCAAGGTATCTCGGACGGGATGGAAGCGGTAGAAAAAAATACTAAACTTTATGCAGGTAAAGTTGAGAATATAAACAAAAATCTTTCTTCTATAAATTCCATTTACGAAATTCAGTTGAAGAATATTCAAGCACAGTCGGAAGGCCTTACCCAACAAACCGAACGTTTAAGGACAGTTAATGAAGGATTAAGTGTTATTGTAGATGATGTTCAGAAAATGAAATCAGCGACGACTGTTGCAGCCGCCGAAACAGAGAATTATAAAGCCGGAACGACTAAGTTGGCAAAACAAATTGCCGATTTGAATCAGGTTTATGGTAATATGCTTAATGCTTTAAGCTAATTAAAGGGAATTTTTTCCAGATTATAAATTAAAAGAAATTCCAATGAGTGGAGCTAAAAATTGTCCCGAAACGCCCAGGCAAAAAATGATTGGTATGATGTATTTAGTGTTGACAGCGATGTTGGCATTAAATGTATCGAGTGAAATTCTGAATGGGTTTACTATGGTGGATAATAGTTTACATAAAACAATCGAATCGTCAGAATTGAGAAATAAATCACTGTACGCTGATTTTCAAGACTTATTTGATAAAAATCCGGCAAAAGTGCGTGAATGGTTGGAAAAGGCTAAAACGGTTAAGAAAAAATCAGATGATCTATATAAATTCATAGAGAATTTTAAAGTTCAAATAGTCCGGTTAGCTGATAAGAAAGAAGCAAATGACAGTGCCTATGTTAAGCAGATAAATGCCAAGGATAATATGGATAAAGCAGCACAGTATGGCATTGCAGAAAGACATGGAAAAGAATTAAAGAAGCAGATAGAAGAATATCGTAGTTTTTTAGTTGATTTGTCAGCGAATAATCCTTCAAAACAAAAAATGTATCAATCCATCTTTGCAACAGGAAAGACAAAGGATGGCAAGCAATGGGATGAAGCGTTATTTGAGGGGATGCCACTATCGGCTGTTATCACCATACTCACTAAGTATCAAAGTGACATACGATCTTCCGAGGCGGAGATTATTCAGTATTTAAAGAGCCAGACCGATGCGTTGGATTTTCGGGTAAATAAAATTACGGCGGTTGTTGTTCCTAACACCCCGTATGTCTTAAGAGGTGAAAAGTATAGTGCACAAATTGTTTTGGCGGCTGTGGATTCAACAAAGAAACCCGATTATTATGTAAATGGGCAACAGGTACGTAATGGATTGTATGAAGTGATGGCCAATAAACTGGGTATAATTTCTTATTCGGGTCAAATTAAATTACAAGGGAACGATGGAAATGTCATGGTCCGGCCATTTAAAAGCAGTTATACTGTAGGTGAACCGGCAGCTACTTTGTCCAATGAGGATTTGAATGTGGTCTATCGTGGAATTGATAACAAGTTCAGTATTTCCGTTCCGGGTGTAGCGTCTGAGGATGTCACTATTCGTGTAATAGGTGGTTCATATAGGAAAGAAGGTGGAAAATTTTTGATCCAACCATCGCGTAATGAAGATATAAACATTGAAGTTTGGGCAAAGGTGGACGGAAAACAGAAGAAAATGGGTGGAGGAGCGTATCGCGTAAAACTCCTGCCGGATCCAAAAGCGTTTATTCAACCAAACGATGCCGGGGCTAAGCCTATTAGAGGTGGTTTTATGTCGCCCAGTGCATTGAGATCATCGTCGTTGATTGCCAGTTACGGAAAAGATGAATTAATAAAAGCTAAATTTAGAGTGATTTCATTTACCATGTTGGCTAAAGGTTTTTCGCCGGTTCAAGTAGGTGGCTCGCGGTTAAATGCCGCTTTTCTGGATAAGTTGATAAAAGGCGATATTCTTATGATCAATAATATTAAAGCTGAAGGTCCTGATTTAATCCCCAGGGATTTAGGTTCAATTGCTATTCAACTTTAAGTTTGAAATAAAACAGAACATATAAATAAATGATAATATGAAAAAATATTGGATTGTCTTATTGCTTATTTCCGTTTCATTCTTTTATAATTATGTTGGGGCACAAGAAAAGCAAATGCCTTTTTTTGAAAAGAATGGTACGGTGGCTATTCAAACAACCGCTTTGAATTCGTTGGCTGACACAATCGCAGTAGTAAATCATAGAGCCGATGATATTGTGTGGTCAAGAATTGTGTACAGGATAGTTGATATGCGCGATAAGCAAAATTATCAGCTATATTTTCCTGTCGTACCGAACGAACAATACCGAAGTTTGTTCCGGGTAATACTTGACGCTGCCATAAAAGACTCCCTGAAAGCGTATGAAAAAGTAGAACGGGATATCCAACCATTATTTAAAAATGTGTTGCCAAAGGATAGCCTTAAAAACTATTTCCAAATTTGTGAAAAGGATACGGTCAACAATAATATCCGTAAAACACCTTTGATTGTAGGTGATTCAATTACCCAACAGCCAACCATATCAAGTTATGCATACAAAGATTATGTCAAGAACCAATTGAAATTTTTGCTGCAGGAAATCGTGTTTTTTGATAAACACACTTCGCGTATGTATTCTAAAATTATTGCAATTGCTCCGTTATATGCTTTGACAGAGACGAACGTGACCTTGGGTAGCACGGTTGATACGTGGAGTTATTTCCAGAGTTCGGTATTATGTTGGTTCCTTTTTGATGAATTACGTCCTTATCTGGCAAGACAATATGTTATTCCAAGTGGAAACGATACCCAACGTCTGACTTATGATGAGTATTTTGCCCAAAAACTATATTCTGACTATATTTTAGGAGACAGTAACCTGAATAACAGGATGTTGTTACAATATCTGGTGGATCCGGCTAAAATAAAGAAAGAACAGAAAAGGATTGAAACAGAACTTTTGAATTTTGAACAAGATCTTTGGGAATACTGACTAAACTAGTCGATCTCATACATTCAAATAATATTTATGGAATAATAAAAAAGACGGCTTTTGCCGTCTTTTTTATTATTTTTGAAGAAATAGCATTTTTTAATCTGTAATTTTGCAACGAAATTAATTCGATTTTGATTTCCATTAGAAAATAATTAAAATGAGAAATATCATAATAGCTGATAACCAAGATATCTCAAATGCAGGTTGGCATTATTTACTAGCAAATCAAGCAGATATTTCAGAAATCCATGATGTATCGGAAAAGAAAGAATTGCTTGCTTTATTGATTGAGCACCCTAACTCGCTGGTAATTCTTGATTACACCCTGTTCAATTTTGAGAGTGTAAATGAATTACTTATATTAGAGGTTAGGTTTAACGAAGCTGACTGGATTTTGTTTTCGGATGAACTGAGTGATGAGTTTCTCCGGACATTGTTGTACAACACGCATTCATTTAGCGTTTTAATGAAGGATTGTACGAGAGAAGAAATCGGCTCGGCCATTAGAGAAGCTCTTAGGGGTTACCGCTATATTTGCAACCATGTCAGTAATTTGTTGCTTGATAATAATAAAAATATACAAAGCCTGAATGCACGTCAGATTCTTACTATTACCGAACAGGAGATTTTGAAAGAAATGGCATTGGGAAAGACAACAAAAGAAATTGCAGCTCATCGAAACGTAAGTGCTCATACGATTATGACTCACCGTAAAAATATATTTCGGAAGATTGAAGTTAACAATGTTCACGAGGCTACGAAATATGCAATGCGTGCGGGGATTGTTGACTTGGCTGAATATTACATATGATATAGCATTGAACTTTAAGCATTGTAAAGCGGAAGAAGTAAACGGATAAATAAAGAATTAATTAATGAATATAGCAACATTATTGTCGGGTGGAGTGGATAGCTCAGTGGTGGTACACCTGTTGAAAGAGGCCGGGTATACTCCTACGTTATTTTATATCAAAATCGGCATGGATGATGACGAATTATTACATTGCTCTTCGGAGGAGGACATTGAAATGGCCTCGCTTATTGCCCGCAAATATGGATGTAAACTCGAAATAGTGGATTTACATAAAGATTATTGGGATAATGTAGTGTCGTATACCATCAACAAGGTAAAGCTTGGATTGACTCCCAATCCAGATGTAATGTGTAATAAATTAATTAAGTTCGGGGTGTTTGAAGAACGGGTAGGAAAGGAATACGATAAGACTGCTACCGGTCATTATGCTACTACCATTGAAAATGGCGGGAAAGTGTATCTTGGTACCGCCAAAGATCCTGTGAAAGATCAGACAGATTTCTTGGCGCAAATCGATTCATTGCAGGTCTCTAAGCTGATGTTCCCGATTGGTAATCTTATGAAAAATGAAGTACGGGAAATTGCACTAAAAGCAGACCTTCCAAGTGCAAAACGACAGGATAGCCAGGGGATTTGTTTCTTGGGAAAGGTGAATTATAATGACTTTATCCGCCGTTATTTGGGTGAGAAGGAAGGACCGATCGTGGAACTTGAGACGGGAAAGATTCTTGGGACACATAAAGGTTACTGGTTTCATACAGTGGGACAACGTAAAGGGTTAGGCCTCTCAGGTGGACCCTGGTACGTTATAAGAAAGGATGTGGAGGCAAACATTGTATATGCGTCGAAAGGATTTGATGTGGATACCCAGTATGGTTATGAGTTTTCCATGCGTGACTTTCACTTTATTACAGATAATCAGTGGAAGCTGGATTCTAACGAAATTGATATTACTTTTAAAATCAGGCATACACCTGACTTTACCCGTGGAAAAATCGTCTCGACACCCGCAGGAGTTCATCTACTCTCCAGTCAGAGACTACAGGGTATTGCCCCAGGGCAGTTTGGCGTGATATACGACGCCGAATCCAGAATTTGTATAGGAAGCGGGGAAATTATATAAACTTACAAAACTAGATAAAACAAACGGACAGATTCTTTTTGAGTCTGTCCGTTTGTTTTTAAAGAAGTTCAGAAAAAACATAAAGCAAGAATAAACATGCTAAGAGTCTAATCAAAATATACCATTTATTGGGTATTAAAATGCCTGATGAATGGTATTTCATACACATTTATTCCGATCTATCTTTGCACAATCAAAAATATGGATATGACAAATTATTTTATAGTACCTGGATTCGGAGGCTCAGGGCCTGAACATTGGCAAACCTATTTCGAGAGATCGGGAGATAATTTTCAGCGCATTGAACAGAAAGATTGGAGCATCCCGAATATACCGGAATGGATAGAAACGATTGAGAGAGCTATTTCGGACTTCGATCCGCAAACTGTTGTGCTGGTTGGACACAGCCTTGGATGCCTGGCCATTGCTTCATGGGCTGGACACTACAACAAAAAGATTAAAGCAGCACTCTTGGTGGCACCACCGGATATTGAACTGTTGCAAGATAAACTTCAAAAGAGGTTGTTTGACCAAATACCAATGTCTACAATAAAATTCAAAACAATACTGGTAGCAAGTACCAACGATCCGTGGGCAACGATTGAAAAGGCTGAATCCTATGCAAAAAGCTGGGGAAGTAAATTCATTAATATTGGCGCTGCCGGGCATATCAATGACTTGTCAGGACACTATGAATGGAAACAAGGGCTGGAAATACTCTATTCTCTGGGATGAAAGCAACCCGAAACATTTTAAGGCATTAATGAAGCAGAACCTTCATTAATGCCTTAAAATGTTTCGAAATATATTTAAAATATGATGATCGAACCAATGTTCTATTATAGAAAGAATGTATTAAGATATGTTGATTTTTAAACTTAAAAAATGGGAATTTGCAGCATTATACCATAAACATGGTATGTAAATGCCCTATTAAAGGTATTTTAGGCGTGGTCTGTATTAACTAATTTTGCATTGTCGAAAGAAACTTTACTTTATAAAAGGTTCAAGTATATTCAACATACAGATATAAAAAAAAAGTACAGTATGAAAAAAAGAATTTATTATTTTACCCAAAGGCTCCTATCAGGAACTTCGAACAGGCAATTGAATCTTCTCTCTCACGAAGATTACTATTTGTCTTTAGCAAAAATCACTTTCTCTTCGGATTCATTTTCTACTCCTACCTCTTCCATGCGAATGTGCTGTCGTAGCATGTCTTGTTGATTCTTCAACAAATTCTTCAACAAATTCTTAGTCCTTATTTCAATCAGGCTTCCCAGCTGCATTCAATAACAGGACGAACCACAAAAAAAACTATTTTAAAAACTCAATTGTATTTGTCAGCTCTATTTGATTTGGCAAGTCAAATATTATATCCGTTTTAATCAAATAAGGATATGAAAACGG
>JAUZOM010000133.1 GCA_030706465.1 Bacteroidota bacterium | reverse complement strand
GGAACCAACCTGAACACTAAGATTACTACCTTAAATATAAGCAAACTATCTTGATAATGTGTATCTTGAATTTAAATCGGAATAGAGCATTAGCTTTAAATTATGGCGTTTGTCGTAAGCGGCAGGGTATGATTGATCGTTATTAATACCGTCAATTTTATTCCATGCTTTTGAAAGAGTATAACTCAAACTTCCTTTTATTTTCCCTTTGTTTTTCTTTACAAATAACTCCACACCGTATGACCTTGCCACTCCCGATTTTATCTGTGAAGCAATGGTATTATTCATAAAAATGTCAGCATTGTTAATAAAATCAATAGTTCCATCCATTTTTTTTGAATAAACCTCTACAAAAGCTTCAAACATATTATTTGCACTGTTGCGATAATATCCGGCGCTAAATTGGTCTGACGATTCAGGAGCAATATCCCTATCGACAGATGTCCATATATCTGTAGGCATACCGATATTGGAGTTCGAAAGCAGATGAATGTTTTGATGCACTTTGCTATAAGATAGTTTTAAGGAGGACATATCCGACAACTTATAATTTGCTACGAGCCGTGGTTCCGGCTGTAAATAGGTTTTAGTTACTTGGTGTGCTGTATAATAGGTAGAATCGACAGGCTGCAAACTCCCCAGATGATATGAATAAGTGGTTAGTGGGCCTAAGGAGCTAAAAGCTGCCAGCCGGCAACCCGCTTTTACAGTTAGAACAGGACTAACAACGATTTCTGACTCCCAATAGATAGCCGATTCTATCGAATTTCTTTTTTGCAACGATGCTGCCGTAATAACAGATTGCTCATTATAAGGAGTTATTGAACCGGGTGAAATATGCAGATATGCTACAGAAAACCCATACCTCATCATCACATTGTCCGATACCGTATGTTCAACATCATCTTTAAACTGTAGATTACTCATATTTGCTTTCCACAGAAAATTTCGCACATCTGACTTTAGGTAGTAACTATACGAATAGTGGCTATAAGCCAATGTTGTATTGGAAAATATCGTTGGAGACAAAATTTTATTTAGCCTCACTGTAGCAGCATTATTGCCCCAATCCAAACTATAATTATCGCTGAAATTTTTCAAATAAAAATGATCACTCCCTGAATAGGCTGAAATAAATAACCGACTAAAATCACCTAGTCTGAAATTTGTTTTGGCATTTAAATCATAAAAACTAACTTCATTTCCCTTCTTAAAATCGCTTAGTGCCGGTATTAAAGAATTCAGGCTTGCTGCCATATTTGCAATGCTTCCGGCATTGCTGTACCGCCCCGAAACTATAAACGATGATTCTCCTTTTTTCAAAGGGCCCTCTACCGACAGTCGAGAGGATATAAGACCAATACCACCATTCACTTTAAAATCCTGATTATTCCCTTCGCGCATTCGAATGTCGACCACTGACGACAAGCGACCTCCATATTTAGCCGGAAAAGCACTTTTAATTATTTCGGCACTTTGAACTGCATCTGGATTAAAGGTGGAAATAAACGAAAGCGCATGGTTTGGATTATAAAGTACAGCCTCGTCGAGTATAATCAGGTTCTGATCGTACGACCCTCCTCTAACAGAAAAACTATTTGTACCTTCGTTAGCTACTGCAATTCCCGGAAGTGACTGCAACGAACGTAAAACATCAACTTCACCCGCTAAAGCAGGCATTTTTTTTATTTCAGTTATCGAAATTTTCTGAGTTCCCATGGTGTTGACCGAACTATTTTTATTTATGCCACCTTTTACTGTTATTTCCTGCAAACTATAACTCAGTGGCGAAAGCACAATGTTTATAACTGTATCGGAGTGTAGGTTGACAACTATCTCTTTTTTTTCAAAACCTATAAATGAATAGTTAAGTGTTATCTTATTTCTTTTCGAAGTAACAGCATAATATCCATACGAATTTGATACAACACTACTATTTTTCCCAAATATCCCAACTCCCGATAGCTTTTCACCAGTCTTAGCATCGCTGATCGTGCCTGAAACAGTATATCCATAGGCTGTAAAAGGAATTAACAACAGAATAATTATTAAAAAATTAATTATTCTTCGATAGTTCATTTTCAATAGTTTTTTCAATCGTCTTCTGAGAGTACACATCTAAAACTGAGCGTTTATTAACAACAATTGAAGTAACACCCCAAAACCTTTATCGTGTAGTTGATTAATATTACTTATTATTGAATGGCATATAGTTGAATCCTTAAAGTCTTTAATAAATTCTTCTTTATCGAGTCCAATCTTGTTCGCAATCAATAAGATTTCTTTACCTGACGGCTTATTTTTGATTCCCGAAAGCTGACAATACATTTGCCAAAACTTATTTTGTTTTCTAGCGCATTCCAAAGCTATTGCAGAATTGGTTATGTCCCCCGAATAATTGATATATGCAAACCGTATTTTTCGTTATACTTTTTATACAAACTGTCAAGTTCTAAATTTATTGCTTTACAGTTAGGATTTTCAACATCGATTATAATCCATAGTGATTACCTCTATATGCAGCATTAACCCCAGCCATACTCACCAAAGGAGGATCTGGAGGAGTCAAATTTGACTTTATCTGATATTTATCGTAACTACTCAGCACCCCAACAATTCTGTAACTATCAGATTGACAATGATAAATAATTGAGCGAAAAGTTATGAAAAGAGCGAAAACATACAAATCCCCCTTTATGCTGTATATTATCGGTAAATCAACTATTTCTAGATACACATACAATACTCCGTGAGTCAATTATATACGTTGTAAATTTTCAAATTATAGGGGTGCTGAGTATTTACTTATTTTCTTTCTCTCAATGGTTTCGTTAAATGCCGCCAACGTCGACATTTCCATCCTGACCAACAACGAAGGTCTCTCCAACAGCTCTATCAATACCATTAATCAGGGCTCAAACTGATTGCTCTGGTTTGGCACCTGGGATGGATTGAATGTCTACAACGGACGTAACTTCAAGGTATATAAAACTGAACCGGGCAGAATAAATTGGAATACTTAAATAATTAGGAAAATTTAAACGTTTGATGAATGGGTTTTCTAAAATATTCGCCGGAATGGCATTAATTTTGATTGAGGTGATGGTAATGAAATAAATACAACCAGTAAAATTAATCAAGTTATTTAATTGTAGAAAGTAATGAAATCGCCTCTAAATTATTTGCTGCTGATTATGTTGTTGCCACTTTTTATGGCATGCGACGATAATTGTGATTACTATCAACATGATCATTATCGTGTTGATATAGGTACGGTCATTAATCCGAATTTAAATTCCAGGTTCTCGTTCTTGTTGGATAACAACCAGCTCATCCAGGTTACGGAAACCAATGTCCCATCGTTTATTCCGAAGAATGGACAACGGATTATTGCTAATTATACCATCCTGTCGGAAACGAAGGCAGACAGTACGGTTACCCGAAATGTAAAACTGAATAATGCCTATACGGTTTTAACGAAAGGTATTTTCAATATTACGCCGGCTACCCAGGATAGTATCGGACATGATTCTATTTACATACGGGATATGTGGATCGGGAGCGATTACTTGAATATTGAATTTGCCTATTGGGGGAATAACAAAACCCACTACATTAATCTGGTTTCGGATGCATCAAAAGTATATACGGATGGTAAGACGCATCTGGAATTCAGGCATAATGGAAACGGGGATACTCCGACTTATTATTTACGGGGAATTGTTTCCTTCCGGTTGAAATCGTTACAACCGCAGGCAACGGCAAACTCACTGGACTTAGTAATTCATGTGAAAGAACCCTATCATAGTGTTGAAAAAATGTATACTATAACGTATAATTTTGGATCGACTCCCGTTTTGTACAAAACTGCGGATCTCAACTCGTTGATGCAGGAGGTTCATGAAATCCATTAAAGACCTGTTTTCGATTTGGAAAATCCGGATTTTATAAAGTCCGGATTTTTTATATGCCAACCGGTCATCAGCAAAAGAAGGTTTAAAGATTAAAAATGCTGAATGGTATTGAACAATTTGAGTACATTTGTTCTTTTATAAGATAATAACAAAATATTAAATGGAAAATAAAATATCCGGCTTGCAGTCAGTCTCCGGAAGTATTGTAGATGTTGTGGCAGGAACCATCACAAAAGGCATTGTGATCGTGGAGAATGGGAGAATTAAAAGCATACAGCCTGCAGAGGATGTAGCAGACCAGTTTATAATTCCCGGGTTGGTGGATGCCCACATTCATATAGAAAGTTCCATGATGTTACCGGCTGAATTTGCCCGTTACAGTATTGTACACGGCACGGTAGCCTGCGTGTGCGATCCCCATGAGATTGCCAATGTCTGTGGAATCGAAGGAGTAGATTATATGATCGAGAACGGGAAGCAATCACCTATGAAATTCTACTTTGGAGCTCCGTCCTGTGTACCTTCCACTAAATTCGAGACTTCAGGTGCCGTACTGGATGCCGAAGATGTTGAAGAATTATTACAACGGGATGATATCTACTTTTTGGCAGAGATGATGAATTTTCCCGGAGTGATACATAATAATAAGCAGGTACATCTTAAACTCCAGGCGGCTCAGGCAGCGGGAAAACCTGTCGATGGTCATGCCCCCGATCTGACGGGTGAAGAATTGATAGCCTATGTTGCCGCCGGCATTACTACCGACCATGAATGCATGACCATTGCGGATGCGGAAGCAAAAATAGCGTTGGGAATGAAAGTCCAGATCAGGGAAGGAAGTGCGGCTAAGAACTTTGATGATTTGTTATCTTTACTCGACAAACACAGTGAAAATATCATGTTTTGTTCGGACGATAAGCATCCGGATGATTTGATAAAAAACGGGCATATTAATTCCCTGGTGCGGCGTGCGGTGGCAAAAGGGTACGATCCGCTGGAAGTATTGCGGGTTTGTTCGTTGAACCCCATCCGGCATTACAAGTTGGGAGTCGGACTCTTACAACCGGGTGATTCGGCCGACTTTAATGTGGTGAATAACCTGCATGATTTTGAACTTAAAGCAACATATATCGAAGGGGAGAGAGTGGCTGAAAACGGGATTCCTGCTTTTCCCCGGTACATTCCGACAGAGCTCATAAACCAGTTTAAGGCAGAAAAGATTACCATCGATCAACTTCAGGTAACCCCTGCAGGTGATAATTTGAACGTGATATTAGTGGCCGATGGCCAACTGCTTACACATTCCGAATGGATGGGGTTAAAAATTGAAAATGGGAATGTCATCTCGGATGTTGAAAATGATGTCCTAAAACTGGTGGTTTATAACCGGTATCAACCTTCGGTTCCTGCCATTGGATTTATCAAGAATATCGGATTAAAAAGCGGAGCATTGGCCTCGACGGTTTCGCACGACAGCCATAATATTGTAGCGGTGGGAACGTCGGATAAAGAAATCGTGTCAGCCATTAATCAACTCATCGAGAGCAAGGGCGGCATTCTGGCGAGTGATAAGGAACGTACCTGCTTATTGCCATTGCCCGTGGGAGGTGTGATGTCCGATGATGAAGGTTCGGTTATTTCCAAAAAATATGAAGAAATTGATGCCATGGCAAAAGAATTGGGCTCTAGGTTGAAAGCACCCTTTATGACGCTGGCTTTTATGTCCTTATTAGTTATTCCAAGATTAAAATTAAGCGATAAAGGGTTGTTCAATGGCGCTACTTTTTCATTTGCAAAATTGATGCAATAACCGGTAGGTTCGCTGTCCTGTTTAAAATTTAAAACTTCAGCTATGAAACAATTAATTATTTGTGTTTTGTTTCTGGCAGCATTCTGTATTTGCCCGGCACAAAAGGTAATAAATCAACAGCCGGTATTAAACAAACTGGAAGACTTTTTTCAATTTGAAAATGTAGAACAATTAACATCCTATTTTGGAACTAAGAATGTCTTTACGGAAAGTGTTTATTATAGCGACCCCAATGAAGGCGGGAAGTCTAATCTGGTCTCCGAGGTAAATTTTGGAACTCCCCGTGCGGTTTTGCTCATTTGGAACAGTGAAGGAACGAAAATGCTTGAAGTCAGGACAAACATTTACTTTTACGATTTTGATAGTAAGAAAACAGAGTTGATTCCGAATAAGTGGAAAACGAAGCAAGGCATTTTTGCCGGCATGCATTTATCCCAACTGGTTGCAATAAACTGGTGGCCGTTATCTTTTAATGTTCAACATGAAACAGGGGATTCAATCCATGGCGATTTACTGATTAATTCTGGCTGGATACGGAAAGAAATTAAAGTGCCTTTTTCCATACCGAGACTTATCTATAATTACACGTTGGATTTGAGGCAGCTGAATGTTTTCTTTCCCCAACTTTCGACTTCGACGCTGAAAAGTAATAATAAGATGGTCAGGAAATGGAATCCTCTGCTTGAAATGGTGACCATTTACCGGGAAGACTTGAGGCCGGAAAACAAGTAACAGCAGAGGTAAGAAGCAAGAGGTAAGGAGTGAGGAATGCAATATACATTGAGCATAATAAAAAATCCCTTATAACAGGTGTTATAAGGGATTTTTAGATTTATATATAGGGCAGCTTATTTAACTGAATCCATGTGAGCGATCAAATCCAAAACTTTGTTTGAGTAACCCCACTCGTTGTCATACCAGCTAACCAATTTAACGAAGTTACCGTTCAACGCGATACCTGCTTTAGCATCGAAAATAGAAGTACGTGAATCATGGATAAAGTCAGTAGAAACTACTGAGTCTTCAGTGTAACCAAGAATGCCTTTCATTTCTTTTTCAGAAGCAGCTTTAACGGCAGCTTTGATTTCGTCATAAGAAGCAGCTTTTTCAAGACGTACAGTCAAGTCAACTACAGAAACATCTGCAACTGGAACACGTAAAGACATACCTGTCAGTTTTCCGTTTAATGAAGGAATCACTTTACCTACAGCTTTAGCAGCACCGGTAGAAGAAGGGATAATGTTACCCAAGATCGAACGGCCACCTCTCCAGTCTTTAGAAGAAGGAGCATCTACGGTCTTTTGAGTGTTGGTAGCAGCATGTACTGTTGTCATCAAACCTTCAATGATACCAAAGTTATCATTGATAACTTTAGCCAAAGGAGCTAAACAGTTTGTAGTACAAGATGCGTTAGATACAATATCCATGTCTTTTTTGTATGAATCCAAGTTCACACCACAAACAAACATAGGAGCATCAGCAGAAGGAGCAGAGATAACTACTTTTTTTGCTCCACCTTTCAAGTGAGCGCTTGCTTTTTCGGTAGTTGTGAAAACACCGGTTGATTCAACAACATAGTCAGCACCAGAAACGCCCCAACCAATGTTAGCTGGATCTTTTTCAGCGAAGAAAGCAACTTCTTTATCGTTGACGAATAATTTACCACCCTTGTTTTCTGCTTTTCCCTGGAACTTACCATGTACTGTGTCGTATTGTAACATATACACTAAATAATCCATGTCAAGGAATGGATCATTAACAGCAACGATTTGAACATCGTTTCTTTCTTGAGCAGCACGGAAAACTAAACGTCCAATGCGACCGAAACCATTGATACCTACTTTAATCATTTTATTTATAGTTTAAAATTGAGTTTTTTAATTTCGCCACAAAAGTACAAAATCCTATCCGATTGACAAAGATACAGGATGCATTAATTACACTTTTTTTCTTATTGTAAAGTGGAGATGGCAAAATGTCAATTCTGCCATCTCTTTTTCCTTCCTAAAATCAATAGAACTACACCATAGGAGAAGTGATAATCCCTGTTAACGACTAAATTTCTGAATCCTGTAAAAAATTCGGGAAAATCTAGTTGCATTCAGGAACTAATGCAACCGGTATAAAATCAATTAAATAACTTGTTGTTTGTTCCAGGCAAATTATTTCTCTCCGGTTTTATTGGTGTTTATTCCCAGAAGCTTGTATATCGGACAGAAGCCTATCAGGCTTGTTAAGGTTAATAGAAGCGCAACGATAAGAGAAATTATACCTACTGTCCCGACCAGCACTCCTTTGTAATACAGAATTATCAGGATGATGGAAATGCCAAGCCTGATTAATTTATCGTTCGAACTCATGTTTTTCTTCATAATTACTGGTATTAATTGTTATGTTTTTTTCTATTAGTTAAACAAAATAAGGTGTATTTAAGTTCAAAGTTAGTAAGACTACGCCGAGGAAAATATCCTTAAATGGCCGGTAATAAAGCGTGTGGAACCCCGGTTGGTAAACTATTTCCATAAAACGTCATTAAATCTGAATCAAGGCCCTTGCGTTTTATCTATTCTTCATTATCTTTGCTGTTCTGAATATAATTAATTAAAGAACTAAAATAATGGAAGTATCAGGAAAAATTATTGCAGTGTTGCCCATAGCAACCGGTCAGGGAAAAAACGGAACATGGCGTTCTCAGGATTATGTGTTAGAAACTGCAGACCAATATCCTAAAAAAGTATGTTTCAATCTCTTTGGTGATAAAATTGATCAATTCCCGATTGCAATTGATGATCAGGTAAATGTGAGCTTTGATATTGAAAGCCGCGAATATAACGGACGTTGGTATACATCCATCCGTGCCTGGAAGGTTGAAAAAAATGTCGTGAGTGCTGCTACTGCACCCGGTTCAACATTCTCAACTCCGGCTCCTTCATTTGATGCTGCGCCCGGCGCAACAGAAGGAAGTGATTTGCCGTTTTAAGTTAGTGGATTAAGTTAATTAGTTGATTGGCTGTTTAATAGATTAATTAGCTAAGTTCAATATATTGATGCAAAATTCACATATTTTACCTATTAAACTATTTTACCAATTAACCAGTTTACTAAAATATTACTAGGAATGAGTGGCGGCACCGATAGTTCGGTTGCTGCCATTCTTTTATTGGAACAGGGCTTTGAAGTCGTGGGCCTGACGTTTCGTTTCTGGGAGGATGGTGAAGAGAATATTCATTTACAGGATGCTGTCCGCTTAGCCGGCCAGTTAGGCATTGAACATATCACCTATGACGCACGTAAGGTGTTTCGCGAAAGTGTAGTTCAATACTTTATCGATGAATACCTGGCAGGACGCACACCTTTCCCTTGTGTGAAATGCAACAATGAACTCAAGTGGAGGCTTATCCTGGAAGAAGCCGACCGGCTTGGGTGTGGCAACGTAGCGATGGGGCATTATGTGAATATCGTTCACGAAAACAATCGTTACTTGGTTGCCGAAGGTGTGGATCCGGATAAAGACCAATCGTTCTTTTTATGGGGGCTGACGCAAGAGCAGCTTTCACGGATCATTTTTCCCCTGGGACAATTTCATAAGACCGAAGTGCGCGCTATGGCCGCTGAACGGGGATATAAGAAGGTCTCGGAAAAGAAGGACAGCCTGGGTGCTTGTTTTTGTTCCGGTGATTACCGCCCTTTTTTAAAGAATCAGCTATCGGAACCGGATAAATTGATATTCGCGGGAAATTTTTTAGATGAAGCCGGGAATGTATTGGGCAGGCATGAGGGTTTTCCGCTTTATACCGTTGGACAACGCCGTGGATTGATGCATTTGAACCGGAAAGTATTTGTGAAGGAAATCAGGCCCTTGACCAATGAAGTAGTACTGGCGCCACTCACAGGCATGTATAAAACCGAATTCCTTATCCGGGATGTAAATGTGGTTGATAAGAACTTGTTCTCTAATGATTTTGATGCAATTTGCCGTATCCGCTATCGTAAACAAAATACGTTAAGCCGAGTAATCTTTCTTGAAAACGGAATGGCAAGAGTTGAACTTGCCGAACCGCTCGAATCCATAGCTCCCGGACAAACAGCAGTCTTTTACCGGGATGGCAAGGTGTTGGGAGGAGGTTTTATCAGTTAACAGTTATCAGTTAACAAATACGAACTGTTAATTACTGTCGCGACCGAAGGAAGCAAATAACGCCGGAGACAACTGTCGCGAAGCAAATAACAATGTATTATCTCGATGCTCGATGCTCAAAGCTTAATGCTGTATATCGCCATGACATGGCAAACACTTCCGCCCAACACAAACAAATGCCAGATGGTATGCATATAAGGAATTTTTTTAAATTGATAAAGTATCGCCCCAACTGTATAAAACAGTCCACCTCCAATCAACCACCACATAACATTCATCGTACCGGTTGCTGATAGTGAATCGATTAATGGTTTAAAGGCCACCACTACCACCCAACCCATAGCTACATAACAAATGGTTTCAAACTTGCTGCCCTTTTTCAGGTTCATAAAACTCAACGAAATACCCAAAATAGCTGCTGCCCATATTACCCAAAACAATGACCAGCCCCAGGAACCGTTTTCCCTCAAGACAATCAACGTAAACGGAGTGTAACTTCCGGCAATCTGTGCATAAATAGCTGCATGGTCGAATTTACGACGGAGTGGTTTATATAATTCATTCTTTTCAGCATGATAGAATGTGGAGGAAGAAAACATCGTAATCATGAAAATTACAAAAACCACATCACTTACTATGGCCCAGTTATTGCCTGAATGGACGGCCTTTTGAATTAAGAAAAATCCGGCAATTAATCCGAAAATAATACCGATGGCGTGTGAATAGGTATTTGCTTTTTCTTCTTTTTCTGAATATAGAGACATGAGGGGTTAAAGAGTTTGACGGGTTTGAAGAGTTTGGCGTTCTGTATTTAACGTTTGGGGTTATCAGATAGTTCGCAGGGCACGGTCAATGACAGTGTTTTCAAAGCCGCGTCCCTGGGCAAAACGGAATAGCTTGCCTTGTTTCTCATACTCGAATTCGTACTTCAACCCGACTAATTTGGCTTTTAGCAGGGAAGCCAGCATTTCTTCGTATTCCCCATCGTCGATGGTGGCAATGGCATCCAGTATCAGATCCTTATCCAGTCCTTTTGCCTTTAGCGCAAATGAGATCTTAATTTTCCCCCATTTATTGAACCGGAATTTGTCTTTAACAAAATAAGTACAAAATCTTTTTTCATTGATAAAATTTTCAGAAATCAGCCGGTCGATAATTTTTTGTTTATCAGCCCCCGAAACTCCCCAGGCAGTTAGTTTGTCTTCTACTTCGGAAATGCAATGCTCGGAGATGGAACAATAAGAAGCTGCCTTATGCAGCAATTCTTCCAATGTATATTCCTTTTTCATTTAATTATACTTACAAGGTAAACGGTGAAAAATCAACTCACAAATATAGTTATTTTTCTTGTTGTTGGTCGACTTAATGAGTAGAAATAAAATAATGTCCTGTTTTGTCTCCGGTTTTACTCCTCTTGAAGTGTACTTGGAAGCAGCGACGTATTCGCGCCTGTTTGCCTAATCCAGGAGGATTGATCTGTCCGGATTAGAAATTCCCTTCTTTTTTAGACAGAGGATGATCCTTGGTCTTTGTTTCACCGTTTGTTCGTATTCTCTTTTCGGTTAATCCGTACATAAACCTTATAAGTAGGTGGAGTAATTGATTGTTCATTTTATACACCCGGCCATCGGACGAAGTTGGAGGGGTGTTGAAGTCGATCCTTACCCGGATTCCAGCCCGTTGACTGATTTTGTTTCATTTCGGATTCTCCTTCCCAGGGGAGTGTTTTCTTACTTCAGTCTTTCTTCAGCCGGGGCTCATTCTCTGTATAGAGAGAGTTCAATGGGAGTTTCGAGGGGGTTTCGAGGGGGCTCAGTTAGGTCTACCTCATTGAACCCTCATTGAACCCTCACTGAACCCCCTCTGAACCCCCTCGAAACCAAGACTAAAATAAGACTAAAGTAAGACAGAAATAAGAAAAGGTAACCTTATTTTTCTTTTATCTTTACCTTCGTGAAAATTAAACACCCCACGAATCTTCTCTTATCCTCTTCTATGAAGAAGTAAAAATAACAGAGGACACTGTATATTTCCAATTACATATATCCCGAATATAATCCCTATCTATTTCTACTTTACCAAAATAAAGAACGAATCCCGATAGACACACAGGTTCACAATAGAATTCCTGTTTTCAGCCATCTTCCTGAGTTTATAATCTTAAAATACAGATCGGTATTTTAAAATTATGTTCTTTTTTATTTTGTTT
>JAUZOM010000132.1 GCA_030706465.1 Bacteroidota bacterium | reverse complement strand
TTTTCCTGGTTTCTCAAAAGTCAACTCATACAATCCCGAATGATGGGAAGGGGCATAATCGACACCTATTTGAGCTTCATCCAAATAAGCCGTATAGCGATAGGGAAAAATCTTTTCCAAATCATACGCATACTGTTTAACCGGGGTTAAGTTCGATTCATTCCCCTGTTCCGCACTAATATTAAAAGCCGAACTACCTCGATGACTGGTAATTGCTACCGGTAAGCCTCTAATCTGATCCGTTGTGTAGTCGCCACGTTCAGGGCAAACCCGCAACATACTGTTGGGAAGATGCACCGTAGGGAAAGTGGGTACCAACAAATGGCTAATATTTCCAATGAGCGGGTTTACATAGTCTATCGGCATACGGGATTCCTTACCGGCGGCAGAAGCCAGGGCAAACAGACCGCAGAACATTACGGTTAACTTTAGAGAGCGCGAAATTTTCTTTTTACTGATCATCTTTTTCTGTTTTTTTCGATTCATTATTTTCAGGCTATTTTTTCTCTGGAAAAATTAATATTTCCCATCATGCAATTCATTTATCAGTTGAACTGATCCGCCCGTACAATAAAAGTATTCCAGGAATGTGCAGGCAGTTCCGGTGTGTATTTCTTACCGGCAACATCGATTGCTATCCTTTTATCTACGCTATGGCTGTTTTGAATTTCGAGCACCACATCGCCATTCGGATTTACAAAAGCAATCTGATCGGTGAAGTTTCCCTTGGATTCTATTCTGTAGGCTCCCGGTTCCACAAAATAGGAGAAATGCTTGAAGGCGTAAAATTGAGGATTATAGGTTATTTCCTTTGTTTTTTTATTCACAACAACCGGCGAACACTGAGCCCAATTGGTAATACTATATCCGGTTTCATCCAGAACCAGGTTCCACAACATATACGAATTTGCACCCGCTTCGAGGTATCCTTTCACCAGCACCCATTGATCAACGCCATACGACCAGTCGTTATTATTGACCTGTCTCAGGGGCTCAAGATCAATATTGCATTTTGTCTCTGTTTGCATCAGTTTTTTACTTTTGTATTTCTCTGCCGTTTGGTGCATCACTCCCATAGCCGACCACTGGCAACCGACGCCTTTTATGTAAGGTTCAATATCCGGGTCGTTCAGGCATTTCTCTACAAAATCATACTGGTTCCCATGTAAAGTTCCGAGCCAGATTTCGCAATCGGGATGATCCGCTTTAAACCTGGGGATCAGATAATTTTTGATAAAATCATATTCCATCTCGTTGCTGAAATGAGTCCAGAAAGGATTTACCGGATTCCCTGCCGCATGCATATTCGGTTCTTCATTTTCGGGCATAATCATGAAAACGTTTATACCCTCACGTTTATACTCCGTGATATATTTTGAAAAATACAGCGCATACGCCTGTTGTATTCGGGGATCGACCAGAAAGATGTCTTTACTGTCTTTCATCCAAGTGGGTGCAGACCAAGGCACTCCCCACAGTTTCAAATCAGGTCGGATGGAAAGTGCCGTTTTTATAAAAGGAATCTGTTTAGCTTTATCCCGTTGGATACTGAAATGATGCATTTTATAGTCACCCGGTGTTTCGTTGTATGAATACCAATCGGTGGAATAATCGCTGCAACCTATTGGTGTTCGTCCGAAATTGAGTTTGCACCCTTCCTCCGGGTCAAAAAAAGCCTTTATAACATCAGTACGTTCAGAAGAAGATAAGGCAGACAAGGCATCCCAGCCCCGCTCATTGAAACAACCTCCCCAACCATCAATTTGCTGATAACGGATATGGGGATTGACCGTAATATATGTAGCAGTCGTGTCCTTACCTGAAGAGGTTGATTCTACTCGTTCATGACTATACCAGGATTTTCCGGGTTGAGTGCATTTCCATATTATACCTTGAGCTGAACTTGTTTCTGTCCCCCAAAAATAAGATAATACATAAATTGCGATATAAAAGTACTTTGTTCTGTCCATACTATAAATATAAATTTTATATAAATTACTAATATTATTGATTAAAAACATTTCCATTAAACAGGTTTGCCTTCACTCTGAATACCTTTCTGAACCTGCCATTTGTCAAAAAAAATAATGCCATTACAGAGTTGGATTTCACGACATTTTCATTTCGAAGCAACTATTCGTTCCGATCTTTCTAATTATTAATGCCGCAAATATAGAAGTCGGTAGTTAATGACTGAATTAATTAGTGCTTAATGCACCCGAAAGAATCTATAAATTATACAATCTTTTAGATAAAATTTATTTTTTTACCTTACCAGTTTGCCGAATCACAAAACACAGCAACTCAACGAACGGAAAATTAAGAAACCGGATCAACCAGTAACCAATGTCATTTAATATTAGGAAATAATAAGGTGTTAAACGAGTTTGCTTTCGTATTAACTTCCAGATAATTCCCATTTAATTTAAATACCTTTTTGCTCACTTTATCTGTCTGGTTTGCCAATACCACTACAATGGTTCCATCCGGATTTTTGAACGCCAATAAATTTTGATCTTGGGAGATATCCAGCAATGAAGCACCTTGTTTTACAAAATGGCTCAGATGCTTCATGACATAAAACTCCGGAGTATAAATCACTTCAACGGTACATTAGACTTTATTCAGATTAGTTTACTATACAATTGAAATCAAGAAATTTACCACTAAGGCACTTAGAACACTAAAATACACAAAGATTAAATTTATATTCCTATATTTATTTAAAGAGAAAGAACACAAAGGATAAAACATACCTGTTTTATATGTTAGCGGCAATGTTGAAAATCATTGATTTATAAAGATAAAAATACAAGTGTTTCTATCTTAGTGACCTATATTTTAGTTGAATTTTCAGTGTTTCTTAGTGTTCTAAGTGCCTTAGTGGTCATTCTCATTTCTTTGTTTTTGAGTATAATAACTTTCTATTCAATATAAAGTCTATTTATTAATGGTAACCATCGAATTCTGAACCCACCCCCAATGACTTACCCCAGGAATTTGAAGTATAAAATTCCAATAGATATAAGCTTCCGCTCCATTTTGGATATAATGTTTAATCAATGACCAGGTATGCTCGGCAGATTTCCAATTATTTTCGCCATTACCGCATTCATTTTCAGTTTGCATTACATGTTTCTCCGGATATAACCAATGTGCCTCAGCAACGGAATTTTTACCATCCCACTGGAATCCAAAACCCTTAATATATTTAGCAGCCATTCGGTTGTTCATTGCCTTTTGCACATAGTTAAAGTCTCCCACATTGAGCGTCCCCAACCAGATATTTACATTCCGGCCTTCTTTCTCAAAAAGAGGTCCCAGGTAATTGGCGATAAACAACGCTATATCCTGAGGCTGCCAAATGCAACTCGGGAAAATTTGCTCGGCAAGTACTTCGTTCTGAACATGCAAATCACCGATATTTATTCCTTCGTTTTTATAAGCATCGAGATATTTCGAAAAGTATAATGCATAAGCCTTTAAATAGCCCTTTTGCATCTTAAACCCGGTAGTCCCCGTTACGGATTCCAATTCAGGCTACAATTTATTATAGGTCGGATTCGAGATGCTTGCATAGTTTTCATTCGTTTTCATCCAGGAAGGCGGGCACCAGGGTGAAGCAAAAAACCTCATTTCAGGACAATACTTCCTGGCCCTATTCACATAAGGAATCAGACAATTCTTATCCCTTGCAATCGAGAAATCGTCCATTTCAAAATCATTCCGGGTTTCATCAAAGGAGTAAAAGTCCAACGAATAATCGCTGGCTCCAACGGGTAAACGATTCAATTGAAAATTTGCTCCTTCTGCCGAAAAAAGCTGTTTGAAAGTACTCTCCTGTTTATTAACCGTCAAGTCTTTTAACGCTTCATACCCAAACTCATTGAAACATCCTCCAAAACCGGTCATTCTTTGAAGGGTCTTTTCAGGATCAATTTCAATAACGGCATTCTGTCTTTCTGAAACTTTATTCAGGGTAAGGCTTTTCTCCTTTACCCAGGGATTTTTGTCTGTTGTCGAAATCCATTCTACTTTTTGAGCAATCGACAAAGTGCTTATTATCAAGAGAAAAGCGAAAAATTCTGTTTTCATTTTAAATCATTGTTAGTTAAAATGTCATTTGATCGAAAGACGCAAACCGGTTTATTGACTTTGTGAATCAGTTTATGAAAGGCTATTCCGCATATTGAAATGACCTATTTGAAATTTTAAACCTTCACATACAGGGCGAAATTACGGGATTAAACAGATGTTGCCAACAATTGCCTGTCGCCTTGGCCTCACCTGAAACATTCAGGATGGAAACCCGAGACAAAAGACAACAGCGAAAAGACAGGCACATCATTTATTCTGAAATGTTCTTAGCTGTCTATTTCAGGATGATTTTCTTTGAGACAAAAGTTTCGTTCGCTTGCAGTCGCAGAATATAAATGCCTCTCTGCAATTTTGCTACCGGTATCTGAACCTGATTATAGCTCTCAGCAAGATTAAATTTGGCTTCAAATGCTTTTATTCCACACAGGTCCCATAAACTTACTGTACATTCGGGATAGTTTACTGGCGAGCAATAATTGATTGTAAGCAGATCTGTTGCAGGATTGGTATAGCTAAATTTCATCTCCGTCTTAGGATTGTTAAGAGAATTCGGTTCTTCAACGCCAAAATAAAGCGTATCGGACACCTGACTGATATTACCCTTGTTATCGGCAATTTTGACCCAATATTTACCTTTTGAGTTAATCACCTTCAACGGATTGGTGGAAGCTGTAGTGGAATTATTCCAGTAATACTTGAAGAGATTATTATCCTTGTCGCTCTGCATTATTTTGACGTAGAAAGGATTTCCACTTTCCATATTTTCAAAATTCAGAATCCGGATAATGGGTTTTGTCCGTTTCAGGCGGTCGGCTTTTCCCTGATCGGTTTTACCCAGTTCAATGTAACACCAAGCATCGCGGGAGGCAATCCAATCGCTCAGGTAACGTACATGGGCATGATACCCGGCAGGTCTTGTCATGTAGGTCTCAGGGGAATATTCACTCAGGATTTGAGGCCACCTGACTTTTTCTCGATCCAGAACGCCTGTTCCATTCAGAAACTGATAATTAGCCTCAAGGATTTCCGGTATTTTGTAAAGCAATGGACGCAGTTCATCGAAACGTGCGGTGTATTGTGAAAAATAGGCCGGGTCATCAGCAAGACGAGCAAACCAACGGTGAGTCCTGACCATATTCCCAGCTTCGCTCTTATCACTTCCATTCGCATAAGACAGATCAAAATCCCATGGTGCGTTCATATTTAGTTTTTTGCTTCTTTCCTTTGAAACAAAAGTACTGGCATGAAACAGATTATCGGGGCCCTTAGACTGTTCATGCAGAATCGTCCAATCGATAAAGCTTGGAATTTCCATATATTTTTGATATCCGTTTATCGGGTCAGAGAAATTATGACTTCCTAAAACGCTCTCAAACTCATTCAGGTAGTTCAGAATCCAAGTTCTTTGGGCAGAGGTAACGTTTTTAGCTTTCGGATATTTGAAGGAAAAATTGATATCACTGGAGGTTTTGAAATCAACTGCTATTTCTTCATCACTCAACTTTTCTTCCGATGAACCTTCGAGGAGATAACCTCCCGAAATTCGCGGTTCAGTCTGGTCATCTGCCGCATTGGTCAGTTTTTTCAGGTTAACACGGTCATCTCCCCGTTGTACTTTTTCCGAAAGGCAGTAAAGTCCGCGATACTCATCGTTCACCCAAAGTTCCGCATAGCGCAAATGGGGTGTCCAGGGAATACCTGCCATCTGCTGTCCGAGATACATGGCAAGAGGGATACGCATCAAACTCCGGTCATGCCAAAAAGCGAGCAAAGCCCATTCGTTCGATACAGGCATACCTAATATCGGAGCAGGATTTTCGCCCAGGTTCTCATCAACCAGATCGATATTATAGGGTTTCTTAGGCACACCCCAGGTCGTATTTCCTCGACCTTCAATCTGAATTTTTCCACTATAGAGTACCGAATCGGCATACGTTGAATTTGCCGAATTACGTATAATCATTGTTCCGTTAAGCTTGCCAACATAATCTGCATCGTTTTTCTCGTTCTTAATATCGTCGATCTGTTTCCCGTCATCTAACGTTATATGAACTTCGGCTATGCCTTTCGGCGAAAAAAGCAATTTTTCATCTTGTGCCTGTAGGTTTAAGGCTACAAATAATAACATGATCAAAAACGATTTCTTATCCATGTCTTTGTGAATTTAATTAATGATTAGTTTCAAGGTAATAGCAACATTTTCTATTTCGAGCAAAGATATGTTTGGGTGGTTAAAAAAATATTAATTTAGAATTAATATCAGGAAATTTGAAAATATGGAGGGATATTAATTTTATTTTAAGTCGATTTTAATGACAGAAAGATATATTTGCAATCATATTATACAATAATCTTATTTATTTTGAAATATGCATCCTGTATTTTAGGATGGACTGAATGACAGATGGCAAATAAACCTTAAATCGGCAATACGTATGAAATCGCAAAAATCTTTTCTTTCATTATGGCCAATTGTTGCTTTTTCATGCCCTGTGGTGAGAGCATCAGAGTGTGTGCTTTCCCTTCCTGTTACAAACAAACTTCATACGGAGGGACCAACCGGTGAAAACAAAAAAGAATCCTTTGGATCCGTTTTTTTACATAAATCCAATAAATCAACAACGGGTTATCAGAACCTTCGTTCAAGTAATTATGATGTCAGCGAAGAACTGGTAATGACTTCGTATGCCGGATCTTGTTGTTATATTCATCACAAAAGCGTAAAAGCGGGATTGTGTATTGAATTGACCCAACCAGCCCATTCCCGACCGATATCTCTTCACAACCGAACTAATGGTAGTCAGTATGATATCTAACAGCGGGGAATAAAAAAGGCATCAGGTTGTTTGAGACTGGGATTGACTTACTTTCAAACAACCTGATGCTGGATTGTAAATTTATTATCAATAAAGATAGGATAATTATATATTATGAAACAAATTACTTTCATTCGTAAAACACTTTTGTTGTGTGCCGTAGTTTTGTGTGCTACATCATATGCCCAGCAAACGATTGCCTTAAACTGGCAGCTCGTAACACCTAAGTATGCAACTGCAGATGCCTTTGTTAGCGGTTTAAATGTGATGGACTATGGCGCTGACCCGACAGGCACTATTGACCAAACAAAACTATTTCAGCAATTATTGGATTCTCTGGGTTCGCGCACGAACAACTACGGTAGACAAAACGATGGGACACCCAATGGAGGCGTTCTTTATGTCCCCGAAGGGAAATATTTATTCAAAGGGACATTATTTCTGCCTAAAGGCGTAACGCTTCGCGGCGATTGGGAAAAACCGGTAAAGGGTCAGCCTATCAAAGGAACCATTCTTATGGCGGCTAATCCCAATGCAAAAGGAAAAGATTGTACCCTGCTACCCACCGGGCAACCTGGTACTGCATACGAACAGCTATCGTTGATTATCATGCAGCCCTCTTCTGCTATAAGAGATGTGAATATTTGGTACCCGAATCAAGATGCTAATAACATTACAGCCTATCCTCCCGCAATTTTATTCGGACAAGTAGGTTATTGGGGTAACGATTATTGCCTGGCTTCAAACATAACCTTGGTGAATGCCTATGATGGAATTATTTTCTCTCGGCGTAACGGAGGTGGTGCCCCAAATTGTTACGGCATTTACGGTTCCCCGCTTCATCGAGGTATTGAAATTGACAACATAGCCGAAGTAGGGCGTATTGATAATGTGGATTTCTCAGCCGACTATTGGGCCGGTTCGGGTTTACCAGGATCTCCTGCCATGAACGGACCACACAAAGACTATATTCACCAAAAAGCAACGGCAGTTGTAATGAGACGGAACGACTGGTCATTCATTGGTAAGGTAAAAGCCGATGGTTATAACATTGGTTACCGTATGGATTTATCTTACAACAAAGATGCTAACGGCAACTATACAGCGCCTAATGGGCACAACTATGGTATGGAGTTTACCAATTGTAAATATGGTGTTTATGCGGCTGCAATATCCGGTTCGGGAATGATGTTTTACGAATATAAATTCACCAATTGCGATTATGGTTTTTATTTTGCTCCTGGTGCTGGTGGTGTCATACAGATACAAGGTTGTACCTTCGACACAAATTTAGCATCAATTTATGCTCCGTTGGATAATAGTACCAAGATTATTATGAACCAGAGTACCATTAACAGAGGGCCGGCGGATATACGTGGTGGAATGACTACTATTGCTGGCTGCGATTTCAACGACTCGATTCGTTTGGGAGCTAACACACGGGCAATTGTCACCGGCAACCGTTTTTCCAAAACAGCCTCTATCAAGGATGTTTCTCTCTATCATTCCATTATCGACCAGACCCCTATAGAAATGACAGCTTTACCACATTTCCCTTATGTGAATCAATATGATTTTGTTCAAAAGCCAAGCCGAAATGGATTTTATCTGGCAACTTCGCAAGGTGTTAGTGTTACAGCCAATGATAATTCTTCCACTTTACAAACTATACTGAATCAGGCTTACGCCGATGGTGGCGGTGTGGTTTTTTTGCCTCCCGGACATTACAATTTCCGTGAACCGATAACAATTCCTACCGGCGTAGAACTGAAAGGTTCGGTAGATATACCTTCATTGCCCACAGGTCCCGGCTCGGTTATGGAAATTTATGCAGGAAATGATGATGAAGAGGGAACTCCTTTTATCACAATGGAACAAGGAAGCGGTATCCGCGGGTTAGTCATGAATTATCCGGAGCAAGTAGTGCAACTATTGACCGAACCGGATCGGAACAATCTTGATGTATACCATTATCCTTATACCATACGTGGAAACAGAAATGTTTATATTGTAAATATTGCTTTCCGTGCGACCTATCATGGTATCGACCTATTTACTAATAAATGTGATAATCATTTTGTAGATTATGCTTCAGGACATGTTTTCAAAACCGGTATTCGGGTAGGAGGCAATTCGGACGGTGGACACATTTACAATGCTCAGTTCAACCAGATTGCTTACGGATCAGGTGGCGAAACCAAATACGGAGCCTGGCCTAACTCTCCCGACAATAATCAGCCAGATCAAACCAAATACCAGAACGAATTCAACATGGCTTATGCTTACTGTTGGAACAATTTACATTTCCTTACCATAGAGAATTGTACAAACCAAGCCATGTATAATAATTTCGATTTTGGCTCCAACCGGGGCTTCACACTTGGTGAAGGAGCTAACGGTATGTGCTTGGGACAAGGAATTGACCAGGGAATGAATGCTTTTTACATCGATGGCATGGGAAGCCAGGGTTTTAACTTTATCAATACGCAGATTACTACTACTGCACCCACGCCGGGTGTTGAACAGCAATATCTGACTAACAATCGTTACTTTCAAACCTCTGCCAATTTCAAAAACAAAGTCACTTTCTTCGGTGCCGATTTTTGGGGACAGCCGCAAAATATTTCTAATGAGATTTTGAGTGGAACACTTGAATTGCAAGCCGGTAATTATTCCAATTCAGGACAAAAAACATTTGCATCGATAGCCCCCAACAGTGCATTCAATATTATCGGCGGCAATGTCAATAGTATCAGTTCGCTGTTGACCACCGGTTCTGCTCCTCAATTCAGCATTCAGTCATCGTTTGTCGACCAGGGTAATACGGATACAACCGCTTGTGCTTTGTGGCGTAATAATTTAGGACAATCAGGAGTTGCAGGGCCTCCAGCCGGCGCATTTATCACTGAACGTACAGGCTGGATAGCTTCCGCTTATGTTCTCAATTCAGATGCAAATAATAGCTTGGATGGTGATATAAATACTCGATGGTCAACCATGAGTGACAAGCAAAAACCGGGACAGTGGTTTATTGTGGATATGCGTGCCCCTCAAACTTTCAATGGAGTCTATTTAGATGCAGGCAGTACCACTTACCGTCCATTGGCATGCACCATAGCTGTTTCGAAGGATAGCATTGTTTGGACAAATGTAGGCTCTGCCACCAATGCCACTTCCATAACTTTTGAAAAACAAACCGCTCGTTATGTGAGAATAACTCAAACAGGTACAGGTTCAACTTCATGGCGTGTAGCTGAGTTTTATATTATTGACACGGAACTTCCCTATCTTAATACGCCACAAGTAAAAGATGATGGCAGCATTATTATGTGGTTTGATAATTCGGGAAATCTGAACTTACGAAATACAGTCGGCATTTCGACAGTAAGTTTCTATTCTCTTACCGGACAAATGCTACTGGCGCCTCTAAAAATTGAAAATACTATCAATGTTAATCTTCCCAAAGGCATCTATGTTGCGCTGGTTAATAATAATGGGAAAATATTTAGAAAAAAACTGATTATGCAGTAAAATAGTTGAATTTAAACCTAATTTTAATTCAATATTAAGAAATAATTAAGAGCAGGGAAATAACTTTGCTGTATAAAATAATAACAATAACTGTTAACATTAAATTGGAAGTATAATGAGAAAACTATTCTTATTTGTGGTTTTGTGTTGTTTATGCAATAATGCTTTTGCACAACAAACAATCTCCGGTATAGTACGCGAATCAACAAATCCGGATGTAGGATTGCCCGGCGTTTCCGTTCAAGTAGTAGGAAAAGCGCGAGGAACAATTACCGACATTAACGGACAATATTCCATACGGGTTCAACCGGGAGATAAAGAGTTGGTCTTTTGTTTTATGGGTTTGAAATGTAAAACCGTGGCTATTGGAAACAAAACCCACATTGACGTGAAACTGGAGGAGCAAGATGCCATTTTTTTAAATGAAGTGGTTGTTTCGGCATTAGGTGTTAAACGCGAAAGTAAGTCTCTTACCGTTGCTCAACAACGAGTAGACGCAGGAACAATTTCAGAGATTAAAGACCCAAACCTCGTATCTTCGCTAGCGGGCAAAGTCGCAGGAGTGATGGTAACGCCACCATCCAGTTCGACTGGCTCAGCGCGTATTGTAATTCGGGGAAACAGTTCGTTTACGGGAAACAACCAACCGCTTTTCGTAGTAGATGGCATGGCTGTCGACAATAGCGACGGTAGTGCCGGCGTAAGTACCAACGGTGGTTTGGATATGGGTAACGGTGCATCTGATATTAATCCGGATGACGTTGAATCCATCGACGTATTGAAAGGTCCTAATGCAGCAGCGCTCTATGGTTCGAGGGCAGCGAACGGGGTAATCATTATTACCACGAAGAAAGCGAAAGAAGGTCGTTTCAAGGTCTCGGTCAACTCCAATACCATGTTCCGCTACATAAGCCAATGGCCCGTGTTTCAAAATTCTTTTGGCATGGGACATACTACCCGAATGGTTGGCACTAACACCAGCTGGTTGGCAACAGCAAATGCCGATGGGAATCCTTATCCCTACCCGGGTATTCCAATAATGTCACAAATCAGCACTGATCAGGGCGGACGTTCCAACGGAGGACCTATGATTGGCATTCCTTATATCGGTTTGGACGGGAAGATTCATCCCTATTCCCCTCAACCAGACAATGTGTATGGCTTTTATCAAAAGGCCTCTACTTACACCAATAACATCGCTGTGGAAGGAGGAAATAAGGATAACAATTATCGCGCTTCCATAACCAATTTAACAGCCGATGATGTGGTGGAAAGACAAAATTTAGTTGATAAAAACACCCTGAACCTTCGTTTTTTCAACACGTTGACGAAAAATCTGACTTTAGACTCTAAAATAACATTTATAGACGATGATACAAAGAATCGTCGCTATTCTAATCAAAGCGGTTTTAATCCTTTGTATATGTACACCATTTTGGCGCGTTCGATGACCTTGGATCAATTAAAATATTACAAAACATCGGCCGGGACTGAAACTGTAATGGTCGGCGGTATTCATAATCCTTATTGGACTATTAATGAAACTGGCAACGAAGATGCAAAAATGCGTGTCTTGGCAAATTTCGATTTGTCCTATCAGATTTTGCCATCTTTGAAAGCTACTGTGAAATATGGACGGGAATATATTAGTACTAATAGCATGGAATATCGGAACT
>JAUZOM010000131.1 GCA_030706465.1 Bacteroidota bacterium | reverse complement strand
TTCGGATCGAAAGAAAAAAGCGTATAAGGTACATTCTTTTTATAAGAAGGAAAAGAATGGAACGTTTGATATTTCTGATACCGTTCTTCGTATTCACGTTGACGGGTTGCCTTCAGAAGGCTGTCCCTGGATACTAACGATTTCTTGAATTTTTCCACTTCTGATAAAAACATAGTTCCGTTTTGTTCTTTAACCGGAAAGAACCAGGGCAACGTATAATTAGCAGCCAACGCCAATAAAATAAGTCCCATCAATACCAGGATGCCTATCCGCTGGCTTTTGGAAAAATAGAAGAAATCTTTCCACATAATAGAATGTTTAGCACTAAAAATGAGTCGGATACAAATAAGCGATCAAATATAGATATTTCTTCTGTGTCAACAAACAAAAAACAGGAATATCCAGTCATCCGACGCAAAAATTTATGCTCTTAATTCTTAGTTAGCGGTAGAGGGCACTGAATTTATTTAAAATAACATGTGAGATAAATATGACAGCTTTCCTGTAAAAAAGAATTGGAACTGTACAAAAGAAAAAAGGACATCTTACTTAGACGTCCTTTTTCTCCCATTTAACCTGGAGCGGTAAGCGAGACTCGAACTCGTGACCCTCAGCTTGGGAAGCTGATGCTCTACCAACTGAGCTACTACCGCATTCATCGAAATAAATTTTTATTTCGGAGTGCAAATGTAAGCCTTATTTTTTAAAATACAAATCAGTTTCTGAAAATTTATGACAGATTTCCGGATTATTTTATCACAAATACATCATTGAGCTCAATATTGATGTCAAACCCCGGCTTGGGAAGTCGCCTGATTAATAATTATGGCTTCGCCGGATAGGTTGTGGAGGCTCAATACTACAATTAAAAGTCAATAAAATCTGATTTTTTATTGTCAGTTTCCTCTTTCGGGCAAATACGCCATTCAGCCTATTTCTTGAATGACTGGAAAATTATTCTTTGTCAGGTTTTTCTGCATATATTTTTTTATCCGGGTTACGAACGAATTCCTTCCGTCATTTATTCGTCGTATTGACTAATTCTATTGAGATTTCAGAGGGAATTCAGAGAGGGTTCGGTGAGGTTACGCCTCTCTAATCCCTCTGCCTACTCCCTCCTAAATCTCTTCGATTCCACTTCCTACCTAAAACAGACGCATGATAAGATCCGTTGATGGCGAGAGATGAAGGAGAGGTATTTATAATCGGATTTTTAATGAGGAATTTATCGCACGATCCCGGCAAAGCCCATAAAAGCCATGGCCAGGAGTCCTGCGGTGATTAATGCAGCCGGAATGCCTTCCATCCCTTTCGGAAGCTTTACCATGTTGAGCTGTTCACGAATACCCGCCAAAAGAATTAACGCCAATCCAAAGCCAATGGCTGTAGAAATAGCAAATACAACGCTTTCCACTAAATTAAAATCCTTCTTGATGACCAGGAGTGCCACCCCGAGAATAGTGCAATTTGTTGTTATCAACGGCAGGTATACTCCCAACGCCTGATACAGGGCCGGTGATATTTTTTTCAGTACAATTTCAACCAGCTGTACCAGGGCAGCTATAATCAAAATAAAAGTAATGGTTTGCAGAAACTGTATATGAAACGGATCGAGCACCGCTTTCTGAATAATATAGGTAAAAATAGTAGCAATAGCCATTACAAAAGCAACTGCACCCGTCATTCCGATAGCTGTATCCATCCTTTTGGAAACTCCCAGAAACGGGCAAATGCCCAGAAATTGCGACAACACAATGTTGTTTACAAATACTGCACTGATGAAGATGAATATAAATGTCATACGGTGATTGGTTAATCGGTTAAACTGTTAATTAAATTCGTTGGTTTATTGGCTAACATGAAAGCCGATAGAAACATTTTAGGTTCAGCTAAAAATGCTATTTATCCTGATCAACATTTATTAACTGCCTGTTATCTTCTTATTTACAAAGTTTTTCTCAGTTTATTCATGATAGCTATTAAATAGCCCAACACAATAAAGGCACCGGGAGCCAGTACAAAAATGATAGCACCATAATTTTCGGAAAATACGATATTCCCGAATACTTTTCCGGTTCCCAGTAACTCGCGGACAACCCCCAGTAAAGTCAGGGCCAAGGTAAACCCAAGTCCCATGCCCAGTCCATCGAGTGCCGAGCTGAGCACTGTATTTTTGGAAGCAAAAGCTTCAGCACGTCCCAATACAATACAGTTGACAACAATCAACGGAATAAAAATACCCAGGCTTTCGTAAATAGCAGGAAAGTAGGCATGTATCAACATTTCGGCAACACTTACAAAAGTGGCTATAATCACCACATAGGCGGGAATCCGCACTTTATCCGGAATTATGTTTTTCAGGATTGAAACGATTATATTCGAGCTGAATAAAACAAATAAAGTAGCCAGGCCCATACTCATACCGTTTACAGCCGATGAGGTAGTTGCCAGGGTAGGGCACATCCCAAGGATCAGAACAAAAACCGGATTTTCTTTGATCAATCCGTTAAGAAGAATCTTTATACCTGAATTTTTCATGGTTGCGGCCCTTTCATTCCATCTTTATTGATTGTTGAAGTAGTATCGTTTAATATTGGCCGGGGTGCATCCACTTTACTTTTCGCAACATTCGGTTGTGTATCCAGACTATGGGTAAAAGCAAAATAGGCGTTGCGGACTGCAAATAAAAACGCCCTGGAACTTATGGTTGCTGCCGTAATAGCATCCACCTCCCCCCCATCCCGGCTTACAGTCAAATTGGCTGTAGAAGCATTTTTACCTCTTATATCCTGTTTGGCTTTATCTGTTTTAAACCAGTTCTCCATTTTATTCCCCAGACCGGGAGTTTCATGCTGATCCAGTACAACATAATTCACAATAATCCCTTTATTATTGAACCCGACCATTACATTAACCGGCCCTTTATACCCATTATTGGATGTGGATTGAACGGCAGCACCTACTAAAACATTATTCTTATCGTAAGCTTTATAAACCCGCGTGGTTTCAACCCCGTCATTCATGACAACCGGTTTTAGGTCAACATGATCGTATGGAGGCAAAACCGCCCGGATAGCTTCCTCCTTTTTGGTTTGTTGCGCATTAGCTATCGATTTTCCGGTTAAGGTATAAACAGATGCTAAGGTTACCGCAGCAAATAAGGTTATGCCGGAAAGTACCAGCAGCATATTTATAAAATTGGATTCTATTTTTTTCATTTTTATGATACCCTCAAATAATGGACTCTCTGTCGCGGACTATAGAGTTACAAGTTTAAATAAACATTTATCAATCTGTAATTGGCACTTATTGATTTATTCTGGGCTCCCAAAACGTTTCGGCTTTATATACTTATTGATTAAAGGAGTAAAGGCATTCATGATTAAAATAGCAAAGGAGACCCCTTCGGGATAGGATCCAAACACCCGGATAAGAACTGTTATAACCCCAATGCCAAGGCCATACAGCAACATTCCCCGTGGATTCATGGGTGAAGTAACATAATCGGTAGCCATAAAAATGGCTCCCAACAGAATGCCTCCGGTCAATAAATGAAACACGGGAGTACCGATGTAAGTTTCGGGATTTGTGTAATGCAGGATTCCGGTAAATACAAAAACCGTGAATAAGATACTAACCGGAATGTGCCAGGTGATGATTTTTCGAATCAGCAGATAAATAAAACCGATCAGCAAAGCAAGTGCCGAAACTTCACCTATTGATCCACCCATATTACCCAGGAATAAGTTCAGCGCAGAAGGAATCTCCGTGATTTGTCCTTTCAACAGGGCCAATGGGGTAGCAGCCGTTACGGCGTCCAGATAGGCGGGATTCCAGGGAACTGGTTTTGGCCAGGTAGTCATTTGTGCCGGGAAAGAGATTAACAAGAATACACGGCCTACTAATGCAGGATTAAACGGATTATTTCCCAACCCACCGAAACTCATTTTGGCGATTCCTATGGCCACTAATGAACCGATAATTACTATCCAGACCGGAAGATTAGACGGCAAATTAAACGCAAGCAATAAACCAGTCAATGCTGCCGATCCATCGGTGATAGTTACCGGGCCTTTCAATATAAACCGTTGAATCAAATATTCAAACAACAGGCACGAAAGAACGGCTGTAACGCTTATTATCAGGGCACCCAGTCCAAAGAAATATAATCCGGCTACATAAGCAGGCAGAAGCGCGATAAAGACCCCGATCATCTTATTTGAAATGGTATCACCGCTATGGACGTGTGGTGAGGGTGAAATAATCAGTTTATCCATGGGTAGTCAGGTCTAAAGTTTGAAAACTCGTAAAGTCTAAAACTATTTTCTTGCATGCCGGTTACGAATTATTTTATTTACAGTCGTTTTTCCTAATCGTAGATAATCAAGCAATGGCCGGTTTGACGGACATGTAAAAGAACAGCAGCCACACTCAATACAATCCATAATCCTTTCATTTTCCATTTCTTTCCACATGCTACGTTCACTCTGAGTCATTAGCAGATAAGGCTCCAGTCCCATAGGGCAAACAACAACACACTTGGTACAACGTATACAATTCTGCATTTGCTTTCGTGCCGATTCAACTGTTGGAATAAATAACACCCCGGAAGTCCCTTTAGCCACAGCTATGTCCAGGTTACTTAAGGCACGCCCCATCATAGGACCGCCGGCAACAATCTTTCCTGTATCTTCTGGAATACCGCCCGCCTGTTCCACTACACTTATCAGGGGGGTTCCTATCCTTGCCCGGTAATTTCCATGATGAGCCATTGATTTGCCGGTTATTGTTATGACTCTTTCGAACAAAGGTTTATTCTTCTGAACCGCTTCATATACAGCAAAAGCAGTGGCAACATTCTGGACCACCGCTCCTACTTCAATCGGCAAAGCCCCGCTTGGCACCTGCCGCCCAAGGATCGCATCAACTAATTGCTTCTCCCCTCCCTGGGGATATTGAACCTGCAAAGGCACTACCTGAATGCCTTCGAAAGTTTTTGCCAGTCTTTGCATTAAAGCGATGGCATCTTTTTTATTATTTTCAATTCCGATCACTGCACGGTTCACGTCGATAGCTTTCATTAAGATCGTTACCCCAACCAGTATTTCTTCACCCTTCTCAAGCATTAATTGATGATCGCACGTCAGATAGGGCTCACATTCTACACCATTAACAATTAATACCTCAGCCTTTTTACCAGGAGGAGGCGTTAATTTAACATGTGTAGGAAAAGTAGCACCTCCCAATCCGACGATTCCGGATTCTGTTATCTTTTTTATAATCCCGGCAGGAGTCAATGTACATTCTCTTTTAACTTCCCGGGTCCTGTCAATGGACTCCAGCCATTCATCACCTTCCACATCAATAAAGACCGAGGGTACTTTATACCCGGAAGCATCGAATGCCCCCTCAATTCGATTTACAATTCCAGAGACGGATGAATGTACATTCGCCGAAACATGTCCGCCGGCCTGACCAATAAGTTGCCCTACTTTTATTGTATCCCCTTTGGCAATTACCGCATTGCTCGGAATTCCCAGATAATGGCCAAGGGGAATGACGGCCTGACGTGGTAAGTCAGCATCCTGTATCTTTATTCCTGCCGATAATTTATATTCTTGGGGATGTATGCCTCCCATTTTGAATGTTCTCATTTAATTTGAAATTTTTAAAACTCATTCGATTTTTCAACAATGAAACCGACTTTTAATATTAACGGTTAATTTGCCGGATTCATTACTTCTTCAATTGTTTCTTGTTGGTTTTTTCTACCGGGAAAATTAACCTCTACAATAGCATTTGTCGGACAGACCCTAACACATTGACGGCACAACGTACATTTATCCGAATCAATAAATGCCAAATTACCGGATATCGTGATGGCATCAAAAGCACAGGCTTCCAGACATTTTTTGCAACTGATACATGCGACGCTACAAAACTCTGCAATGAGATCTCCCGGGTCTTTATTGACACAATTGACATATATTTTCCTTGATTTAATTGCTCTTTTCCTTAATTCAATGATCGATTTCGGACATGCTTTCACGCATGCGTTGCAGGAAGTGCATTTATCATCGTCTACTTCCGGCAATTTAGTTTTGGGATGAATATGTATTGCATCAAATTTGCAAGATAAAACACAATCGCCATATCCTAAACAGCCCCAGGTGCAACCGGTTTCGCCGCCATATAAGTTATGCACAATGGCACATGAATTTACACCATCATACCGATTTGTAAGGGGGCGAACTTCACATCCTCCTCCACACCTGACAACAGCAACTGGGAGTCTCAATATACCAGAGTCTTTACCCACTATAATTGCCACTTCTTTCATAGTGGCTATTCCGCCAACCGTACAAACAAGATTTTTCAAGGATTCGGTATGTACGCATTCAATGGCGAATGCGCGGCAAGAAGGGAATCCACAACCTCCGCAATTTACAGAGGGTAAAGCTGCCTCCACCCTATCAATAAGCGGATCTTCGAAAACCCTGAATTTCTTCGAAGCAATAAATAAGATGATGGCAGCTATAGCCCCAACAGTAACCAAAGTAGCCAAAGACAGGATAAGAATACTCATGGAAGTTAGTTTATATTGTTGGGAACTCAATCCGGCTAACAAAATTAGTTGCCAAATTCAGACTCATCTGCACTGCCTTTTTTAATATCAAACCGGAAATTGGCCTTTATTTTTTTATTGAAAATTGAGAGAATCAGATAATACGGTAAAAGGACAAGTACCGATATGATTCCGGAAATTATTTCGTTTGCAATAACTGAATTCAGAAGGATTAAGGTGATCAATAGAAGGATAGATGGAAATACAAATGCCAGTAAGACGGCCTGAAGTCCCAACGATTGCTTTCCGTAAAGAATTACGTTGTCGCCAATCTTAAAAACCGGATCGGCATTTTCAACTTCAATTACCTTATTAACAGCATCAGATGTAAAACAGATTCCATTGGCATGACATTCGCTGCAAGCAGTTTGTTGGTTGATTAAAACGTCAATACGATTATTGTCTATTTTATTAATAATACCCTTATGTTCTATTATTTGAGTCATTCAAAAATTGTATTCATTGCCTATTTCGAGCAAAAATACTTATTTTAAATGGTAGCATCAAACAAAACAGGGGAAAACGATTTAGAAAGGATACAACTAAATACATTAAAAGGTATTTTTTTAATATTTAAGTCTTTAGATTATAGCCGCAGCAGGCTGCTTCTTTGTAACCGGCCTGCTCCTACTATAATCTATCCTGTGTTGCCCGAAAGCAATTTAAGCCGGGTTATCTTGCTTTTTTATCATCCGTTTATGCCTGAAATAATTATCCAGTGTAACCAGTATAAATATCAGGAATGCAATATAGAAACTAAATCCATAAAGGGCGAGCGACTCCCTTGATAAGAGAAACACGGGTAAATGGAAACTAAATGTGAGATAATCCTTCAAAAGATAAATTGCCAACGAAATCAGGCTCAGTGACGCTCCCGAGATTGCACATAATCCCAGTACAGACGAACGTTTCGTCTGTTTCTGTGATTCCAAACAGACCCGGTTCATCAACCGACTATTGAAATCCGGTGATAGTCCGGCGGTACGTTCCGATTTTATTACTTTTGTCAAGGCTCTATCCTGGATCATAATATTATTAACTATTGATTAATACAAATAATTTCTTTCTGGCTCTAAACAATTTTACTTTGACGTTATCGGGTGTCAACTCCAAAACAGCTGCCACTTCACTAATTGGTTTCTCTTCCAGGTAATAAAGTGTTATTAGGGTTTTATCTTCTACATTCAATTTGTCGATAGCCGAATCCAATCGTTGTAACAGATTTTCATCATCTTCTTTGTCCAGAAGCAAATCAACTGCTTCATCAGAGATAGCCTCCAGATTATAGTCTTCCAACCCCCGAAAAACGATTTTTTTCTTACGGGTTGCTGAAACAGCCGTATTATAGGCAATCCGGTACAACCAGGTAGAAAAAGTGCAATCGCCTTTAAAAGTATCCAGCTTACGGTATGCCTTTAAAAATGTATCTTGCGTTAGCTCTTCAGCATCCTCTTTCGTTGGGATAATCCTTATTATCAATGTATGAATGGGACGGCTGTAACGCTCAACGAAGTACGAAAACAAGACTACTTCTCCCTCCAGGATGCGTTTTATGTAGATTATTTCGTCTGTATTCTCCATTTGTATTGATAGACGCAGATTATCCGTTTTGGTTACAAGATCCCGTAAATGAAAAAGAATAGCTGAGTCCTCTCCGATTTTTTTTTGTACGTAAAGACACGAAGACGCTAAAATTATACAACTTAAAAACAGCAGGTTGCGTCATGTCCTCTTAGCGTACCTTTTGATAATTAGACTTATCGGAGAAGACTCTTAGCTTGATTTTTTGTAACCATTTTCAAGTTGCAGCGTCAAACAATGCAAAGAACGAAATTATTTACTTTAAAAACAAAAATTATGATGGACTTTATTTTAATTCCATTGGTTGTTGGAATTATAACCCTTGGCATTTACAGGTTGTTTGAATTGTTCGTACGCAAAAAAGAACGTTTGACTATTATTGAGAAAATTGGTGAAAAGTTTGATCCTTCGATGATCGAAAACAAGTTCTCGTTTCCTCATAAAAATCAGGGAACCGGTGTATTCAGTACGCTGAAAATTGCCTGCCTATTACTGGGAGTAGGATTAGGTTTGTTGGTTGGATATTTTATTTGTCTTAACTCTGTAAGCGGATACGCTACCATGGAATTACGGAATAATGCTTATGAAATTTCTGGGGTAATCTATGGAGCTTCATTACTGTTATTTGGAGGGCTGGGATTACTGGTTGCATTTATAATAGAAATGAAATATCAAAAAGAGGACAAAACCAAATAGTACGATCTGTCATTATACAACAGTCCTACCTGTTTTATAATCGGGCTGTGCAATTACCTACCGCTAAAAATCAAACAGGCAAATTCAAGTTTTTACACTTAAATTTGCCTGTTTCAAAATAGATTAAAAGCATTACATTCCCTTGTCTTTCTTGGCTGCAAGCTTAATGAGATCAGCTGGCTTTTGTTTTAGCAGGGGAACTTGAGTATAATCCCAGGTCTCTTCGAATTCCCAATTTGCCATCAGAGTCAGTTTCTTTGGATAATAAAACACTTCTTCCGGCTGTTGTCTTTTGGCCAGATTGCCAGTATCCCATTTGCCATTGCCATTTTCGTCAATAAACATCCGAACATAATAATCCCCCGGTCGGAGATATTCAAACACGGTTCCTTTCTCTGAAGCCGGTTTTGTTGCCATTACTTCATCCCTTGTATTAACAACCTGAAGCATTGCTTTCGAATTAAATGTTGCCAGAAACAGTTTTACACTGGAGTACTCATCTAAAGTTCGTATCTTGAAATCCGATTTAAACTTGGTACTGGAGCGTTTATAGATACTTGTGAAAGCCGCAGAATCGATAGTCACCTTATAAGATGTTTCGGCTATCCATTTATGGTACATAGCATATGCCATTTTGGTAGAATCGAGTTGTTGCCACTTAAATGGAATTTCCTTAAATACAGTATCCACCTTTTGGAATAATTTTATTTTAGAAACGTCCAGATAGGCCAGTGGTGTTTCAAAATTGAGCAGAATAGGATTATTGATTTCGAAAGTTGAAGCAATATTGTTGGTGAACTTTAAAGATGGTATCTTCAATGCACTAGTTTTCTTCGACGCTTTAGCATGCGCATTAATACGCCCCTTCCGCATCGAAACCTGAATGGTATCCGTAACCGGTTTCAGCTGGAAAAGGGAATCTGTTTTTAAATAAGTCATTGACATTTTTAACGTATCTTGCTTCCAGACCAGGGAATCGGTAATCCAATAAGTCAGGCTATCCATTTTGCTACTTTTCTGTAACAGATACTTACCATCCCAATTAAAGTTCAACGGCTTAAGTTCAGGTAATTTTGCCAGGGAAGTATTAAAATACAAGTTGAAGACAAACGGTTCCTTACGTTCATATTTGACAAAATACTGGCGTTTCTTATTTTCTTTAAAATACCGGAGTGTCAGGTTGTCAGGCAAAAAGCGGGTTCCCATATAAGTACGGATACTATCCACTTCTGTTGAATCTTTCCAGATTGTATCCTTCATTTCCTCCCTTCTGAACGTTGGAGCCACGAGAGTATCACACATGGCAAGTCCTTCTCCCGGTTGAAAAGTATAATCACGATTCGCATCACCCAAGGCAAAAACCTTATATTTTCCTTTTTTTACATTATCAATTGAGAACCGCCCATTCTCATCAGTTCTACCTATACGTACAAAAGGCTTTAAAAAAAACACGGAGTCAGAGGAAGTTTCTTCATATATTCCTACAATAATTCCCTCCATAGGATTTAAATCTTCGGAATTAATTACGGTTCCTGATATTTTCAATGTATCAATCTGGTTTCCGGTGGAAAATGAAAAAAGATAATTTTTTATCACGTTTTTTTCATTTACATCGGCTATTGCATTCCCAAAGTTAATAGAATAGGTCGTGTTATCAAGTAAGTTTTCATTAAAGTTTACAACAACACGTTTCCCTAACGATTTTACATCCGGCGGTTTTTGTTGAGGAGGAGAAATAATTACATTGTCATTTGGTTTCTCAATGGAAACTATTTTATCAAAATCAATCTCTACCTGTTTCTTTTTGAAGTTGAGAGAACCGTTCACCGGGGTTGATCTCATAACGCGGGGCGGTGTTTTATCTTTCGGGCCGCCTGTTGGTCCCTGCGCTTTATTGGCACACGCATGAACTAACAACATGATGGCAAAAATAATCAGGGCACTTACTATCTTCGTTTTCTTCTTCATATTTATTTTAAAAATCTATTCTGCTCTTGGCAAAGTCAATACTTTGTGTCCAATCCGGCAACGCAAACATTTCTTCTCATCACAATATTGTTTTTTCAAATGTATCAAAGCCTGCGTATCGAAAGCTGTTTCCGAATTCAAGCCAAGCTCTTGCCAACCGCGGATGATTGAGTTGCGTTCTGCCGGGATTACCTCAAGAAGCTGGATTGCTTTGTCTTTGAGTTCATCATTGTTTTTATAATTGGCATAACAAAACAGAAACGGAACGACCGTATTGATCAATATGCCGTTTATTGATTGAATGCCTAATTTCTTGACATGTATTGTGCTTTTATTTCCGAACAGATAGCTTGAATTCCAGTAGGCTGATGGTTCATTCTCAAACAATTTCTGTAGGCTTTCGATTTTCGGATCTTCAACTATTTTAGAAAACAACTTGGTCGAACTATGAATCAATGCTGCAAATTGTGCTATCCGTATATGTGGAAAATTACCCGGACGCAGTCGCAGTAATTTCCATTGTGAGCCATCCTGCGGATTGAGCTTGTATTTAGCTCTCAAAAAATCGTATTCCTTTTTTAATTTAATAGAATAATCATCCTGTTTCTCCTGGTTTAACAAACCGGATTGTCCAAACAATAAAGCTTCCAGCTGAACAATATTGTCTTTATGTTTTCCCAGGACTGATATGGGAAGCGACTTAGCCAGCGTGTCGAAAGCCTGGCTATTTGTTCCAAAACCAAAGTTTCGGGCCAGTGTTATATAGAAGGCTTGTTCCCAATGTTGATTATTTTCAGCGAGCAGCTTCTCTATTGAGTTCTTCTTTTGTTCCAACCGTTCAGTGAGCAAAGCATTCTTCCAATTTTGAATAAATATCGAAGGAACCAAATCAATTTTATCCGAACAGGGAATCCATTTTTGCTGACTAAATAGCCGCTCATAATTGGTATCAATTTGTCTGGGATAAATCAATTCCAGTTGGGGAATCAGATCTCCATTTCTACGGTAGACATCACCATCCGCATGGAGAACAACGTGTAAGATAACACTGTCATAAGCTTTGTCCGACTGATGATTATGTTTGTACCAATCGGATGAGTGTGCATGGATTTCAACGTTACCAGCCCATAGAGTATCACCTATTCTGATTTTCGCATTGAAAAAATCAGGACCTGCATCTGCATTGTTTCTGCCGACATCGATAATTTCTAATTTCTCACCGTCTGTTGTTTGCAGATCAGGGACAATAAAAAGTTTATTTTGCCAAACATAATGTAAAATGGATTCTTTCATGGCAACAGAATTATTAATGTGATCCGATTAATAATTATTACAACTCTGAAATGAAAAACTTTACAATCAATTATTTAAAACAAAAATCTATTTACCTCTCTACCCCCTTTTTATTCAACTACAATTATAAAAACAAGAATATTAATATTCCACCCCGCCTTTAACTTCCTCATCTCTCATTCCTCATCTCTCATTCCTCATTCCTTACCTCTTGCCTCCATTTACAGTACCCCAAATCGATATCCCCTCGAATTCCAATACTCAATAGCTAACGGTAAGACTGCCAACATGTTTCTTTCTGCTTTTATTGAATCGTGAAAAACCACCAGGGAACCGTTCCGGGAATATCGTTTTATATTTTTCAAAATAG
>JAUZOM010000130.1 GCA_030706465.1 Bacteroidota bacterium | reverse complement strand
TTGCTGGGCAAAAGCGAGCAAAACAGATCCAATATAAAGGAGTAAAATGAGTTTTCGTTTCATTTGTTGGTTGTGATTTATCAGCATAAACAATAGCTAATAACATTTCCAAAATTTAGAACTTCGGGAATGTTCAAGAAGTTGTTTTATAGATCAAGAATCCATTCGGGTTTATAATAGTTTTTCCCATAAGAATCTTGGCACCGTTCGGTAGTTGAACACTTTGTCTCTTGCCAAAGTTTATCATAACAGTTATTTCCTCCTGATGATAGATTCTGGTAAAGACGATCATGTCCTCATGCCGTTCCAGTTTTTCATAGCTTCCATATTGAAGAGTTTTCTCCTTATTCCGCAAAGCCAACAAAGCCTTATAGGTATTCAGCATTGAATTATCCTGCTGCAATTCTTCCCGGGCATTTACAATCCGGTAATCCTCATTGATTTTTATCCAGGGCTTCCCGGTCGTAAAGCCGGCATTCGCACTGCTGTCCCATTGCATGGGGCTGCGCGATTTATCCCGGCAATGGTTATTTCCTTCGACCAGTGCTTCAGCAGGTGTTTTCCCTGCAGTTATTGCCAGTTGGTAAAAAGTTTTACCCTGAATATCCTGTATCTCATCGTACGTATCGGCCGTAATATTTTTCATGCCTGTTTCTTCCCCGTAATAAATAAACGGAACTCCTTTCGCCGTAAGGATGAGGGCGGCCAGAGCTTTTGCCCGATCGACCTTTCCATCTGCCAGCCGGTTCATCAGGCGTGGATTATCATGACTACCAAAGAACAGGGTCGGGAAGCCGGGCATATTATGTTCCATGCTTTGCAACTCGTTGTACAAACGTTCCACCGAAAAGGCAGGAACACTTCCAAAATTAAAGTTGAACACCACATCCAGCAATTTCGGCGACTGATATTGTTTTAGCACATCAATCTGATCGTTTCCTACTTCGCCAACCGTAAAGCGGCCGTTGTATTCATTGACTGTAGACTTGATGATCGAGATGGCTTTCTTTACCCCGGGTTGGTTGATGTTATAGATAGCCTGCAGTTTCCCATCGTTGACCGGATTATCGGTCGTGATGTCATCGGTATTCAGGAAGTTGATCACATCGAAACGGAAACCGTCAATTCCTTTGTCGAGCCAATAGCGCAGTACTTTTTGAATCTCGGCCACTACTACCGGGTTCGACCAGTTCAGGTCGGCCATACGTACAGCAAATTTATGCAGATAATATTGGTTGGTGAGGCTGTCCAGTTTCCAGGCACCTCCGCCGAAAAACGATTCCCAGTTATTGGGTTTATCTTTCCAGATATAATAGTTGCGGTATGGGTTATCCTTCGATTTGCGGGATTCCTGAAACCACTTGCTGTCAGTGGAAGTATGATTAACCACCATATCCATGATGACCTTTATTCCGCGCTTATGAGCTTCCTTTAAGAAATTGCTGAAGTCATTCATCGTCCCGTAAACAGGATCAATTTGATAATAGTCGGCCACATCATAGCCATTATCCACTTTGGGAGACGAGAGAAAAGGGGTAAGCCAGATCCCTTTGACGCCCAGTTCCTGAAGATAATCCAGGCGGGAGGTCATGCCTGTAAAGTCGCTGATACCATTGCCATCACTGTCCTGAAAGGAGGGCATATAGATCTGGTAAAAGACGGTTTCTTTCCACCAGGGTTGTTCGGATACCGGTTGGGCATAAACGCTCAGGGAAATGAACAGAAGCAGGTATTTCAGGGTCTGGCGGAGCATAATGGGAGAATATGTTTATGTGATAAACTGTTGATATAATAAACTTTCCTTTGAAAACAAAGGGACCTGACTTACGAATAAGATCAAGTCCCTTTTAAAGATTGACGAGAAACTACTGTTTATTTATTTTTCGTTGTTATATAACAATCCTACTTGACCATCATTTAAAGCAATACTATACACTTTAAGCTCATCCATCGAGCCTGTAAAATAGCCCCAGTTTGGAATAGTTTCCCAACCCCAGCTTGCAGGCCAAACGGCTTTTGCTTCAGCATAAGTAAATCCAGCACCAATTAATAATGGTAATTTCGATACACTCACTGCAGTGTATGGACTAACAGTACCTGTCAAGCCAGGTTTTGTAGTTGTAGTCCATTCCATGGTATTTGTACCATTTACATAGAAATCAACTTTGCCTGCAGTTAAATCCATACTGACTACCAGATGTGTCCAGGTAAGATTTGGTACAGAATTGACAGCTTGATTATCCATATCAAGGGCACCTCCGGCTACAGTATTTACAGTAAAGAAAGGTTTTCCATTATCTTGGGTCTGGAACTTCCAGGTATACCAATCATTATACGAAAGAATAAGATTATTAGCTCTTACAGAATCGGTTTTCACCCAAACAGAAATCGATAATTTAGTCCCTGATATTTTACTGGCAATATAATCGCCAATTTCAAGATGTGATCCTGCTGTGAAATGCATAGCCATCCCTTTATGACCTGTAACAAAGGTTGGTAAAGCTGTTTTCGTTCCAAAAAGTTGTGATGGACCTGCAGTTAATGCAGCAGTCCATGCATTACTACCGGTAGTAGTTAATTGAGTCCCGGTGCCTTCATCAAAGGTCAGACCAAATATGATAGCAGATGGAGAAACTGCACTGTAATTGGTAGCCAGAAATGTTGTTTTTGCAGTTCTTAATTGTACTACTAAATTGTCAACGGCTGTTTGTGTAATTGATTTGTTTGCAGCAGCAGTTTTTACTGATGCAAGTGTCGTCTGAAAAGCCGTAATAGCAGCTTGTGGATAAGCAGTGGTAGTTGCTGCAGCAGAAATGGTATTACAGGAGTCAATTAAAGCTGTTAACTTTGTCTGATCCCCTGGTGTGCTTGGTGTGTTGTTCGAACTACTACATCCATAAAATACTGCAGTTAAGAGCAGTAACGACATACATGCAATACCTGCATTTTTTAAAAGATTCTTTTTCATGATTTTTTTTGTTATTAAAGTTGTTTGTATAATTGAGAGTTATTTATTTAGGGCCTTATTGGTATCCAGTTCCGTTTGAGGGATCGGATAATAGAACCTTGGACTTACCCATTTCAAATTGGGTCCCAAGGCAGTCTCTGCTACAGTTTGTCCCCATCGCATCAGGTCGAAGAAACGATGGAATTCAAAACCAAGTTCTTTGTGCCGTTCGTTCATAATGACCGTCCGCATATCTGTTTGGGTTACGGCCGTAGTAGGCGCCAGATTTGCCCTCGCACGTACTTTATTTACTTCAATGGCAGCACTTGCTGCGCCTCCGGCACTCGATTCATTCAAGGCTTCTGCCTTCATAAGCAATATATCGGCATACCGCATATAGATCCATGGTATTGTAGATTGATCTTTTGGAATGCCGGTTATAGTCGTAAAATCATATTTTTTTACCAGATAGCCGGTAGCTTCCGACCAGGAAGCAGAAAAAGTTGTGTTATTAAACCATGGTTTGCCATCCCTTCCAATGGAAGCGTCCAGACGGGGATCCACTGTCCTGAGTACGGTACTATCCGTGAAAGCATCAACATAACTTTGGGTAGGGGCATCAAATGCATAACCGCCTTCAATAAGCGGAGAAAAATCAACACTCAGGATATTACCCGGAGATACTTTACTTTGAATAAAACGAACCGCGAAAATAACTTCGGTACTATCTTCTGACCCTGCTTTGAACAGGTTTGCATAATTGGAAAGTAATTTATACTGGTTTAAATTTTCCAACGCCTGAATGTTAGTCAGGCATTCTGTGTATTTCTGTTCATACAAATCGGCTTTTGCCAGTAAACCATACGCAGCACCATTGGTCACCCTCCCTTTTTCAGTGGCATAAGAGGCCGGCAAGACTGCAACTGCTTCCGTCAGATCTTTTTCAATTTGAGCGTAAATAGCAGCTACATCACTTAAGGGAACATTGATAGTTTCCGATGTTAGTTGAGGTAACAGTTTCAATGGTACTTTCCCAAAGATATTCACCAGATTAAAATAGGATAGTGCCCTTAAATACTTAGCTTCCCCTAGTAGCCTGTTTCTGAGAGTTACATCGATCTTCATGGGAGCAATGTAGTAAATAGCATTATTGGCCCTGGCTATTGTTTCATAGGTAGATTGCCAGAACGTTGCCAGGACTCCATTGGCTGAATTTGCCGTAAAGTCATCAATACTCACCATATCGGGTTGATCCCCGGCATTTCCTCCTTTGACGGCATCATCGGAAGCTACGTCGCCGAATATCCAGAGGGTATTTCCGTAAAGCGAATTATAAATTCCATTCACTGCAGCAGTTGCATTTTCGGGCGTTGTATAGAAGTTGGACGAAGTGTAATCCACTTTCAATTGTTCGTTTAAAAAATCAGAACACGAAACTATCAATGCAACAACTGCGAACATCACTATATAAGGTATTTTTTTCATGATTCTTTTCATTTAGAAGGTTACATTCAATCCAAAAGTATAACTTACCGCAACAGGATAGGTTCCCCAATCGATTCCATTGGCACGATCCCCTTCGGAAGCCGAATTAGTACTGACTGTCATTTCAGGGTCAAGGCCTGTATAACCTGTCAAGGTGAAAAGATTGGTTCCTGCCAGGTAGACCCGTATACTTTGTATTTTAAATTTCTTCGTGTTTGGAATGGTGTATCCGATTTGCAGGTTTTTCAACCGGGTATAGGATCCATCTTCCAGAAAGCGGGAGGATGTCCTGATATTATTCGAGGCAGCTGCCCATGAAGCACGAGGCTGGGTATTGGAAGGATTTGTGGTTGTCCAGTGTTCCGTATAATAACGTTCCGTCATGTCAAATCCACGATAAAAGCCTTCTATATCCTGATTAAGCTGGGAATAAATTTTCTGACCATAAGCTCCCTGGAAAAATACCGACACATCGAATCCTGAATAGTGAGCAGAAAGTGTTAACCCGGCAGTAAACTTCGGAATGGCACTTCCCATATAGACCCTGTCCTTTGCATCGATCACATTATCATGATTCACATCAACGTATTTAACATCACCGGGCTGAATATTTTTCCCCTGATAGGCAGATGTCAATATATCCGTTTGATTCTGGAATATACCGGCCATCTTGTACAGGTAGAAAGATCCGATGGGTTGACCTACTATAGTTTGAGTTGCATAAGAACCATTATCCACACGTCCTCCCACGATGGGGGCATCGAGTTTTACCACATTATTATGCAGGTAACCGCCGTTTAAGGAGATATTGAATCCTCCTTTTTTATATTCCTGACGGAAGAATAATTCCAGGTCGGCCCCTGTATTGAGCACATTGCCACTGTTTATCCAGGGAGGGGAAGCATTTCCAACAGAAGGGGGGAGTGGAGCAATGACCAACATATCGGTCGTCAATTTGTGGTAATAATCAATGGAAGCGCCGAATACCCCTTTAAACATTTCCAGGTCTACTCCGGCATTGAATTGATTGCTGGTCTCCCATTTTAAATTGTTGTTGCCAAGGGTTGTCTGTGCATATCCGTTATAGGGATTCCCCCCGAATGTATAATAGTTATTAGGCGAATACTTATCCAGGTTGGCATACAAGGCAATGTTTTGATTTCCGATAGAACCGTAACCGGCACGGATTTTTAATTTGCTGATTGTTGGAATATCCTTCATAAATTCTTCAGTTTCCATATTCCATCCACCAGAGAAGGAGTAGAAGGTTCCCCATTGATTCTTCCCCACAAAGCGGGAAGATCCATCACGGCGGATAATACCCGATAGATAATACTTTTGGGCATAATTGTAATTGGCGTTTGCAAAATAGGAAAGAAGGCTTGAACCCGATTCACCCTGACTGCCTGATACATTATTTACCTGAGGAGGTGTTGCCACCCCGTTACCGATATACAGAAAATTGGGATCATCACTCGCAAAGTTGCTGTCACTGGCTGAAAGTCCATAGGAAGCGTTTTTGATAGCTTCCATCCCAATCATGGTAGACAGGTTATTATTTTCCCCGAATTTAATACTATGATTCAAGGTGCTGTTGACCGTCCAGTTCACATTGGTGGTATTCGAAATGTTCAAAGCATTAGGATTATTGATCCGGTTGATTGTTCCCCAGGTCTTGTCAAATTCCCGGTAGCCGGCATCGCTGTAATCAACTCCCAGGGTAGTTTTCCAAAAGATATTGGCAGGGAAATTAATAACGACATTTCCGGTTGTCAGCAGGGTTTTCATTTTCGTGGTCATGTCGGTATAAGCAGCCAGCCCTTCGGGACTATACCCGTTTCCAAAAAACGAGTCATAATTCGAATCCCCATAGTACTCGGAAGGTAAATCGACATATCCTCCGGCAGCATTATAAATGGGTATAGCCGGATTCCTGAAAAAAGCATACCGGATGACACTACCTCCTTGAGACACAAAACCATCCCCTGAACTTGAAACGATCCGGTTATTCGAAATTCCACCACTCACGTTCAATCCCACATGTAACCATTTCTTGACTTCAGAATTGATACTCGATCGCATGCTGAACCTGTCATAACTGGTGTTTTTGATAATTCCGACCTGATTAAAATAAGAAGCTGAAACTATATAAGTAGTCTTATCATTTCCTCCGCTAATGGAGAATTCATGGGATTGAATAGGTGCTGTCTGAAAAATGGCAGCTACGTGGTTTATGTTTGGAAAATCTTTCAAATAAGTACCGGCAATAAGAGGCCGTTGCAGAAGAGGAGAGAGTGCATTATCATTCGTTGCCGCTTCGTTATACATCTGAATGTATTGTGAAGTAGTCGCCATTGGCGTCAGATGACCGTGTGTCTGAAAACCAACCTGGGCATTATAACTCACCTTTGCTTCACCCGAATTACCCGATTTAGTAGTGATCAGCACAACCCCGTTACTGGCACGCGATCCGTAAATAGCTGCCGACGAGGCATCCTTCAAAATGGTCATATTATCAATGTCATTGGGCGAAAGGTTATTCAGCGCTCCTTCCACCGGTATACCATCTACAATATAAAGCGGATCGTTGCTGGAACTGATGGAACCGGCACCCCGTATACGGACTGAAATTGGTGCACCCGGGGCTCCTGTTTGTGCAGAAACTTCCACACCGGCTACCCTTCCCTGAAGGGCTTCCTGGGCAGATGCCACCGGAATTTTGGTGATATCTGCGCTGTTTAGTTTACTGTACGAACCCAGTACATCCCGTTTCTTTTGAACCGAATACCCCACCACGACGACTTCATCCATTTGTTTTGATTCTGCCACCAGCTGTATATTCAGGTTGGTCTGCCCGGCTATTTTAATTTCCTGAGTTTGATAGCCGATATACGACACTCTCAATATTGAATTTGCAGCTACGGAAATTGAGAAATCCCCATTTATCCCGGTAACAGTACCAGTATTCGACCCCGGAACGATAACGTTTACTCCAATTAGTAATTCACTCGTGGCCGCATCTTTCACCACGCCGGTAACCTTTACCGGATTCTGGGCCTGCAGGAACAAGCTGAAAATACTAAAACAAATAATAAACTGCGTTTTCTTCATAATGATCAGTATAAGCGATTAGTATTAAATATTTTACAAATATTTGATTTTGTAATGTTTAGAAAGACAGAGACCCACCTAATAAAACAATTCAGGACTGAATAAGTTTGTCATCTGGCTATCTGTACGAAATCGGAATTCCTTTTATCAGCAATAAATTTTTTTTATGTTCAATGACTGCTCCTGAGGGAATTTCCACTAATAAACGGGCCTGGTCAGCCGGTACGATAATCGGCGTGTCTCTTGAAATAGCTTTTGCCACATAGGTTTTTGATACAATATCAAAAACATCCGAAAGCCCTGTCGGATGATAGGTGACGGTTTTCGATACGGAATAGGGATTATAATATAAATAAGTAGGATACGTTATATTTGCATAAAAATCTGTAACATTACAATTCAGCCGTAAGATCATTTTTACATCGGTAGTATCAACGATGGCTCCCATGATCCCTATAGGTGAAGTGCTGTATAGGCTGAACATAGTCTCCTTCGGGTTCTTTGGATTCCAGTTCGGGCCATCACCTAATGCAACAGGATGCACTTCTTTTAGCGACGGTTTATTATAACAGTCCTCATACCGAAGCCCTTCATAAGCTACCAACGAATGGGTATAGTTTTTCATTTCCGGCAGCCATTGGTTGCTGTCCGGTATTTCATTCGGGAAGAACAGGCGCGCCGAATTGACATTATTGAGCATCCATTTTCCGATAGCACGGGCAAAGCGTGGATCGTATTTTACCATGGGCACCAGTGGCCAGGCCATTTTCATACTGTTCATTAAAAAGGCATATCCGCCGCCGTCAATAATGCTGCCTTGCAGTCCGCTGACATCATAATCGCCCCATTTACCCACAATCACTCCCCAACCGGTGCGTCCGGTCGGACTTTTACAACCATCAAAAACCCAGTTCATCATCTTCTTGATATCATAATTGGTACCCTGCTCTGCATTAAGTCGTGCAGCCGTATAGATTCCCATGGGGAGCAGTATTTCATAGAAACGGCTTTCTTTCTGACCATTCAAGGCAGCAATGGCCGATTTGGCATGTGCCAGGTACCTGGCATTTTTATATTTCTCGTAGGCGGCGTACAGGACATACCCGTGCCCACCGGCTGCATCCTGCTGAAAAGGTATTTTGCTCACCATCCCTTTCAGTTGGCCATAATCGAAGTACGAATAATCATAGTTCCCATTCAGCACAGAATCGGCCTTGCAAAACTTTTCGGCAATGCTGCGTTGTATATTATCCGCATTCTCCACATTTGGGAAAACATCACAAATGGCATAAAACAATACATTCGGCAGGACATCATACCACCAGTCACGACCATAGCCGCCACCTTGTTGTGCTATTTCAGGACACGTGTTGTTCATCATAATGTTCCATCCCGTTCCCGAATTAAAGTAGTTCTGAATCATCTTTACGTAATTATAGCCGTTTTGATGCGTTTTGTCTATTCCTATTAAGCCGGCTCCCAATATTGCTGAAAGCGAATTCAGGCTTTCGTGAAATTCTCCGTTATTATGCCCCGGCCCCTGCCGGACATCATTTATGGCTGTATAAAGGCCAAAGGTAATTTGGGGCAAATTGCGTTGGCTGTTATCCAGCCAGATCATTCTTCCCGCAGGCATATCGGGATTGAAATCGAAAACATAAGCATCATACTCTTTCGCCTTTTGTTTCCAGTCAATGATTTTGTAGGGTTTTGGAGTGCTCGGCATCATCTCTATCCGCGGGATTGCAATCTGAACGACTGGAATTCCGTAATTATCATTCGCCACGCAGGAAAACAACAGTCCGATCAGGAAAATGAGAATTAGAGTTGATTTATATTTTTTCATATTATTGTTCATCATTTATCGTTAACCACTAATCGTTAATTGTTAACCACTCCCTTGTATTTTGTATCAATTTCTTTGATAATATGTTTAGCCAGCGGCAAGGATACCAACTGCAACGCGCCTACAATGATCAGGGCATATTTCAGTGCAAACATTTCCGAAGCATAATAATAAAGGGATATAAACAAGATCATCCCCAAGGCACGTCCAAAGAATAGACCGACTTCATGGCTTAAAATATAAGCGTATTCATTTCGCTTTTCAATCGCCGAAACGGCATCGATTGTCTTCATCATGGTTGGGAAATAGGCCAAATCGTGTAGTGGCTGGAACAACACTTTACAAAGAACAAAGATGATGACACCAACAGCCGAGAACATAATTCCATTCACTAAAGTTCCGATAAAGAACACGACCAACCCAAACCCGAATATCCGCATACGGTGTTCCGGCTTGGCAATGCGACCCAGTACATAGACTACGATAGCGGTTGCACCGCCGGCAAACCCCTGAATCAATCCCAATGAACCTTCGTTCCCCACCAGTTTCATGACCAGTATGGCAGGAGCTGTTACTAAAAAGCCCTGTACCATTCCTTTCAGGCTCGCTAATGCCAGAAACTTTTGCCACAAGATATGATAGCGGAAATAAATGAATTTCTTTTGAACCGGATTCACAAAGTCCCCTTTTGCCAATACCAGGCAGGCGGCAATGGCAATAAAAAATATCACCACGGTAATAATTTCATACCCTATATTGACATTGATAATATGACCAAACAAGACCTTTCCATTGATGGTGCCCAAAAAAGCGCCCACCGTTAAAGGTACCACAATGCTCCACAGGGAAAAGAAGAACGATTCCAACCCAAAGAAATAATTACGGTTCTTATCGTTTGTAGCATTAAGAGCCAGCAGATAGCGGTTTGTCCAAAAGAATCCGGTCGAAGCACCTATGGCAAATCCCGCCAAACCTAATTGTACGATTCCGATAGAATGCACAAACATCATCACCATTAAGGCAACGGCTGAAAGCATAATTCCAAAACTGTACAACCAGTTCACTTTAAATATCTTCAACAATGCGCCATTCAATATGGAAGTACTGACTACCCCGACATACATGAAGAGTTGAAAGATGGCTACATACGAGGAGTTCCCCGTATTCCGCATGATATAAGCACCAACGAATATCTCTATGATGGGCAGTATCAGCCCATACAGCATGTTGGTGATTAACAGGGTGCGTATATTTAAGGGCTGGGATTTGAAGAATAAAAATTCTCCTGTCAGTTTATTGGCCATTAGTTCTTTTTTAATGAGTTTAATATTTCTGTAATCGAGAATTCCGCACTACAGATCACTTCGTCACTGGCCCCGTAAAATATCTTCACGGTATCTCCCTGTACATAATGTCCGTTAGTGAACACCACATTTCCAAAGAAACCGGTTTGTTCGTATTCGGCAATCGGCTCCATGATCGGCTCTATGCTGCGGGCCAACACTTTCGAAGGATCCTTCAGGTCGAGCAGCAAAGCCCCCAGGCAATACCGGTGGTTCTTGCTGGCTCCATGGTAAATTTCCAGCCAGCCTTCGGATGTTTTGATCGGGGCACCTCCTGCTCCTACCCTTGCCTCATCCCAACTACCTTCACGGGTAACCGCCACACATTTGTGGTTTCCCCAGTGTACACGGTCGGGCGATTCAGCCAGCCAGATATAATTCCCCCCTAACTCGGGACTGCTTGGACGGTGAAAGGCATAATACATTCCGCCGATCTTTTCTTCAAACATCGCACAATCTTTATTATGTGGGGGGAAAATCATCCCTTTACGGTCGAAGTGTTGAAAATCGTTCGTGGCAATGAGCCCTACCCCTACCGCTACGGAGGATACCTCTGTAAAGGTCAGGTAAAATCCATCTTCCATAGTCGCTACCCGGCAATCTTCAATGCCGAAAGCTTCCAGTTCACCCTGTCCGAAAATAGGTGGATAGGCCGGATCTTCATGAAAATGTAGGTCATCGTCACTGCAAACCAACCTTAAATAGGATAATGTGGTTAGATAATTTTTACCTTTGTAGAGAATGACACGCGGATCTGTGGCATCCAACTGGGAATCGTTTTTATCAAAGCTGAGCACTTCGATCGTTCCGGCAGGCGTATAGATAGGGAAACTGATTTTATCTTTTATTTGTTGCGGACGTTCGGCAACACGGAGCAAAAGCCAGGTCTTATTATTCATCCGGAATACACCCGGGTTAAGTAGACAGGTTATTTCCATGCCATTTATTCCGGCCTTCAGGTCCGAAGGCCTTAACAACGGATTCTCTGTTGATCGTTTTGCGATATCCATAATTTTTTGATTTAAGTAATTCTATACTGCAAATATATACTGTAGTTTTGCCTTAGAAGGTATCTTATTCTTACAAAAGGGGACACTCTTTCTCATTTTGACAAAATGATACCTCTTTGATGAAAAAAGATACCTTTTTATGTGTATTTTTGAACCATTATACTGGTAAAATTGTATAGTAGGCATACAGATCGGTTGAATATCGGGTTTCCGGATACTCAGCAATTCAGCTCTGGAGAAATATACAGTGCCCGCTGTTATTTTTATTTCCTACTGGAAGGATATAAGGGAAGATTCGTAGCGTGTTCTATTTTCTCTCCTGTAAATAGATTATAACATGCAATTTATAAACATTTTAAAAGGTAATTTTTGTTGGGGCTTTTTGCAGCCTATTGAGGGACTATCAGGGGAAAGGTAAAAGAAAAAGAAGGTTTTTTTTTCCAAAAGAGGGAGTCTTCTTAGTCTGGTCGCAGTCTTATTTCAGTCTTATCTTAGTTTAGGTATAGAGGGGGTTCAGTTAGGGTTCAGTTAGGGTTCGGATAGGGTTCGGATAGGGTTCGGATAGGTAGACCTAACTGAACCCTATCCCAACCCTATCTAGAGTCCCGTTGAAATGTCTCTATACCTAACATGAGCCCCGGTTGAAGTAAGACTGAAGCAAGAAGATACTACCCGGGAATGAAGGACCAGAAATGAAACAACACCCGTCAACGAGTTGGAATCCGGTGAAGGATCGGCTTCAACACCCCTCCAACTTCGTCCGATGGCCGGGTGCCGGACCAATAGTCAACAGAGATTGTCCGGGTGTATAA
>JAUZOM010000013.1 GCA_030706465.1 Bacteroidota bacterium | reverse complement strand
CCTGCGGCGAAATTGATATTCTGGAGATGGGAAATACCAATGGTATAAATAGAGGTACCCAAGATAAATATTACAGCACTTGGTATCATTGGGGGGAAACCTGGCAAAACCATCCGAATTGGGGACATGACGCTACAGCAGCAAATAGTATTCAGGACGGTTTTCATTTGTTTACCTTGATTTGGAATACGGATTATGTGGAGACCTATCTTGATTTAGATGTAAATCCTACAGCAGCTCCTCTTGCCCACATGGCAATTAATCAAGAGGATGTTGCACCCAATCCGGCTCACTATTTCCACCAACAATTTTATGTGCTTTTCAATCTTGCAATTGGTGGAGACTTTACCGGAATTCATGATATTAACAGCGTAACAGCTTTAAATGCGGCCAACAATTACAAGGCCAACATGTATGTCGATTATGTAAAGGTATATCAACAGGGAACCGCTGATGAGTCCTATTCCGGACCGGCACTCACCCCCACAGGAGCGAATGAAGTGAAAGCAGATGACCAATACAAGATTTATCCAAACCCGGCAAACGATCATATCACTATCGAAGCAAATAACCACCCAACTAAGGTTGTATTTATCAATATGGCCGGTCAGGAAGTGATGAGCGTTACAAACACGACTTCTATTGATACTTCTTCTCTTCCTTCTGGAAACTATTTGGTGAAAATAATGGATAGCAATGGGAAAGTGGAAACTCATCAAATTACTAAAAATAATTATTGATGGGAATTAAGAGTTGACTTAGAAAATTGAATAAATAAAAGCAGCAAGAATTCTTTCTCAGCCGAACGTCAATAATCCTTTAATGGATCGAACTTTGCTAGCTCTTTGAATATCAGTTTTCTCTATTAGCCAGTTAAATAGCGATTCAATTGGTTTTCTGACAGAAGATACAGCTTTTGAGAACAAGTCATTATATGCCTTTTCTCCTTTCTTTTGCGATTCAGGTTGATCTTTTATCTCTTTAATGGGTGTAAGCATCCTGCAATTATTTGTTTGCTCCATTTCAGCCCAAAAATCAACATTGCCATAGATTTTATCACCGAAATAGGTGCGATTATCTATGTAAGTAGCAACACGCTTTAAATGGGCAATATCATTCTCAGAAGCTTTTGTAAAGAGTAATTGCTCTGGATGTGGTAAATGGCCCTTACGATAAAATCCTAAACCGTGTAACTTTAAACCGTGGTAATAAATTCCTTTAGTAGAGCAGAACCCCTTATCGGTTATCTCTTTAGCTACTTTTGAATTGCGTTTTCCCGAACAGATAATAACAGGCATAGAGTCAATTAGACTTATCTCTTGATTGCAATCTTTAGGTATGAATTCTGTCAAAACTGTTTCCGATAAGACCCTGAAGACTTCACATAATCGATTTATACGATTTGTAAAGGCTTCCTAAGACGGCAATTTAGGAAACCAATCACGAAGATACTCGCTTGCAAATTTGTGAATATGTTTTACTTTAAGACGGTGCTCTAAATGCATTGCATAAAGGTAAATGGTTATCGCCTCTTGGTCTGAAAATTCAGGTTTATTATTGTTATTAAAACGTTCACATAGATATTTCCACTCGGTAATCATAGTGATCGCAAACATAAAAGTATATTTTAATAAGTTTAATTTTCTTATCAGTAGGAATCATAGATTAGAATTTAATTGTGGTAAATTTTCTTCTAATATACTGATTTATAATGATATATGAAAATGATTTAATGCTTATTTTGCTGATTATCAGCATTATTTTTAATAGGGTTCAACCCTTAATTCGAATTACTAATTAATTTAAAACATGAATCAATTTAGATTATGAATCCATTTACAAAAGGTACAAAAAAGGGCTTACTTTTTATTTTCAGCCTTGCGATAGCAATGAATCTGATGGGCAAAGAAAGCACCCTTATTAATTCAGGCTGGAAGTTTACCAAATCTACAGTTCAAAATGCTGAGCAAATTGCCTATGATGATTCAGCCTGGGACAATGTTACTCTTCCTCACACCTGGAATGCGCAAGATGGCCAGGATGGTGGGAATAATTATTACCGAGGCATTGGATGGTATCGTAAACACGTAGTGGTTCCTTCTACCTCTGCCGGAAAAATTTTGTATCTGAAGATAGGCGCAGCAAATGTGTCTGCGGCCGTGTGCGTAAACGGTAAACTAATCGGCACACACACAGGCGGCTATTCGGCTTTTATGTTTGATATTACCAATAATGTTGTTCTTGGACAAGACAATGTCATCGCTGTTCAAGTAGATAATTCAGCCACTATTCTGTGTCCACCACTGTCTGCTGATTTTACTTTTGACGGTGGAATTACCCGAAATGTGGAATTGATTACGGCGGACCCGGTTCATATTAATCCGAATGTAACTATTTCAAATAGCCTGTCGATGGTAAGTATAAATGTGGCTCAACCTGGCGTAATCATTAAACAAAGCAACGTTTCTGAAACCTCTGCCGACCTGAGTATACTTACCAACTTACGTAATGCAGGTTCAACTCCTGCAAATGCCAATATTGTAATAACGCTGAAAGATGCAGCAGGAGGAATTGTACAAACCGTTTCGGATACCAAAACAATACCTGCCAATGATACCCTTACTTCTACCCTGGCAACAATTGTTACGAATCCTCATTTATGGAACGGACTTTTCGACCCGTATTTATACCGTGTAGAGGTGGCTCTTAACGTTGATGGACAATTAACAGATAGTTCCGTCCTGCCATTGGGATTGCGTTATTTCAGTGTTGATCCGAATACGGGTTTTTACCTGAATGGGAAATCCTATCCATTGAGAGGGGTTTGTATGCATGATGAAAAGAAAAATATGGGACATGCTCAAACGGATGCCGACAGAAAAGAAGCTATCGACATGATCCGTGAGACAGGAATGAATTATTTCAGGCTTTCGCATTATGAACATGGTGATTTTACCTATAATTATTTAGACTCACTGGGAATCATTTGCTGGGCGGAAATTCCCGATGTAAACAGTGTCGGTACCACGGTAGCCGATAATATCATTTATCGCCAGAATGCGGCTTCCGAAATGTATGAATTATTGCGCCAACAATACAACCATCCGTGTATTGTTTTCTGGGGATTGTCCAACGAGATTGAATACCAAGCGGGCATTGATCCTGTCGGAACAGTAACCCAGATGAATGCGATTGTAAAATCGGAAGATAGTTATCGTTTTACCACTCTGGCCGCCATGTATTCCGAAAAATCTTCGAACTGGGTTCCTGATGTCTATTCTAACAACCGATATGATGGTTGGTATTATAATACGACCGATGTTTTTGGAACTACAATGGATGGACTTCATGCAAAATATCCTACAGTAAAAATTGGTGTCAGCGAATATGGGGCGGGAGCAAACGTAACCCAACATGAATATCCGGCAGCAGAACCTAACGGGGGTGGCCAGTACCACCCTGAAGAGTACCAAAACCTCTTTCACGAACAATATATCGCCATGATTAATGCCCGTCCGTATATCTGGGAATCTTCAGTCTGGGCTGCATTTGATTTTGCTTCCGATGGACGTAATGAAGGAGCACAACCCGGAATTAACGACAAGGGATTAATAACCTATGACCGTTCGGTTAAGAAAGATGCATTTTACTTATATAAAGCCAACTGGAATAAAAAAGATCCGTTCGTCTACATTACCAGCCGCCGATTCAATACCAGAACCAGTACTACTAATTCTGTCAAGGTTTATTCAAATTGTCCTTCAGTAACCCTGATCATTAATGGAACAACCGTTGGTACCCTGACGTCTGCCAACCATATTTTCCTGTGGGATAACAACGTGATGCTGGCAGGGGTAAACCAGATTATAGCCAGCGGCATGAGTAACGGAATACAGAAGAACGACACGGTAGTATGGAATTGTACCAATACGAATCCTGCACCCACCTATCCTGATGTCCCTGCCGGTCAGATTCAGATTAATTTCCAAAAAACCAGCACAATGGCTACTCCGACAGGTTATCTGAAAGATGATGGTTCCATTTACGGCGACCGTGGAAACGGATATAGTTATGGGTGGAATGCAAGCCTGACGGCAAATACCCGCGAACGCATGGTAGCTACTGATAAGCGATATGATACTTTTATGCAAATGCAAACCACGGCTAATTCGTCGTGGTCGATTGCATTGCCGAACCAATGGTATAAAGTATCCATTGGCAGCGGGGATCCGAATTATACCGACAGCTATGATAAAATAGATGCCAACGGTGTGACTATTCTCGATTTTATACCGACCACAGTTGCCCATTTTGGAGCAGGAACAGCGTACACTAAAGTAACGGCAGGTACTCTGTTGGTAAAGCCCAACGCGTCAGCCACTAATGCCAAAATAGATTTTATACATATCACCCCTGTATCGGATACAGAAGCAACGGCAGTTGATAATGTTTTAAAAAAAAAAGGGTGATAGCGTACATTCAAAACGGAGTGTTAAGTATTAACAATCAATTAGGACAGAATCAACAGTTAGAATTATATAATGCCTCAGGGGAATTACTAATATCAAAAAGAAATTTGCCTCAGATAACAAAAATACCGCTCGAAAAGTATCCCGGTGGCATTTATATTTTGCAACTAAAATCAGAGAATCAAACATGCCAATTTAAACTCGTAAAATAAACCTGCTTATGGAATAAAACTTTAAAATATTGAATTTATTTGCTAAAGATTATAATCCAGAATTGAAAATACGCAACTTCACTAAATTCTTATAATTAGTTTCAAATTATTCATCTAAAACCGATTATCTAATGAAAACAAAAAATTTACAAAAAAGAATGGCTGCAGTGCTTATTTGCTTAGCAATGGCATTCGCAGCAAAAGCGCAAACAACTGCACTAACACTTTCCGATTTACAAACGCAATTTGCCGCTGCTGTTGCCAGCGGGGTACCTGCCACCATCAATGTCGGAGCATCTATTATAGTGAATGCCGATTTATCTTTGGTATCTACCGGTGATTCCATTGCCCTTAATTTTACATCTTATGCTATTACGGTTACATCCGGGACCTTCACTATCGGCAATAAGGTAAAAATCACTTCCACTCTTGGAAACGCGATCCAGGCATTGGCTGGTGGAACTGTTATTATTAACGCTGGTTGCTGTATAACCAGTTCAGCTACATCCCCGGTTACTGCCGCTGGAGGAAATGTAATCATTAATGGCGGAAAGATTTTTACCAGTAACTTCCCGGCTGCTTCTGCAGGCCTTTCGGGCACAGTTACAGGAGGTACATTAACTATCAATGGCGGACGCCTTTACACGAATGCTACAGGTACTGCAAGAGGAGTTGGCATTGACTATTTAGGCACTTGTATTGTCAATGGAGGCGAAATCCACTCTGATATGGGTGGCGGAAGAGGCATAAGTATCAATGCTACCGGTGCTGGCGGTAAGTTATATGTAAATGGCGGAACAATTACTGCGTTGGGAGCAACCGGTAGAGCCATTCAGGCAGATAATGGGAATGCTTTTGTTTGGATTTCAGGCTCACCGGTTATTAATGGAGGCTTGGAAGCTATAATTGCTCAAAAATATGCTGTTGTCGTTGTTGGTGGAACACCAACATTAACCGGTGTGATTGGGACAAACCTTGTTGCAGGAAGTACTCCGGCATGGAACCCTGTATTGTATGATGCAAGAGCAATTAATATTACGGCCACACCCACAACCGGTTATTATGCCGTTTCACAACCGGTTACAGTAGCAAGTGGAACCATGAGCGTTCTTAAATATACAGGCGCAAGTTCAGGAGGAACAGGTCCCGGAGTGACTAATCCGGTAACTGTTACCCCAACAACATTAGTTTATACAACTGACGGGACATATCCGATTGCCACAAGCACAGCTTATACAGCTCCGGTTACCATGGCTATCCCATCAGTCTTAAACGTAGCACCTATTATTGAAGGTACTGCTGTTGGAGCAAGTAAAGTTTTCAATTACTGGCCACTTGGCGTGCCTATGACGGCTGCCCCAATGCCTACAGCATACACCACTGCCAAGGAAATATCAATATTCAGTGATGCGTTTCCAAATGTAGCCAATACAAATTTTACACCGGGATGGGGGCAGACAACTGTTGCTTCGATTGTAAAAATTGCAGGGGTAAATACTTTGAAATATGCTAATTTAAACTATGAGGGTATTGAGATAGGAAGCGATGTAAACGCAGTACCGATGAAATACTTACATCTTGATGTCTGGACATCCGATGCTACATCGTTGCAAATCTATCCAATCAGCCGTTCTACGGGAGATACCCGTTTTTATACAGCTGGTTCATTGGTTGCAAATTCATGGAACAGCATTGATATTCCACTTACCTATTTTACCAATTTAGGTTTGAATGTATCCGACATTTTTCAGTTTAAATTTGTTGGATCTGGGACGGTATATGTACAAAATCTTTATTTTTATGATAATACCACTACGGTGGATACTCAGGTTCCAACCGACTTTACAGCATCTACCGGTGCGATAACTTCAACTAGTGTCGAACTGTTGTTAAAAGCCACAGATGATTCGGGTGCAGTGAACTATACCATTACTTACGGAACAACATCAATAACTGTTGGCGGAGTTTCCGGAGTTCAAAAATCATATGTTGTTATTGGTCTGAATGGTTCAACGGCTTATTCTTTTTCTGTTACAGCGAAAGATTTAACAGGGAATATTGCAGCTAACAGCCCGATTGTGGTATCTGCAACAACATTGGTAGGGCTCCAGGTTCCAAGTACTTCAGCACCAACACCAACAGTTGACGCTGCCAAGGTGATGTCAATTTACAGTGATGCGTATACACCTATTACAAGTACTATCAATTACAATCCGAACTGGAGTCAGACAACGCTGGTTACCACCTTTAATGTAGGCACCGATGCAACCATGAAATATGAAAATTTCAATTATCAGGGTATTGATCTTGGAGGTGTTATTGATTTAAGTAATATGACTAAGGTTCATATTGATGTATTTACACCGAATGAAACTTCGATTACTTTTCAACCAATCAGCACTCCTTCCGGAACGAAAGTTGCATTAACTCCTTTAGCCTTGAATGTATGGAACAGCTATGATATTCCACTTAGTTCGTTCACCGGATTGAATAAAACTGGAGTGTTCCAGGTAATGTTTAATGATGGCACCAAGAAAATTGCTTACATAGATAATATTTATTTCTACAATGATGAAACTATGAATGTAGCCACAGTAGCAGGTTCATCCGTTAAATGTTATCCAAGCCAAGTAACAGCTAATGTAAAAGTAACGGCCGATACTGAAATCAGTACGGTAACTGTTCACAATTTAGTTGGACAATCAGTTAAATCTGTAGTGGTTAACAGCAACGAAAAATCAATTGATTTAAGTGCAGTTCCGGGAGGTAATTATTTTGTAACGGTAAAATTGGCAAATGGTCAGTCTTCAACTCAAAAAATAGTAAAATTATAATTCATTTCAGCCCGCAGGAAGCAATTTCTGCGGACTAACCTATCTTTTAAATTCTCTAAAACAACCAAGTAAATAACCATTTAATTACAAATTTGAATGAAAAAAACAAACTACATTAGACTTATGCTGCTGGCAATTATTTGTTGCTTAAGCACAACAATGTTTGCACAAACTCAGGTGACTGATTCTTTATCTTTTGCAACTGCATTAGCTGATTTGCAAAGCCCTACCGGTAGCACCGGAGGTACTGGTGGTGTTATTCAATTAAATGCATCACTTGTCTTACGCCCATGGAAACAAACGTATTTGCTGGCATCAACCGCGACTGCCCCGATTGAGATTAACACGCAACAATTTTCAATTACAGTTAGTGGAACCAATGCTACTGCAGATAGTACAATTTTACAAATAGGCAATAACATGAATATACATGGAACATCCACCGTATTAACGAATTTAGCCAGAGGTATTATTCGTATATCAGGAGGTCAAATTAGTTCAACAACTACGGTTTCCGGAACAACAACTGTTGCGGGGGTTGCAGGTTGGGTGTTTATGTCAGGTGGAACTGTAAGTATAAATGCGACAGGAGTTATAAATGCCTATGCCCTTGGTGTTTTAAATAACTTTGCATTAGTTTTACGTGGTGGAACTATATCTACAGTTGGTGATAATACAAGAGCTTTAAGTTTAACAGATAATGTAACTCCAACACCAATTAGTGGTGCAACCATCACGGCGACTGGTAGCGGGGCTTATGCCATTCAATCTTTAGGAGCTAATTCTTTGACGATTGGAGATAATATGACGATAACTACTTCAGGAGGAAATGATGCTGCATTAGTGGGCGGTGGTGCTACTTCTAAAATTGTAATTCCTTCTACAGCTTCAAATGTAGTCATTACGTCAACTATACCTTATAAATTAGATAATTCCGCTTCTGCTGTATTAGATTTAAGAGGACCTTTATCAATATCAGCTAATCCTGTTAGTGGGACAACTTTAGCAACTCCGGGTAATATAGTCCTGACAGCTTCTGGAAATGCAAGTATGGCTTTAGCCGGAGTTTATTATAGTTTTGATACTAACCCTACTACTGCAAGTACCAATATTGCAAGTGGTGGTAATGCTATGGCAGCATCTGCTACAACGACTATTAAAGCATCGATTGGTAAGAATGGTATAATTGATAGTAATGTATTTACTTTTGTCTATACGGTTACAAATCCATCAACTACTCAATACATTTCTTCCGCCGCAGGACTCCTCTCAGCATACAATGCTTCTAAATTAACTCCATCGGGTACGACAACTCAGATTGAATTAACAGCTAGTTTTCCTATTGCTTCAACAGATTTGACAAATGGAGCTTTTACAATTACTCCAGATGCAAACCATCCTATTGTATTAAATGCTAAAGGATTTACAATAACATTAGCTGTAACTTCGACCGCATCAATCGTTGAATTTGGAGGTAGTTTAACTGTAACAGGAACAGCTACAACCGGACTTTTTATAATAAATGGAAGTTCGCAAAATAAAATTTCAGGTGGATCTTATACTTTAAATGCTAATGGCTCTATTTTCCAAACTGCAAGTGGTGGTAATACTAAAGTTGGCGGTCAATTACTAATGTCTAATTCTTCCTTTGAAGTGGCAGGTACATCAAGTAGTGCAAAAATTTTAAACTTTGCTTCAGGTGATTATTTGAATATCTCAGCAACAAACTGCAACTTTAAAGTTAGTGCAGCTGGCATTGCTTTCAACTTCAATGGAGGTCAAAACATAAGCTTTACCAATTGTATATTAAATAACTTAGGAACAGCTATTCCTTTTTATGAATTACCTGGTAATCAACCACAGACATTAACTATTAATGGATTGGCTTTGACAATGAGTTCAGGTACTGTTTTCAATTGGGCCGGATCAAAAGCTATAAATACAGTAGTGAAAGATTTAACTGTTATAGGTTCAGCAACTTCTACAAAACCTGCAACTAGTGGAACAGGTGTTGACAAGTTCTATGATTTCCGTGCCTTTACGCCAACAGTCGATGTGGCATCGGGCAACTATACGACTCAACAAACTGTTACGCCAGGTTTAACGACAACAACTATTTCTCCCGTTGATGCCGGTGCAGCAACCTTTGTATACACGTTAGATGGGACAGATCCTATTTTAACAAGCTTAACTGCCACTCCAATCTCAATCAGTACCCCTACTACTATTAAAATGGCTGCAAAGAGTGCCGATGGTCTCTTCTTAGGGAAAATCTATACGTTCCCTTATACATTTATGACTACAGGAATAACTGATGTTGATAGTAATAACGGCATTTCTATTTATCCGACAGTTGTTGAAAATACGGTAACAGTAAATAAGATAGCAAAACATATTCTAGTGGTAGATTTGGCCGGTAAGATGATGTTGGAAAAATCAAACACAAATTACTTTGATATGTCAAATGTAAAATCAGGCGTTTATCTTGTAAAGGTAGAAGCTGCAGATAATACAGCAAAAACAATCAGAGTAGTTAAACTATAGATCCATTATTCATGAAACTGACATTTATTGTCGGTTTCATGAATTGATCTTTTCAGGCTTCTTGCCTATAATATCCTTTAAATTTAAATGCCATGAAACGTTATTCAAAAATATTTCTTTGTTCTTTTCTTCTTGCAATTTTATGTTGTTTGGGGACATCCTTGTCGGCTCAGATTTCGGTAGACTCATTGCGATTTAGAACTGTATTCGACTCATTGAAAACAGTCGGTGGTGGAACCATGAACCTGACAACCGATATGCCGGTGAGAATGGTCGCACATCAAACCTATGCCCTGGAATCAGATGTATCCAATCCAATTCAAATTAACACGAATCAATTTAAGATTATCTCCATAGGGGACAACGTTACTGCGGATAGTACGATTTTACGTATTGGCGATAATGTAAGCATTTTAGGAACTTCTACCGTTATCGCAAATCTAAACAGAGGAATTATTCGCATCAACGGCGGTTTAATAAAATCAACCACCTCTATTTCTGGAACATCCGCTGTTATTGCCAATGCCGGTTGGATTTATGTATCCGGTGGAACAATAAGCGTTGAAGCGACCGGGGTAACCACTGCCTGCGCCCTGAATGTATTGAATAGTTTCTCATTGGTTTTACGGGGAGGAACTATTTCTGCCTTTGGTGATAACACCCGGGCATTAAGTCTGACCGACGGTGTCACAAACATTGCTAATATCATCAAACCATTTTCAGGGGGAACCATTACAGCTTCTGGAAATGGCGCCTATGGAATTCAATCGTTAGGTGTTAACTCGCTGACTATAGGTGATAACACAACCGTAACCACTACTTCGACAAATGGCACTGATGCAGCCTTAGTGGGTGGAGGAGCTTCTTCTTTAATAGTCATCCCTTCAACTTCCCAGAATGTAAACATATCGTCCTCCATTTCCTATAAATTAGATAATACCGGAGCCGCCGTACTGGATATGCGTGGTGCTACGTTGACTGCCAATCCTGTTGATGGATCAAGTCTGACCTATCCAACAAATAATGTGGTACTTACTGCATCCGGTAATGCAAGTATGGCTAAAGCAAGTATCTATTATAGTAATGTGGTAAATCCAACTACCACTAGTCCGACTATTGATTCAGGAGGATCAGTGCCAGCCAATTCTGCTTCCACAATTATTAAAGCAGCTATCGGTAAAAATGGCTATATCGATCCTACTGTGTACACGTTTAACTATACTGTTTCCGGCTTACCCGCCAATTTACCGATCAATGTAAGTTCATTAGCCGATTTGCAGGCTGCCTATACCACATCGCTCACAGCAACTGATACCACACGTATTAAGTTATTAGCAAATATTACGATTAATGCTGCTTTGACAATGACTCCTGATGCCACACATCCAATCGTCATCGATGCAAATGGTTTTTCATTAATTGTTGCTGCAAATACAACCATCGGTGGTAGCATAAAAGTAAGCAGTAACACCACGGCAGAAATTATAAAAATAACAGGAGCTACTGTTACTAATATTACAGGCGGAACATATACAGTTAATGGAAATGCACCGATTATTTATGCCAATTCAGGAAGCGGAGTGGATAATACGGCTACAAAATTGTATTTATCAAACTCAACCTTCACTGTAAATGGAACAAGTAATGGTGCAAGTATAGTTAAATATGCTACTTCAAATGGAAATGTCATAAGCTCCACGGGCTGTACTTTCAATGACTCTGCAAAAGCTGTCGCATTTAATTTAGTAGGTCCTATAAATCTGAATTTTTCAAATTCAACACTTAACGTAGCCGGAAGTGACGCAGCTTCAATTGCTATTTCATACGCTCCGACTAATGCAGCCCCAAACACCGTGATCTTTGATGGTTTAACAGTTAATATGACTGCCGGTAAAGTTTTGGTTTTAGCCGGAACAAAGGCTTTAAATTCAGTAATAAAAAATCTTACTGTTTCTTCTACCACTCCAACACTTTACGCATATAACGGAACCGGTGTAAGTAAATTTTACGATTTTAGGGCATTCACTCCAACAGCAAGTCCAGCATCGGCCCAATACAGGACCGATCCGAATGTAACATTAACGTTGGCTTCAACCTTCGTATTGCCGGTTGATGCCGCTGGTGCATCGATCGTTTATACGTTGGATGGAACTGATCCGGTTGCTTCGAGTGCCGTTTATTCAGCACCTATTAATTTTACAAGCGGAACAATAAAGGCTGCGGCTTATAAAGATGGTTTTTTAGGAACTATCTATACATTTATTTATTCAGCAGCCGGTGAGCCAATTACATCTGCACCCACGCCTCCGATCTATGCAACGCCAAAAGTAATTTCTATTTTCAGCGATGCTTATACCAATGTGGCTGGAACGGATTTTAATCCAAATTGGGGACAAGCCGGATCGGATGTTATTATTCAGCTGGCAGCCAACAATACATTAAAGATGGCCAATTTGAATTATCAGGGGATCCAATTTGGAACTCCGGTAAATGCATTACCAATGAATTATTTACATCTTGATGCGTTTTCGCCGAATGAAACTTCTTTACAAGTATTTTGTATCAGTGCTTCGACAGGTGAAAAATCTTTTCAGTTAACGCCTTTAAATTTAGGCACGTGGAATAGCTATGATATTCCACTTAGTGCCTTTACCAGCCAGGGGTTATCTGTCAGTGACCTGATTCAGTTTAAATTTGTAGGCGCAGGCGGCAATACGATCTATCTGGATAATTTGTATTTCTATAATAGCGATCCGACACCCGACACGCAAGTGCCTACAGCATTCGCAGCGGAGAAAGGAGCGATTGCATCGGATGCTGTCGAGTTATTACTGAATGCCACTGATGATTCGGGTGCAATTCTCTATACCATTTCTTATGGTGATATACCAACAGTGGTAACTACTGCTGGCATTAGCGGAATCCAAAAGTCCTTTACACTCTCAGGATTAAGTGCATCAACTGATTATTCGTTCTCAGTTACAGCTTCTGATCCAACCGGAAATGTAGCTGCCAATAATCCGATAGTTGTTACTACCAGAACATTAACGCCTCTTCCTGCAGCACCGACCCCGGCAGTTGATGCAGCGAAAGTGATCTCCATTTTCAGTGATGCATACACCAATGTCGCTGGGACTGATTTTAACCCGGGTTGGGGACAATCAACAGTTGAAAGCCAGGTTCAATTAAGTGGAAATAACGCTATTAAATATATGAATCTGAACTATCAGGGAATTGCCCTTGCAAACAGTGTGGATGCAAGCGTCATGAGTAAACTGCATGTGGATATTTATCCTGTTGATGAAACATCCCTGCAAATTACTCCAATTAGCCCAGCAACTCCTGCAAATAAGGAATTCTCAGTTGCCCTGACTCCTCTTAATTTGAATGCCTGGAATAGTTACGATATTTTGCTTTCTTCTTTCGCAGGAGTAGACCTGTCACAGGTATTCCAGTTTAAATTCACCGGTTCGGGAGGAAAAACAGTCTATATGGATAATCTTTATTTCTACAATGATGCAACGGGCATTTCAACTGTAGGCGGTTCAAACAGTATAAGCTGTTTTCCAAATCCGGTTTTGAACCAGCTTACGATCAGTGCACAATCGGATATCAGGCATATCGTGATCAGCAATTTGTTGGGTCAATTCGTTAAGTCGACCTTGGTAAATGGATTGGGAAAAACAATTGACACCAGTGACCTTACGGCCGGTAATTATTTTATTACAGTTAAATTGGCGAACGGACAATTGTCTACTCAAAAATTAGTTAAATTATAATTCTTTAGGGTTCATGGAGATGCGTCTCCATGGACCTTATCTCATGCTTCGTTGGTTTTATGGTTCAATGAGAAATAAGGTACTTTTGGGAAAACATAAACTATTCGATGAATATACTCCGTCAGGAGTTAGATATCAATAAAGTATTGTTATTTATCAGATCTTTTTCTCCGTAGGAGATAGACAATATAATAACGGTTAATGTCCACAAACAACATTTTTTGTTGAATTAATCTTTTCTATGGATATTGATTGCTTAACGGCAAATTTAATTAGTTCATTTCCCGTATAATAAATTCGTCCCTTACCCTAATCATACACTATTCTACGTTTCAATTTTTAAAAACATTCTGAATATATATTGTCAAAATAACATTATTACAGTCATTATTATGAATCAATTAAAAAAACTATTTCTCATCTCTTTTTTGGCATTCACTTTTCATGTGGCTTTTGCCCAGTCTTTTCCTTATAAATCCAATTCAGGTCTCAATAGTACGGCTTCCGGGTACACGCTGGTATGGCAGGATGATTTTAATGGCACCACACTCGATGAAACCAATAACTGGGTAGTAGAGTTAGATGGTGGTGGAGGAGGCAACAATGAGCTGGAGTATTACCGCCGTGAAAATATTTCAGTAGGTAAAGAGCCAATATCAGGGGTTGGGTGCTTAATCATTTCTGCTAAAAAAGAAAATTATGCCGGTAAAACCTGTACTTCAGGACGTCTCAAGACTTTTGGTAAAATGTCTTTTAAGCATGGGAAAATAGAAGCCCGTATAAAATTGCCTCATACTGCTAACGGACTATGGCCGGCTTTTTGGATGATGGGAATTAACTTTGGATGGCCTGCCTGCGGCGAAATTGATATTCTGGAGATGGGAAATACCAATGGTATAAATAGAGGTACCCAGGATAAATATTACAGCAGCTGGTATCATTGGGGAGAAACCTGGCAAAACCATCCGAATTGGGGACAGGACGCTACTGCTGCAAGTAGTATTCAGGATGACTTTCATTTATATACGTTAATTTGGAATACGGATTATATGGAAACCTATCTCGATTTAGATGTGAATCCTGCAGCTACTCCTCTTGCCCACATGGCCATTAATCAAGCGGATGTTGCACCAAATCCTGCTCATTATTTCCACCAACAATTCTATGTGCTTTTCAATCTGGCAATTGGTGGAGATTTTACTGGGATTCATGATATTAACAACGTAACTGCCTTAAATGCTGCCAACAGTTACACGGCAAACATGTATGTCGATTACGTAAAAGTATATCAACAAGGTACCGCTGATGAAGCCTATACCGGGCCGGCACTCGCCCCCACAGGAGTGAATGACGTGAAAGCAGATGACCAATACAGGATTTATCCAAACCCGGCAAACGATCATATCAATATTGAAGCAAATAACCACCCAACTAAAGTTGTATTTATCAATATGGCCGGTCAGGAAGTGATGAGCGTTACAAACAAGACTTCGATTGATACTTCTTCTCTTCCTTCTGGAAACTATTTGGTGAAAATAATGGATAGTAATGGGAAAGTGGAAACTCATCAAATAACAAAAAAATAATTATTCTGAAGCTGAATAGCCCTTTATAAAACACCTCCCCTTAATTTCCTCCTCTTTCGAAAAGGGGCTGGGGAGAGTTTATATACCGAAAAAAATTAGTAATGAGTCAATTAAGTCGTTAAAGATTTAACTGAAATCTATTCTAATGCTTAAATTCTCAATTAAATTGAGGTGAAAAACCTCTGATACCCTAAATTGACCCGGAGCCACTTTAGGACATTTATAAACTCAATCCTTTTTATACATTTTACTTATGAAGTATTCTTTTATGCTATTTATTCTGGCTTGTTGCACGGCAGTTTCGCTCTCGGCTAGTAGCACTTATACTACTCCCCAAAACAATCGTATTAAATACAACTTGAATTACGATTGGAAATTCAACAAGGCTGATGTGGCTAATTCACAACTGGTAGCCTTCAATGATGCAGCTTGGAAAACAGTTAGTTTGCCCCACACCTATAATGATTTCGATTTTTTTAATATCTGGATTACCGGAAGCGGGCATTACGGATGGGCAGGTAAAACGTGGTATCGCAAACACTTTAAACTGGATGCTTCCTTGACCGGACGAAAGGTATTTGTTGAATTTGAAGGCATCCGTCAGGCAGGGGAAGTTTATATCAATGGAACCTGGGTGGGACGTAGCGAAGATGGCATTACTCCGTTTGGGGTCGATATTTCTGCCTATGTAAATTTCGGCGCTGTCGAAAATGTATTGGCTGTTAAAGTAGATAACTCGCTTGGATATAAAGAAGTGGCAACAGGAGTAACTTATGTATGGCACACCCCGCCATTCAATCCTGACTTTGGAGGTATTGTCAGTAACGTAAATCTGCACGTGATGGATAAAATCTATCAGACACTACCCCTGTACAATAATCTCGCAACTACCGGTACATATGTTTATGCAACCAATATTAACATAAGTGCGCGTTCCGCTGATATAACGGTAGAAGCACAGGTAATGAACAGCAATGCCGATCCTGCAAACATAGATTATGTTGTGGCCATTGTTGACAGGGATGGAAACTTGGTTGCTCAGGATACTGTCCCAGCCAATTCATTCAAAGCAGGCGAAACAAAAATCCTTACTACCACTATTCCGTTGACTAATGTGAAATTCTGGTCACCCGGTTATCCTAATTTGTACAAAGTATATTCTCAACTGGTAAATGCCGGTAAGGTGCTCGATGTCTATCAAACTCCACTGGGTGTACGGAAAGTCGAATTTAATGCTGCGGAGGGGCTCTCGATCAATGGTACCTTTTTATATCTGAAAGGATTTGCACCCCGAACAACGATGGAATGGGTTTCTCTGGGGGTAGCTCCGAACTGGTTGGCTGAATACGATTTTAGCCTTATGAAACAGACAAATGCCAATTTCCTTCGTCCTATGCATTGCGGACCTCGTAAACGGGATGTGGAAGCGGCCGATAAATTTGGTACAATCTACGCCTGTCCGGCCGGAGATGCAGAAGGGGATGCTACCGGTCGCCAATGGGATCAACGGGTAGAAGTGATGCGCGACCTGACGATTTACTATCGGAATAATCCTTCTATTGTTTTCTTTGAAGGGGGTAATCAACATATACTTCCGGAACATATGCAGGAAATGCAGAATGTTCGCAAAACCTGGGATCCGAACGGAGGACGTTTTAGCGGGACCCGTTCCATGGATTCCGATCTGGCTGCTTATGAAGAATACGGTTCTACCATGGATGGAGTTGGTACTTCGGCCACCATTCCAATCTGGGATGCGGAATATGCCCGGGGTGAAAGTCCCCGGCGCGTGTGGGATAAATATTCTCCCCCCAGTTTCGGATATAAAAATATTGCTGATACATCCAATACGATTGTAGAATATCCGGTCGATGACTTCCTGTATAACAGTTGTGAGGATTTGGCCCTCAACAATGTAAAAAAGTTTAATGACCGTTGGTCCAAACGAGGTGGACTTGGATTGAATTCCATCATGTGTGGTGGCGCTAAGATTATCTTTGCCGATGGGGTAAGCCACGGGCGCATGGCAAAAACCGAAGTATGCCGGGTGAGCGGGGTAATGGATGCAGCCCGTCTTCCGAAAGAATCGTATTATGCCATGAAAGCGGTTCAAAGTGATACGGCTGATATTGAATTGTTGGGTCACTGGACCTACCCTGCCGGAACTGTAAAGCCGGTTTATGTCATTTCCAATATGGAGAATGTCAGTCTGGCAACCTATGACCCATCCGGTAAACTGATAAAAGATTATGGAATGGGAGTAAAGTCGACTCAGTTTATATATACTTTCTCCAATGTAGCCTGGTTGCCTGGTAAAATCGTAGCTACTGGATACGTAGCCGGGGTTGCAACGAAGACCATGCAGATACTTTCTGCCGGAGCCCCCGCTAAATTAAAGCTCACCCCGATTTTAGGACCGACAGGTTTTATCGCAGATGGAAACGATGTAGCGATGTTCGATGTGGAAGTTGTGGATGCTAATGGCATTCGGGTGCCAACTCAGGATGGAAAGGTAAGTTTTACCTATTCAGGGCAGGGAACATTTCTGGGTGGTTATAACAGTGGCATCCAGAACAGTGTTTACCAGGATACACTGCATACAGAATGTGGTATCAACCGCGTCTTTGTACGGGCAACCCGTACTGCCGGTGACTTTACATTGAATGTTACCGCCGCTGGCTTAACATCCGCTTCATCGACCATTTCTTCAAAGGCATTTAATCTGATAGACGGATTGACAGTCCAACGTCCGCAAGGGTTCACTGTCAATGCCACCGATCCACCGATAGTTCCAACTTTTCATTTCGATGATGTGGTGAATGCGGAAGTCAATACGGAAATAACTTCGGGCATTACCACGTTATCGGGTGTAACAACACCTCAAACCATTCAAATTTCGGCGATTGGGTATACGGCTACTTATTCCATCAATGGGGGTACTTTTACATCTGACAATGGTATGGTGAATAACGGCGACCAACTCCGGGTAAAATTGACTTCCGATACCCGGTATCTGACTACACGTTCGGCTATCATAACGATTGGCAGTACAAAAGATATATTTAGTATCACGACTAAAAAGGCTCCATTAGCAGCGCCGAACCTGGCCCTGAACAAACCGGTAACTGCATCTTCGTCGCAAACAGGTAATGATGTGATTAAAATAAACGATGGAAGCGTAAGCTCCCGATGGGCAGGTGCAACGAACACCTATCCTCAGTCGTTTGTTGTTGATTTATTATCACCGTACAAAATTGATAGTACTGAATTTATGCCGTATGGTAGTCGTGATTATAAATTTCTCCTGGAGGGCTCGCTCAACGGCACCGACTATTTTACATTGTCCGATCAGACAAAAAATACGCTCAGTGCATTGACTGTCCCAACAAAGTTTCCAGCCCAAACAGCGCGCTTTGTCCGTATGACTATTTCCGGCGCGGCAACCTATACGGGCGGCTGGGCTTCGATTTATGAATTCAGGGTCTACGAAGCACCGAAAGATACCATACCCGATCAGTTTCATATCGTTCCGCAAACGGGAGCTGATGTGTTTTCGTCTGGTGTGTCCGCTCCTTTCATAGTGACGGGTATCGATGGGGCGACTACCATTTCTATTTCAAATAATACGGAAATTGCCAGTTATTCGGTTAATAATGGTCTTTTTACTACCGATCCGTCCACGGTTAATAACACGGATACAATTCGTGTAAAACTGGGAACGGGCTCGCAATATGATAATACGTATTCTGTTATGGTTACTATCGGAGGAATATCGGATAATTTTACTATTACCACCATAAGTATGGTAAACAATATTGAAAAATTATCCGCTCAGGGTGTGTTAAGCTTTTATCCGAACCCGACAACAGGACTTGTAAAGATAGTCGGAATCCCTGAAGCCGGGAATCTGGAAATTTATAATGTGGCAGGACAAATAGTAAAGAGCGAGGTTGTGAAGAATACGGTTAATTATCAACTCGATCTTTCTCAACTCGATCCCGGCATGTATCTGGTGAAATTCAATACCAATGCTAAAGCTTCTCACGGACAGCTTATCAGGAGGGCACATTAATCATCGTAATACATAAAGAGGTGAAGTTTTCTACCTCTTTATGTATTATTTTTTACAAATACCAATACTATATTTATGAAAAACAAAGCCATTCATTGCTCAATGAAACGTATTAGCGTTTTAATGTTGCTTTTCAGTCTGCCGCTTATTCATGTTGTAAGCCAGGTCCTCTTGCCTTTTCAGATCGTGAATAACTCTCCTGCATTTGCTGATAGCGATATCTATATCGGTATGGTGGGTAAGACAGCTGCTTTGGGAGATGTGTGGGTGGATTTCTCTGCCAATAGTTCCACCAATCCGGCCCTGGTACCCATGACATTTCTGGCGGATACGCTCCACAAAGTTCACGGTGACTGGGGCTATGCTCCCATGTTTACCAAATTAAGTCAGGTGGTAGATAGGACTATCTACCTGCCTCAGATTTCCGGTTGCCGTCTTTTTATCTCATTCAAAAAACCTCTCTGGTTTCATTTTCATCAGACCGGCGGGTATGCAGGTCCGAATATTCAAAGCGCTACCGACCCGAATGCAGGAATCCGTTTCGAGATCATAGAATTATCCAATGGCTCTAATGGTTTGTGGGTCAATACCACCCGGGTGGATGCTTACCAGTATCCCATGGGACTGGAAGTATACGGTAAATCGGGAGGCACGATCACACATAATAAGGTTGGGGAGCTGCAGACCCATCAAAATATTATCCAACGGTGGCAGGATACATTTAAAAATAGCGTTTTTGCTCCTTGTTATCGTACTGATATATGGGGAAATGATCCGTTGGGCGGTATTATTATGCAGCCTTCTAAGCTGCAGGAATTCTCTGAAACAGGTACTTATAAAAATTACCTGAAGGGTTATCTGGATAGTATTTGGAATTATTACACTACGAATCAACTGGTTGTTGGATTAGGTGATATGGGACAATTTACGGGCAAAGTGGATAGCGGTAGGCTGAAAATGACTGGTGCCGATGGTACGGAAGCCTGGATTAGCGCTGAACCTAATACCCAGGAAGCCATTGAGGGGAAGGGAGTATTGGCACAGGACGTACTTTTTACACCCAGTACCTCCGCAGACAAGGCTTTTCAGGCACAATTCTCTGCCGCAGTCAACCGGGGAGCCATTGACCTGACCATTCCCAGCGGACAACCACAGGATTGGAGCAATAGGAGTAAATATTTCAAGACCAATACCTTCAACCGGTATGTGTGGTTTTTCCACCAAAGCGATATAAGCCTGAATTCTAAAACGTATGCTTTTGCCTATGACGATGTGTTCGATAATTCTTCAACAATCCAAAATACGGATCCGCTACTGGTCAAAATTACAGTGGGCGGCTTCGCTAATGAGCCAACCAATCAACTCGCTACCATTATCGTTTCACCTTCAAACACAACCCTGCCAACCGGGACTGTACTGCAATTCACGGCAAACGGGTACACCTCTGATAATACGCCCCTGGACATAACACCTATCTGGTCCGCCACTGGTGGAACGATCGATAATTCAGGTCGCTTCTCGGCAATGGTCGCCGGCAATTATATCGTGACCGCTTCGGTAGGAACTGTCAGATTTTCTACCGGGATAACGGTGAAGGAAGCATCTGTTCAGTCGAAATGCATTGTCAATACAGCGAATGGAGACTTTTCGGTTACCCTGTCCGCTGATTCATCGAATCCAACCTTTACCTTCATGCCCACAGTTGCTGGCACGGGAGATACTTCCTGTCTGTTCTTCTATAGTAAAACTCCAGATAACTGGAACAGCGTTGGAGCACACACGGTCAAACCAAATGTCCCTTACCGTATTTCTTCCGCCTATAAAGGAGATGTCATCTATTTCTATTATGTCTATTCTTTAGCTGGCGGCGGTCAACACAACAGCCAGACCGGTAACGACAGCTATGTCGTCGGTGATTGTAGCACGACTACCGATTTAAAGACGCTGTCAGCCGATGTTTCTACTTTTGTGTATCCGAACCCTTCATTGGGATTAATTGCTGTTAAAGTGCCCGAGAATAAGTATTCAGACGCTGTCCTTTTCGATGCGAATGGAAGAGCAGTGATTAAAACTTCTGTTCCCCAGGGACAAACTGATTTTAATTTAAATATTGAACCCCTGAATAAAGGCATTTATCTGCTTCTGTTGAAGGGAAACCAACTAACCGAAACTGTGAAAATCATGAAAAAATAGTATTTATTCAACGCGAAAGTAAATGATTTATAGAAAGATTAACCTAATCTGGCTGGAAGAATAAATTGTGTTTTTTATAACCGTGTAGTCATACACGGTTATTTTTTATTCTGGGGTGAACTTAAATAAGGCCGTTATAAAGCAAATGCCTCATAACTAAATAATACTGCCTTTCCGAAACCGCTTGGGGATTAAGTTGAATGGTTCCGGTCGGCCCGGTGTCTGTTAATGGTGAAAAAAGAGGAAAGCGGAAAACCGGGATATGTCTCCATAAATACCTGTCAATGGTTGATGCATGTCCTGCTATCCCGACCAAGTCCAATGCTGTCGTACTGGACTGAAATCCGGGAATGAGAATGCCTTTTTTCTTCCTTGAATTTTCGTCGTGAAACTTTTCAATTCCAGAAAGTGCACTTACAAGGAATCCTGCTTTTGTATCCGGGTGTCCATCCGCCTTCTGTTCGCTATTTGTTTAGAGATGATATAAACCGTATAATTCCGTACTTATGTAGATAGGGATTATATAGCGGTTATATACGGTTTAACCTTAAGTAGTAGATGGCGAAAGAGCGGTGGAACAAATGAGGCGAAACAGGAAAGCTGAAGGTGGCAAGCATTGTCTTGAATTGTGCTTCCTTTTCTGCAAGCATTTTTAAGGAGTATACTTCTCGCTTATTCCTCATTTCTAGTTAAGCCGGCCATTCCTCCTACTTATCGATATATTCAGCCTGTTTTCACTTTATTTCAATGTGCTTAGAGGCATTTTGAAAGAAAGAGGAAGAGCGGAGGCAGGTAGAAGTATATTTCATAACCCCGGACCCCGGATTACTTATTCTGACCCGTTCAATAGGTTTATTGCAGATCATTGAATCCTCTTTGAAAAATGAACTATAGATTCTTCTAAGTTATTGGGGTCAACAACTTATATTTAAATGATTTAATAGAAATACTTAGGAAAAGGATGAAATTTTAGAAAGAATAACAATCAAAGCGTGAAATTTATAAAACATAGATTCCCGGTCTTTGTTTTATTAGTGAAAGTAGGGTTATTTTACAACAGATATTTTTAGATTATTTAAATGTAGCCTTTTCTTGCGATAAAAAAGAAAAAACTCTTTATTTTTCATATAATCTACAGTTAATGAGAAAAATGAATTTTACCCAGTTAAGGACATTCGAAAACAATATCTAATTGCATCTGAAAAGATGGAATAGAAAGAGCGTAAGTTTTATTTGCGCTAAGCCGGTTAAATCGGTTGGATTTAAGGAAACTTTCAGAAAGAGAGATTTTAAATTTTCACTATAAATCTAAATACCACTAATTATGAAAAAAACTACGTTTTCGATGCCCGACATCGGCTTGCTGACGATCGATGATCTTTACTTCCTGGTTAAATCTGCCTGTGATAAAGCTCTGCTTGTAAGCCGGCTTTTTGACGATACTACAACCATGTTGCTGACTCAATTGCAGGAAAACAATGAACAGATGGGCTTGCAGGCAAATATTCCGTCTAGGCATGACCAGACCAATCAATTAATAGAATTGAATATCGCAAGAGGTCTATGTGTTGAAGAAATTAAAAGAGAGATACACATTTTCCTGAAATGCCGTGATGATAAGAAGAAAGAAGCGGCCCGGGAACTTCAACAGTTTCTTGAACCGTATTGGAAATTTCACTACGAAAATCTGAATTCCCAATCCGTATTCTATTTCGAAGTGATAACAAAATATCAGGAATCGCCTGTTTTAACCGATGCTGCATCTCTCTTGGGTATTGAGATGATTTTCTCAAACCTAGAGAGTATGAATAGCAGCTATGATTTCCTGTACAAATTACGAATGAGTGAAATGAATGAATGGAAAATTACCGGAAGTGACCTGAAGCTTCAGGTGACGGAAAACTACCAGGCTTTTTGCACTGTCCTGAAAATGATGGCGAATTCTGAACTGCACCCAGAATTTATTTCCTTGCTCAACGACCTGCATGAACTTCATAAAAGCGATCATCCGTGGGCTGATTTAAAAAAAGATAAAATGGCCGAACCGCTTGCTGTGTACTGAAAGAATAAAGTAAAGAGCCGCGGAGCGGTAAGGTAAGGAAATTAAACCGGTTAATTATGATAGAGAGAGAATTATAGCCAAGTGATCCTGAGCGGTTAGGAGGGTGTGTCATCTGTTTTTAATGAATTAATAACGGGTGATTTTCAATAAGTAGACAGGACGGGGGAAAAGAATTGAATGTTTTCTTTTAGTTGAATAATGACAAAACAATAAAAAGCATCTGAGTTTTAAAATCAGATGCTTTTATTAGTTGGAAACGGCGATGTTAGAATCGTTGCAGAAATTCCCCCAGGTTCACTTCCCTGTCCAGGTTCATTTTCTTCCGTAAACGATAGCGGCTCATTTCTACACTGCGTACGGACATATTCAGCAACGGGGCAATATCTTTTGATGATAAATCCATTTTGAGGTAAGCGCAGAGCTTTTTATCGCTGGTGTTTAATTCGGGGTACATGTCACCTAATCGCTTTAAATAGTTTTCGTATACCAGATCAAAATTTTCTTCAAAACGTTTCCAGTTGTTATCGTTTTCGATATTTTGTTTGATGCTTCGTTCCATTTTGTTGAGACGCGAAAGGACAGTATTGGATTCCGGGCTTTGTTTAATTTCATCGGTCACCTTCGTGATGTTATCCATTATTTCGAGCAGAATCTCATTCTTTCGGATTAAATTCATCGTTGAACTCGCCAATTCCTGGGATTTGTGCCTGAGCTCATATTGTAATTGTTGATTCTTCAACTCTTTTATTTCTTTCTTTTTTTCGGTTGTTTCAGCTTCATGTAGTTTCTTTTGCTCTTCCAGTTCTTTTTCCTTGAGCCTCTCCATATCCAATGCCCCTTTTTTGGAACGCTGGTTAATGAATAATACTAATTTGACTAAAAACAGGATGAACAGGATGATGTATATAACAATGGCTACCTGCGTCTCGTACCAAGCCGGTAAAATGGAAAAGGAATAGGTACATACAGCTTCTTTTGATTCCAATACATCACGTGCCCTGACTTTAAATACATAATGGCCTTTGGGCAGATGGGTATATTCCTTCATGTTGTCAGGGCTGAATTTGGACCAGGTTTCATCGTAATTTTCGAGCGTATAACTATATTGAACCAAGCCCTCATTTCGATACTCCGGTGCCGCATATTCGAAACGGATGGAATTTTGTCTATGGGTATAGGTGTTTGATGAATTTTGACTTCCAAAAATGCCTGTTTTTATCGGGGATGAAGGCCGTTCACTCGTAATAATTACGTTATGAAGATACACTTTAAATGTGTTTTCTGTAGCGGACTGTCTTCGGGTGTCAATCCAACTAAAGCCATCTTCGGTGCTTAAAATAAGATTATCATTGTCGATAAAATTGAATTGCTCAAAGCCCATAATTATTTTAGGTTGAAGGATCCGGTAGGTCAACGAATCCATTTGATACGAATTATTCGGTCTTTTTTTTGCTAAACCGACAAATTTGCCTGAAACACACCATACATCACCATTCTTACCTTCATGCAATCGTATATAGCTGGGAGGAGAATTAAATAACTTATTCCATTTCCCGTAAGGTTCCATTCGGTTAGCCCTTTTATTATATCGATAGAATCCGCGTTCCGAGGAAAAGACTATCTCATTTCCAATCCTGAATAATGTATTGTTCTGGTTACTTGGAAATCCTTTTTTATTATCATACAATTCAACGCGGGTTATACTATCCATTGCCGCATTAAAATGTAAGCGGAATAATCCTTTTTGCCAATGGCTAAACCAAACGTTCCCGTCGGTGTCTTCTTCAAACATGGGGCTGGATTCCGTAAACTTTCCCCTGATGAAATGGGATAATTTCCATTTCTGTCCGATTTTTTTCAGAATAAATAATCCCTGATATGAACAGCCTAAAATCAGGCCGGGATGATGTTGCAACGGTTTAAACGACCAGGTGCCGGTTAACCCCTGAATTTTTTCAATGTGATTGGGATAAATCATAAATGCCCCCTGATCATCCCCGCAGAAGAGTGTATTGTCAATTTCATTCAGGCTCCAAATCTGGCCTTCCATTCCGCTCATAAGTTTCAGCTGAATCGGTTGTGAGGAATTAGGCAAGGGGTACGTGCTGGTATAAAGTCCCTGATTGGTACCAAAGTACAAAACATTATTCTTTAGGAACGAAGTGTAACCGGATCCGTATAAATTGTTCGTGCCAAACATATTCAAAACCGGGCTATTCAACATTACATAATCAATGCCTTTGTCGAGTCCAAGCCAAAGGTTCTGCTGATTGTCAAATGCTACACTCAAAACCGTGTTGTTTTGGAGGCCTGAATAGGTGTTGACATAAATGACTTTCCCGCTTGCAATATCTTGAACGACAATCCCATTTTGAACCGTCCCAAAAACAAGCTGCTTCCCGTTGGTTGTTGCACAAAACACTTGATTCTTCTTTAAAAATTCATCAATCCCAGTATTGTAAGGTACAATGGTAACGCCATCGAAGAGATAAACGCCGTTAAAACTGGTCACAAACAGGATTTTGTTGCCTTTAAAAGGTAGAATGGAACAGACTCTTTTGTTTACAAGCAACTCCGACCCAGAAATGCGGACAAATAATTTTCCATTAAGCATAAATACCCCTTGTTGGGAGCTAGCAACAAACAATACATTATGAACATAGGCTGCCATATCAATTTTATTATTGAAGGCATAACTTGTTATGGTGTCCCCATTGTACTGATAAATTGATTTACCTGCCTGAAAATATATTTTTTTATCCCCCTGAAGAATATTGTAAAGTTCGTTTGAATTAATGGAATTCTTAGCTAGTTTCTTCATTAACGAATGATATTCAAGTTGCCCGTTTTTTAAATCCTTGTAATATCCAAATTCATTAAAAGTGGCCGCATAGATTCTTCCTTTCCGGGTGTAAAGAATTGACCGGACGTTTGTTCCATTTTTTATCGGAAAAGTAGCCCATTTTTTTCCATCGAATTCCAACAACCCGGAATTGTTGGCAAAGTACATGGTGTTGGATTCTCCCTGAGCGATTGCCCAGTTTTGAGTCCCGGCATTATAATTTGCCCGGGTGAAATTCCGAACTAACGGTTGGTTTGGAAATACGGTGAAACTTGAAATAAAAAATAACAGCAGTAAAGAGTTCTTTTTCATAATGGCCTTTTTGTAGTTTACTCCAATTTATTTTAGAATTGAACCCAATGTTAATACAAATTATCCAGTTGAAATGACAGTTGAAATATGTTTTACAACACATAATTTTATAATTCACTATTAGTCAATTTTATATAATTAATATTGTTGTAAAATTGAGTAGTATAAATTGGTTGTAATCGTATTTTTGTGAGGTAAATAATTCCTTGTTTAAAGTAAATACAATTAAATTTGCCTTCACGATCTTGATAAAAAAAGTAGTGATAAATATGAGTCATTTATTAATAATCAAAAAACAGATTGGTATTAGGTAGTAATTTTTTAGATTAACAGTTCAATATTTATTTTATGAGAAAGACAAGCCCCATTTTAAGTTTAGGTTTCATCACGATGTTGTTCGTTTCAGGATTGACAGCTCAAAACAATAAAATCAATAATCAGGTAAAAAGTGGGGATGATTATCATCTGGTTTGGCAAGATGATTTTGATGGGCCCAAGTTGGATGAAACAAATTGTTGGAGCATTGTAGTAAACGGGAATGGTGGAGGAAACCGGGAGTTGCAGTATTACAGACGCGAAAATATTCAAGTAGGAAAAGAACCTGTCAGTGGAGTAAGCTGTCTGGTAATTACGGCAAAGAAAAAAAATTATTTGCTAAGGAAATGTACATCTGGAAGACTTTCCACACAGCATAAAATTTCGTTCAAATACGGAAAAATAGAGGCCAGGATAAAATTGCCCAAAACCGCTGATGGCTTATGGCCGGCATTTTGGATGTTGGGAAATGATTACCCAAATGCGGTATGGCCAAAGTGCGGGGAAATAGACATTATGGAAATGGGAAACAAAAACGGTATAACAGCCGGTATGCAGGACCGTTTAGTTGGTGGAGCTTGTCATTGGGGCGAAAAATTTAATCATGGCAAATACCCGAATTATGGAAAATCAACAATCAGCCCTTATTGTTTGCAAGATGGTTTTCATTTATATACTTTGATTTGGGACAAAAATGCTGTGAAAATGTATCTTGATTTAGATAAGTACCCAGATAATGAACCGTACTTTGAAATGCCAATAAACGGGGATAATGTGCCTAATAATTCAGCACATTATTTTCACAAACAATTCTTTATAGTTTTTAATCTTGCCGTTGGAGGCAATTTTACGGGGATCAGACATATCAAGCAAGTTACGGCCTTAAAGGAGGGTGAAGCAAAAATGTATGTTGATTATGTTCGTGTCTATCAACAAGGGGGTACAGAAGAGGAGTATTCAGGGCGAATTCAAACTCAATATGGAATTAAGTAATTGGTAATAAATAATGTCTTGTTTTCAATCTGCGCAACAATAAGAATAGAACGCAGATATGGCGAATTTAAAAAACGGATTTAAATTCCGACAAGTCGGAATGATTTTAGCTATTTGCCATCTTACCAGTCATGTCTGCATAACTATAATTAGCAAATGTTTATTAAATAACTATAAATAAATGTTCTATTGCTTTTGTAAAATACAACATCATTTTCTGACCATTACTCAATGACTTAAATGTCCAAAATAGATTTGCAGTTTATTCTAATTCTGCAACAAATTTTGTACCTATTCAAGGAGAAAATTTACCAGTTTGAGTTAATATCGTTAACATGACTGGACAAGAAATTATGACTGTTCATAATGCAAAATGAATACATCATCACTTCCAACAGGTAAAATATATTCTATTTTTTAAAAACAAAAACGCGAAACTTTAGAATCTTTATATCTATCAATTATGCATTATAAAAGGACATTATTTTTATTTATCGAATTATTGTTTTTATACAATTTAGGTAAAGCGCAAGTTGGCCAGATTATTTGGCAAGATGATTTTAACAGTGTTGATCCAACAATCTGGAACACTGTGGTTGGAAATGGATGCGACCAAGCAGAGGGATGTGGTTGGGGAAATAAGGAATTGGAGTATTATCAAGGAAATAATGTTACAATAGAACCAATAGCTGGTGAACCAGGAAATAATGCTTTAGTAATTCAGGCTAAAAAAGAAACAGTAGGAACAAATCAATTTACTTCTGCTAAATTGACTTCCCTCAATAAAATGGCCATTAAATATGGCGTGATTGAGGTAAGAATGAAATCTCCAAATATTCAGACGGGCCTATGGCCTGCAGTATGGCTATTGGGAACAAATCAAAAGTCTATTGGTTGGCCTAAATGCGGTGAAATGGACATGATGGAAATGGGGCAATCTTCTGCCGAAAGAGCTAAACAAGGGTCTGGATCAGCTTCCTTAAATAATTATGTAGGTTCTAATCTGATTTGGTACTCTCCTGATGCCTGTACCGGTGCAAATGCCACATGTGCAGCCAGCATAGCGTATGATGCTGATTACGATCAGCCTTATGTGTCGAACGTGGCATTGAATGATCGTTTTGTGATTTACCGAATGTATTGGGATGATAAAAGTATCCGCTTTACAGTAGAAGATAATGGATTCGAATATGATTTATATACCACGGATTTTCCGATCTCTTCAAAAGAATCAGTTTTCCAGCAACCTTTTTATTTCATAATGAATCTTGCTGTAGGCGGAATATTTACTGATGCTGCAAGCAGCAGTCAAGTTACAGCTCCACTTCCGGGTAAAATGTATATTGACTATGTGAGAGTAAGAAAATGGAATGGAAAAGGAGAAGTTATTCTACCTGGACAACTTATGGCAAATGCTGGTCCTGACCAAGTAGTAAATGCCGGAGAAGCTATCACTTTAGATGCCGGTGGAAGTTATGGAAATATAGCTACATATGCATGGTTAGAAAATGGCACCCAGATTGCTACTGGAAAAACTACTACTCTTACATTATCGGCAGGAACGCATCTAATTGATTTAACAGTTGCTGATAACAATGGGAATAAGGCAACTGATCAAGTTTCTGTGCAGGTTGGTACAAGTGCAGTAGGTGAAGTTATCTGGCAAGAAGATTTTAATTCTTTTAATTCTGATATTTGGAATGCAGTTAACAGTAATGGCTGTGACGGTGCAAGTGGCTGTGGATTTGGAAACCATGAGTTGGAATATTATAACGGAGAGAATAATTTATCTATTGAGCCTATAACAGGAGAACCCGGAAATAACGCTTTAGTAATTCAGGCTAAAAAAGAAACCATTGGAACAAACCAATTTTCTTCTGCAAAAATTACAACACAAAATAAATTGGCAATAAAATATGGTATGATTGAGGTTCGTCTTAAAACCCCAAATTTAGATAGCGGGCTATGGCCTGCCGTATGGCTCCTAGGTACTAACTATAGCTCTGTAGGGTGGCCTTATTGCGGAGAAATGGATATGATGGAAATGGGGCATAAGGCGTCTGAAAAAGCCCGTTTAGGCCATGCTGGCGCTGCGATAAATAATTATGTAGGAGCTAATCTCATTTGGTATACGGGTGATGCTTGTGCTCCTGATAATTCCTCTTGCGCTGCCAGTATAGCTTACGATGTAAACTACAATAAGCCTTATATAGCAAGTTCCGGACTTAATAATAGATTTGTAATTTATCGAATGTATTGGGATGAGTCAAGTATTCGGTTGACTGTGGTAGATAACGGAGTAGAAAAAGACTTATATGCCACTCCTTTTCCAATCACTGCAAAAGAATCTGCTTTTCAACAACCATATTTCTTTCTGCTAAACCTTGCATTAGGTGGAGATTTTACAGATGCGTCAACGCCAAATCAGGTAACAGCTCCAGTTCCTGCAAAAATGTATGTTGATTATATAAAGGTTTGCAAATATAACGGTAAAGGAGAGGTCTCATTTAATGGCGGTAATATCATTGCAGATGCGGGCCCTGATCAGGTTAAGACGGATCTTGATAGAAATGGCAGTGAATCAGTGACTTTAGATGCGTCAAGTAGTTATGGAAATATTACCAGTTATGTATGGAGCGAAAGTGGGGTCCAATTAGCTACCGGAAAAAATCCGACGGTAAATCTGGCTAACGGAGATCATTATATAACATTGACCGCTACCGATAATACAGGAAAGACTTCTACAGATGAAGTTCACATTGATGTCCGAGAAATTCTCTGGGAAGATAATTTCAATACACTTAATACCGAATTTTGGACTCCCACTACAGGTAATGGATGTGGTGAAGCTTCCGGCTGTGGCTTTGGAAATCAAGAGTTAGAATCATATAGTCCAAACAATCTGACCATCGAACCTATTACAGGAGAAGCTGGAAATAATGCACTGGTAATTCAAGCAAAAAAAGAAGTTGCAGGCACCAACCAATTTACATCGGGAAAACTTACTACACAAGGTAAAATGTCTGTTCGTTATGGTTTAGTTGAGATCAGACTGAAGACGCCAGATGTAAATAATGGCCTATGGCCAGCTGTCTGGCTTTTAGGTGCTAACCAGTCTGCTGTAGGCTGGCCAAAATGTGGAGAAATTGATATGATGGAGATGGGGCATTCTTCAGCAGAAAGGACACGTCAGGGTTTCAGTACTGCTTCGCCAAATAATTTTGTAGGATCAAATCTTCTCTGGTATTCGGCAGATGCTTGTAGTGGCACAAATGCAACTTGTGCGGCCAGTATCGCTTATGATAATAATTACGATCAACCATATGTTTCGGGAACAGGCTTAAATAATCGGTTTGCAATATATAGGATGTATTGGGATGATAAAAGCATTCGATTCACGGTTGAGGATGATGGCAAGGAAGTTGATTTATATACGACCCCATTCCCTATCAGTGCCAATGAAGCTGCATTTAAGCAGCCATTCTATGTATTATTAAATTTAGCTGTAGGTGGAAGCTTTACTGATGCTGCTACAGCCAATCAGGTTACCGCACCATTTCCTGCAAAAATGATGATAGATTACGTACGAATTATGAAATGGAATGGTAAAGGTGAAGTTACATTCAAAAATAGTTTAGTCGCTAATGCAGGCAGTGATATTGTGGCACTAGACAAAGATAAAAATGGAACGGAAACGGTCGTTTTGGATGGTTCTGGAAGCAGCAACCTTGATGGAACGATAAGCTCCTATTCTTGGACTGAAAATGGAGTAGAAATTGCAACCGGAGCAATGCCTACCCTTCAAATGTCCAGAGGCATTCATACCATCACTCTTACGGTAACTGATGGTAATAGAAACACTGCAACTGATCAGGTTATTGTTACAGTTACCACAGGCGGTTCATCGCCAACAGCTAATGCGGGACCAGATATCACTATTAACGATGATAATGGTGATGATCTAGTAACACTTACACTTGATGGTTCAGGAAGTACCGATCCTAATGATGCAGCTCTTAGTTATTCATGGAAAGAAAATGATATTGAAATAGCTACAGGAGTAAAACCAACAGTAACTCTTAAAACAGGTAAACACACAATTACTCTAAACGTAGCCAATGCAGATAAATTATCGGGCTCAGATGATATTCTTATTAATGTAATTGACCCGGATAACAATCCTCCAGTGGCAAATGCAGGTTCAGACAAAACCTATAATGTCAATAGTTCTGCAGATAAAATTACTCTAACTCTTGATGGGTCCGGAAGCTCCGATTCTGATGGTACTATTGTAAGCTATGTATGGAAAGAAAATGGACTTGTAATCGGTAATGGAAAGTCAACTTCGATGACATTACCTACAGGTAAACATAAGATTACGTTGGAAGTTACCGACAATGATGGAATAATGTCGGCAGACGATGTGCTAATTACTATAGTTAATGTCAATAACATTGCCCCGGTAGCTAATGCCGGTTCAAATGTAACAATTGTTGATACCGATAAAAACGGTTCAGAATCCGTAACACTAGATGGTTCATTAAGTACAGATGCAGATGGTACCATTGTTAATTATTCGTGGATTGAGGACAATGTCGAAATAGGAAACGGTAAAACGGCTGCTGTTACACTTAGCTTGGGAATTCATGTAATTAAACTTGAAATAACAGATAATGATGGCACAATGTCAAATGCCACTGTAACCATTAAAGTTACTCAAAAGCCAGTTGCAAGTGCGGGTGCTGATATCAAAATGATTGATACCGATAAAAACGGATCAGAAACAGTTACATTGAATGGATCGATGAGTTCAGCTCCTTATGGGACGCTTGTGAATTATTCGTGGACAGAAAATAATGTTGAAATAGCAACTGGTAAAATGGCATCCTACAATTTCAACAAAGGAACACATGCGGTAACATTAACTGTAACAAATGATTTAGGAATAACTGATTCTGATTTAGTTTCTGTAATAATAGCCAGTCCGGATAATATTATTCCTGTAGCAAGAGTTAATGCTGATACAACAGTTGTCGACAACGACAATAAGGGAGCCGTTTCATTTGTGTTAAATGGATCAAAAAGTACTGATACCGATGGTACGATCATTGGTTATGTCTGGATGGAGAACGGAGTGGTAATTGCGACTGAAAAGACTCAGGTAGTTAACCTATCGGTAGGTGTTCACAACATTTTGCTTACCGTAACCGATAACGAAGGTGCAACCTCAAATGCATCGTTCGTAGTAACTGTAAAGCAAGGTCTATGTAGTATTGAAGTATGTACAAAAGATTATACTGCTAAAGTAATCTCGGATAATGCATCAAACACTACAATAACATTTGTACCAGCTAAAACAGGAATAGGAAATACAACTTGCTTGCTCTACTATGGAACAATCGAAAATGGTCAATTCCCGGGTAACAACGCAACTCCAAATGTTCCTTTTAAAGTTACAAATGTTACAATGGGACAGAAAGTGTATTTCTATTTCACATATAATATGGTAAGTGGTGGTGAGAATAATACTTTAAGCTGCAAACAAAATTTTGCCGTTGGTTCGTGTGCAAGCCCAACTGAAGTTGAAATACCTGATGACATTGATGTTAAGTTATATCCATCTCCTGTTGCTGACGTATTAAGGGTAAGCTGCGATAAAGGCACTGTAGAAAGAATTCTCGTATTCGATACCTATGGAAACAAGGTTCAGGAAGAGAAAAATACTTCGCAGATTAATATGAGCAGATTAAGTATTGGTTTGTATATTATTCGTGTAACAATTGAAGGCAAAACAATAGCTAGAAAAGTAATAAAAAAATAAAATGTTATGCTGTTAACTATGGGTAGGATTGATCAGTTCTACCTATAGTTTAATTTAATAAAATTTTTTGTTATGACATTAAAATCAAGAATTAATAGAACACTAGTTATCTTTATTTTTTCATTTCTACTATGTTCTAATTTGTCTTCCCAAACTTTAATACCATTTCAGTTTGTGAATAATTCTCCCGATTTTGTAGATGATGAAATTTACATTGGATTGATAGGAAAAACAGCTGAGTTGGGCGATGTTTGGATTGACTTTAAAACAAATAGTTCAACAAACAGTGCTTTAATAAAGATGTCTGCTGCTGATAATACGCTTCACAAAGTTTCAGGAGACTGGGGTTATGCTCCAATATTCACTAAATTAAGTGATATAGCAGATAGAACCATTTATATTCCAAAGATTCTTGGTTGCAAGCTTTTTATAGGATTCAAACATCAATTGTATATTCACTTTCATGAAACCGGTGGTTATGCAGGCATAAGCCTTCAAAACCCAAGTGATCCAAACACTGGAATCCGTTTTGAATCTATAGAAATCACAAACGCCTCCAATGGATTGTGGGTTAACACCACTCGTGTGGATTCATATCAATATCCTATGGGACTTGAAGTCCTAGGGAAATCCGGAACCAACTATATTTACAACAAAGTCGGAGATTTACTGACTCATCAAGCAATTATTCAACGTTGGCAGAATACATTTACAAATACAGAATTCTTGCCTTGTTATGTTACTTCATTATGGCAGAATGATCCGTTGGGTGGAATTATCATGCAACCTTCCAAAATTCAGCAATTCTCTGAAACCGGAGTTTCGAAAAACTATTTTCAGGATTATATCGATCGTATCTGGAATTACTATGCTACCAACGAATTAGTCGTTTCACTAGCCGACAGAGGCGTTTACAGAGGAAAAGTGGAAAATAATATTTTGAAAATGGTTAGTTCAAACGGAATTCAAGCCTGGATTAATGGAAAACCAAATACGCAGGAAGTGATTGAAGGAAAAGGAAAAATTGCAGAAGATGTACTGGCAACACCCGATAAAGATGCTGATCTGGCTCTTCAGAGTCAGTTTTGTGCGGCCATAAATCGTGGAGCAATTGATTTAACTATTCCCGGTGGACAGAATCAGGACTGGAGTAACAAAAGTAAGTATTTTGTTACCGATATACACAATCGGTATGTTTGGTTTTTCCATCAAAATGACATCAGTTACAATTCAAAAACCTATGCTTTTGCTTACGACGATGTATATGATAACTCTTCAGTCATTCAATCAACATATCCCGAAAAGGTAAAGATTATAGTAGGTGGTTTCGCGAACCTTACTACAGATAAGCCACTTACTTCGTTTGCTGTTACACCGGCTGACTCAAGATTAACGTTGGGTTCTTCACTCCAGTTTACATCTGTAGGTTATGTTGCTAATGATGTGTTTCCGGTTTCTATTTCACCAACATGGACTTCAAGTGGAGGCACTATTGACAATTCCGGATACTTTACTCCCAATATTGCTGGTGATTACACTATAACAGCTACAGTTGGAACTTTGCAGGTAACTGCAAAAGTAAAAGTGACTGAGCCAATTGAGTCCGATTGCGTATTAAACTCAGTCAGCGGTAATTTCGCAGTTACTTTTTCTAAAGATAAAACAAATCCAACTTTTACCTTTGTACCAACCATTACCGGAACGGGCGATAATACGTGCTTGTTGTTTTATAGTAAAATAGCAAACAACTGGAACAACGTTGGGGCGAACGCAGTTAAGCCGAATGTGCCTTTTAAAATTACAGCCAATCAGGGAGATAAAATATATTTCTATTATGCATATTCTTTGGCTGATGGTGGTGCCCAACAGAATAGTTTGGCTGCTAACGATAGTTATATTGTAGGAAGCTGTGGAGCAACTTCGGGAGTAACAGAATACGTTGCCGATTCAAATTTTGAACTATACCCAAATCCAACAAAAAATGTCTTAAATATCAAAATTAAGGGGAACTTTTATTATAATATAACACTTTATGATTTAAGTGGAAGAGTTATGATATGTAAAAACACAAAACCAGATCAAAGCCAATTACAACTGGATATTCAAAAACTAAAAAATGGTATTTACTTCATCGTTTTGAATGGACAGAATGGAACGAAAGGATTCAAATTTGAAAAAAAATATTGAATATAGTTTACAATAGAACGTAAGAGACACTTAAGTAAATGGAGCTATTAAATACGACATTATGTTGTTCTAATTACTTACTTGAGTATGATAGATGATTAATCGTATTTTATTAAAGATATTTGAACTTGGAGACATTGTGCTTGATAGTTAAGCATGATTGTCTTTGTTAAATTGTAATTTGACATTTATCTTGAGACTACTTTTGACGATAATATATTCATTTATTCTTTATAAATTGCCAAATAATTCAGTTTTATAAAGCTGAAATAACTAATGAAACATGTTGTTGAACATACTATTTTTTAATTGTTTGATATATAAATGTTTGATTTTTGAATGAATGTAATTTTGCGAAATTTGAATGAAACGCCATTGTATTTTTGTGTAGTAATATTTTGAATTTTATTGGTGTGCTATTTGTATTTTTGTTTCAGTTTTTTTGATTATTATAGATGCTACAATTAAATTTTTTATAGATAAAAAAATCACAAAGCTTTTGTTTTGATCTCTTTTCTTTAAGCTATTAGTTTTATTGACATGCATTGAAGTAGACGCATAAAGAAACTATATTGGATAACAAAATGTAAATTAATTTATACCGATTATATAGTTAGCGATGAGAACTTAAAAACCAGTAATTTCAATTACTAATCTCCTTTGAATTCTTAATTTGAAAGAAACGGGAAAAACCATATTTTGACTTTATTTGTTTTGTTTTAAACACATTATTTATAAGTGCTCAGGATTATAAACTTGTTTGGTAGGCCATTTTTAACAGATATAATTAATATCGTTTACAAGAATTTCATACATTTACTTTGTTTTGGACTCCAGATTCCGGATTCAATAAAAATGTATTTGGCCTTAGATGAATGTCCTAATGTAAAACCTTACTATTAGATGCCAATAATGGATGATGATCTTCCAAATCAGACGTTGCATTATTTTCGTAAGCTATTCTATATTATTCTTGCATTTGAAGGTACATTTTTCAGAAAACATAAATGATGTAATTGCTTTAAAAAATGGCGAAGCAAGAATGTATATTGATTACATTAAATTTTATCAGAAAGGAGATACAAATGAAATGAAGAGTTATCACAATCAATAATAGAAAATTAAAAAATATTTTAATAACTGTCTTAACAATGTTTTATTAATTAATTTTAAACAAATCAATCATGAAAAAAATTACCAGAATTTTCCTCTTAATAGCTGCTATGGTAGCTTGGGGAGCTGCATTCTCTGATGTTAATGCAGCACAACAGTATTGTCACAAAACGATCTCTTCAGGGACAAATACAATTTATTTGTCTTGTGAAACTCCGTCGACTGGAAATTATCGAATTACAATTGAGTCAGATGTTGCAATGGCAAATCTTTCTTCCGGATGTTACTGTAATATCAATGGTGTAGGGGGTAATCAATTGATTAATCTTGCTGGTTATAAAAGGAGTTCTGATGGTAAAAAAATTACTATTGATATTCCATCAAGTTCTGCACCAAATTTGTATACTCCTTTGTACGTATTAATGCCTGGTGAAGTAAATTTTGGTACATGGCCAAATGATATTGATTGGACAGGGACTTGTACTGCATCATCCGATGTCACAAAACCAGTAATGGGAACTGCAACGGTTGTAGGATCTCCTACATTTAATTCGGTCGCTTTAAATCTTACAGCAACCGACGATGTTACATCTCCGGTTATTAATTACATTGCGAACGATGCAACAAATAGCATAACCAACAAAGCACTTGTTACTGACGCATCAGGTAATGTTACAGTTACGGGTTTAGCTGCTTCTACAAGCTATAACCTTACGATTACAGCAAAAGATGCTGCGGGAAATGTATCGGCTAATTCAGCTTCTATAAGTTTTGCCACGCCGGCAATGCCTATTCTAACTACCTCAGCTACAGCTCCTACAGCTCCTTCTACTAATGTAATGTCAATTTTTAGTAACGCCTATACGGGTAGTGCAGCGGTTACAAATCTAAATTTGAATCCGGGATGGGGACAAGCAACTGTTCAGTCAACAATAAAGATAGGATCAGATGATATATTAAAATATTCCAACTTCAATTATCAGGGAACTACATTCGACCATATTTATCCAGTCTCGACAAACATGAAATATTTCCATATTGATATCTGGACTGCGGAAGAAACTTCAGTAGCAGTTTATCCTATTTGTTGGACCGGAGCTGCAAATGAGGCAGAAAAATTCAAAACAATCGCCCTGACATCGGCTGATTATGGAACCTGGAAAAGTTACGATATTCCATTAACTGATTTCACATCCCAGGGATTGACCATGAAGGATGTTTATCAATTGAAACTTGTTGGTTCGGGAGGAAAAACAGTTTATTTTGATAATATTTATTTCTGGACAGATGTAACACCAACTCTTACTGTCTCGACAGCGGCATTAACCGTTGCACAACCCGCTGCCAGTTCAAATACGTTTGATATCACTACAGCAAGCGGATGGACTGTTGCCAGTGACCAAACTTGGCTGACACCAAGCAGTACAAGTGGTACAGGAAATGCAACTATTACATTAACAGCAGCAACTGCGAACACTGCATACGCTCCCAGAACAGCAAATGTTACGATTACAGGAAGTGGTGCAACCAAGACTATTGTTGTAACACAGAATCCTTTATTGCCGGCATCAGCGCCTGCTCCAACTGTTCTTGCATCAAAAGTAAAATCAATATATAGCGATGCTTATACTCCTGCTGTAACTGTAACTGAATTTAGTAATTGGTGGGATATGAATTTTTCAGATTGCACATTTGCATCTGGGGATAATGGTAAAAAAGTTGTAACCACTGAAGCAGGTAATTGTGGAAGTCCAACTTTTGTGGGTACTCCTTTGGATGTTAGTGGTATGACTTATTTACATGTCGATGTTTTCCCTCTTTCAACAATGGATATAGGTCTTCAATTTGTTACAATTACTGCTACAACAGCAAATTGGGTTTCTTTAGGGACTCTTACTGCAAATCAATGGAATAGTAAAGATATTCCGTTAACTTTATTTACTAATGCAGTAAAAACCGATTTAAAACAAGTAGGATTTGTAACGACCGGCAGTTTTGGTACTTTCTATATGGATAACCTGTATTTCTATAAAGATGCAGCAACCGGAATTTCAAATCCAGTTTCTGATAAAGGTATTTCCTGTTATCCAAATCCGGTTAAAGATCAGTTGAATGTTTCTGCTAAAACAGAAATCAACCAGGTAATTATTCGTAATCTATTAGGCCAATCGGTGAAATCAATCTTGATGAATGGCTTGACAAGAACAATTGATTTAAGCGATATAACTTCTGGCAATTATTTTGTAACGGTGAAATTGGCTAATGGCCAACTTTCAACACAAAAGATTTTAAAATTATAAACCCTTTTAAGTCTACGAAGAGATTCTCTTCGTAGACTTAATTTAAATTAAATAATTGATTGACTGAAACCGGCTTTATCTGGAATGAAATAATTCGTTTTATATATTAACTCTCGTTGCAAATTGAATATCAATTTCATAATCGGAGAATAGCACAACTAATTCTGAATTGATAAAATAAATTCTTAGAATTCAAACATTGTAAAAATCAATTCTCATGAAAAAACTTACGAAGCTATTGCTTATTGT